>JAHFCH010000101.1 GCA_023249635.1 Fibrobacterota bacterium
CACGGGGTCCGGAACCCTACGCCGCGTCGATGGCCGGGCGGCGGGTGCGGCGACCGCGATTGGCAAGGAAAACCGGCGACCGGAACGGCTTTTCCGCCGCTGATCGCAACGCATACGCGGGCGAGGCCCGGACTGGATCCGCTGCCGGGGTAGGCGGTAAAATCCTTCCTCAAGCCCATGCGTCCCCTCGCCTTCCTTACCGCCTTCCTGTTGGCCTCGGCCGTTTTCGCCGAGGACGATGATTGGGGCGCCCCGGCGGTTTCCCGTTCCGCGCAACTTCCCTCGGCGGTCTACCGGCAAACGCAATTACTGAAGCTGCGCGCCAACGGCTACTACCGCGCTCGCAAATACAAAGAGGCTTGCGATCTCTACGCGGCGGTGGCGCGGTTGGATTCCGGTGATGCCGCGGTCCGCAATGATCTGGGGCTTTGCTTCCAGAACCTGGGCCGTAAGGATTCGGCTTTGGCGTACACCCGCGAGGCCCTGCGCATCGCCGATCGCGGCCTGGCCGATCCCGATACCGGAGCCTGGTCCTTCGCGAACCTGCGCGCGCGCAAGAGCGCGTATTTCAATCTCGACAAGCTGGGCGGCCCCATGCACGAACCCAAACCCGGCCAATGCGAGACCTGGTCCTCCATCGCGGAATGCCCGGCCCGCGTGCACGTATGCGCCGAAGCCGGTTCGCGTTCCGTTGCGGGCGGCACCTTGCATTGGGACATTCTGCGCGCCGGACTCACCCGCGCCAATGCGCTCTTTTCCTATGACGAGGTGGAAGTGCCTTCCCAGGTGCCGCATCCGGAGATGCGCGACATGGAGGAGCTGACCATCGATGGCGTGCCGGAGAGCAAGGTGCGCTGGATCAACCGCGATTCAGCCGTGACCCTGCCTCTGGGCGAGTTCCTGGAAACCGCGGATGCGGGTTGTACGGGCGGCCCGGCCAAATGCGGCAACCTGGAGAAGGTGCGCACCGAATGCCGCGTGATCCACTTCGAACCGTGCGAAGGCGTGCTGGGAGTGGCGTGCGGAATCCAGGAAGAAGGCGGGCCGGATCGGATCCTGATCGGGGAGTATTACCTGATTCCGGGAAGGTGACGAGATGGCTGGAGAGGGGGTGGAGCGGAATGGACTAGCGGTAGATGTAGCGATACATCGTCGGGTGTCGGGCGTACGCCGCTGCGCGGCTAGGCGTCGGGCGTTAAGAGCGACAAATTTGATTTTGTCTTTCGCCCGACGCCCGACACCCGACGATGTATCGCTACGAAGCGCATCTGCTTCCGAACAGCACATCCGCTTCTCGAACCACCTCTTCATCCCCCCACGTACTTCGTCCCCAGCCATTCCGCGAAATCCCGCTCTACTTCGTCGAAGGATTTCCCGTTCTCGGTGCTGGCGATGATTTCATCCCCATGGGCTATGCGGACGATGGCGTCGAGATCGACCTTGCGGGGCGCTGCTGCGGCGCCGTGATTGCGGGCGGAAGCCTGATCCACTTCGGCCAGCGCCGCTTCCAGCGGCTTGTTCACCATTTCCACCGTGGCTTCGGCGCCGAAGGGTTTTCCCGTGAGGCCCTGGATCATGTCGGGGAAAGTGCGGGCGTTGCCGGGCTTCCAATAATGCTCGGCCAGATCGCGGCCGATGTTGGGATTGTCGATGAGGGCGCCGTCGCGGCGCTCGAAGAAGCGGCGCGTCTGGTGCACGGCCATTTCGGCCAGTACGTAGCCGTGGTAATACGCCGAAGACTCGCCGGAGAGCAGGTGGGGGACGCTGAGGACCGGGCGCGTGCCTTCGTTGAGGAATTGCATGCCGGATTCGATCTCGCGTAGCGTTTTGATCACGTTGTCCGGCGTGAGTTGGGCCTCGGGCATTTCGTAGATGGCCTTTTCGGCGAAGCACACGGTGAGCATGGCCCGCAGGGAGAAGGCCCGGTAGGGCTGCTTCTTGGAGATGTTGGCCCGGATGAGATCGAGAGGCATGGGCAGGCCGCGGGCGTCGCGGGCGTAACGCACCAACCACTCCGGGGTTTCGATGAAGCTGTCCAGGAACATGCTCTGGGTTTCGGCGAAGGCTACCGAGGTGGGCGCGTATTCCTGCGAGAAGCAAGGCGCGGGCATGAGGATGTTGCTGAAATGGGCCGCGTGACCGCCTTCGTGGAATAGGGTCTCGGTGGCGCGATGCCCGCTGCCGATCTGGTTGGGAATGGCGTTGGCGGTGAAGTTGATGCGCGCCGGCAGGTATGCGCCCGCGTCCATGAATCCGGGCACGGGCCCATGCATGAAGCCGTTCTCGTACTTGCCTTTGCGATCGAGCAGGTCGAGGGTGAGGGTGGCGCCGCGATACTTGATGCCCAGGGCGGTGAAGGAGCGGCCCCAACGGCCAAGGGCGGCGCCGAAACCGAAATACGGATCCATCTGGGCGGTGACGTCGCCGGCCGTGAGGTACAGCAGGTTCCAGGCTTCGCGCGCCGAAGCCCCGGATTGCTTCACCAGGTTTTCGATGGAGGCCTTGCAGGCGTCGCGGGTGCGTATTTCCAGATCGCCCAGGATGTCGAAGAGAACCTTCTTGGAGAAGCCTTCGTTGCGCGATACCTTGTAGTCGTAATAGTCCTCGTAGCCGAGCATGCGGCCCAGCTTGTTGCGTTCGCGCACGATGTCCAGGAACCCCTTGGTCAGCACTTCGCCTTCGATGGATTGCAGCCCGCGATGGGCGGCCTTGCGCAGGCTTTCGTCCGGCGAGGTGCGGATCATCAGTCCCAGGCGTATGGAGCTGGCAGGCACGTGCTGTCCGCTGGCGGGATCGATATATCCCAGCTTCATGGCGCCGCGGACTTCCTGTAGACGGCCTTCCATCTCCACGATGCGGGTGGCCAGGGCCTTGGCGGCGGGATTTTCGATGGCATGCACTTCGAAAAAGCGGAGCCAACCCTGGAGACCCAGGCGATCGTCGGGGGTGAGTTCGGGTTTGGCCAGCTCGCCGCGCAGGGACGGCAGGTAACCGGCATCGGAGACCCAGGCCTGCAGGCTGTTCTCCTTTTTCTCGAACTCGCCGGCCACGCGGGCGGCCAGGCCCATCTTGTCCTTCCAGAAAGCGTCTTCCTTCTCGAAGTGCGCTTGCAGGTAGGCCTGATTCAGTTTTTGCAACAGGGGATTCACGGACGCGTGCATGGCTTTCGCAATCATATCATTTCTCCCCGAAGAGGAGGCAAAATACAAGGGTGTGGGATTGGGAGCAGGGAAAAAGCGGGAATCTGGCGGGCGGGGGCGGACAAACCGCACCGTACCGTTAATAGATGGCGCGCCCGTACTTCTTTTCCGCTTCCTGGACGGAAGGGAAGATTTCGAACAGGGAAGCCAGGTGGTTGCCTTCCAGCACTGCGAGGATTTGGGAGGGCACGTCGACCAGGACCATTTCCATGGCGCGCTCCGTCAATGCCTTGTGTTGCTGGGCGAAGGCGGCCAGGGCCATGGAGTCGATGGAGTAGCAGCCCTGCAGGCTGAGGAAAAGCCGGCCCTGCGCATGGGTCATGGTACGGCTGAAGATGGCGGTCAGCTTGGCGGCGTTGTTGCCGGCGAGGTTGCCCGCGACGCGCAGAAAGGTATTGGCCTGACCCACACCTAGGGTGTAGTTGAGGTCTCCGAGTATCACGTCCATGACGGGCATATTTTCAGTATACAGCCCGGCCTAAGTGTATGCGAGAAAAAAAGATCCGGAGTGTGCGACCGCTCACGCGCAAGCCCCGTAGTTGTTACCTTTGCGGTCGACGCTATCTTCCGGGACGATCGACACGTACCGGAAGGTACGCTTCGCTCCGGATGTTGACAGAGGAAAGGCTCATGGAAAACTTCAAGCAAGCGTTCATCGAGTTCATGCTTGGGGCCGGCGCGCTCCGGTTCGGTGACTTCACGACCAAAAGCGGTCGCAAGACACCCTACTTCATCAACACGGGAGCCTACGTGAAGGCTTCGCAAGTGAAGGAACTTGGGGAATTCTACGCGCGCGCCATCCGGGTCGCCTTCGGTCAGGAAGTGGACAACCTGTTCGGCCCGGCCTATAAGGGAATCCCCCTGGCCGTTACCGCATCCATCGCGCTGTATAACCTGTACGGCCACGACGTGACCTATACCTTCAACCGCAAAGAACTCAAGGACCATGGCGAGGGCGGGACCCTGGTCGGTTATAATTACGCCTCTCCGCAGTCCCCGGACAAGCCCTGCCGCGTGGTGATTATCGAGGACGTGACCACGGCCGGTACCTCCATCCGCGAAAGCCTTCCCCTGATCGCCCAACCCGGCATCCAACCCCTGGGCCTGGTGGTTTCCGTCGACCGCATGGAGCGCGGCAAGGGCAAGCTGCCCGCCCTGAAGGAAATCGAAGCCGAATTCGGGCTGAAGACGACCGCCATCGTAACCCTGGAAGATATCCTGGGCTACCTGAAGTCCGAAGCCGGCGAACTTCACGTCCACCTGGACGCGGGCCTCGTCGCCCGCATGGAAGGTTACCGCAAAGAGTACGGCGCCTAACCCGCCCCCAGCCCAACACGGCGACCTTGTCTTGCGGCGACCGCCTTCAGCGCGGCTGGATATGCTCCGCCCTGCGCCCGAGCCGCCCTTTACGAGAAGAGAATCCGCTTCTCGGATTCTCGTTGTAGCCCCCTCGCCCATAGTGATTGGCTGCGGGGGATTCCCCCTGTGATCCCGCACACATCCCTCCCTGTGAGCCCCCGCACATGCACCCCCCGAGTGTGATCCGCCTCAATTAATTCCAGGGTTGGAATGGGTATTCTATGGACATGGCGGAAGGGAATCCCGCCTACGACGAGGGTAGACGCATGAACAACTCGATGACCAAAAAGACCAACGGCTGGGTGCTCGGACTGCTGGTGTTGATCAGCCTTGCGGCGGTGGGATGCTCAGGCACCCACGGGATGCCCTCCCAGCACGACATGGACATGCGCCTTATCCGCGCCTCCGAAGCCGGCCGCATGGAAGAAATCAAAGTGCTGCTCCGCCGCGGCGCCGACATCAACGCCCGCGACAACGAGGGTTGGACCCCGTATCTGGCCGCCGCCAGCATGGGCCGCATGGATGCCATGCGCCTGCTGAAGGCCTTGGGCGCCAAGACCACCACCTACCTGGAACAGGGCGCGCTGGCCCTGCAGTAAGCCTTTCCGATTCCCAGGAAATGCCCGCACTCGGTACGGGCATTTCGCAAAGGGGCCCCTGCCCCGCTAAACCCGAGGGGTCGTCCCCCCTCGGGTTTTTTGTTGCCCGGACGGCTGGATTCCGGGGTTCCGTGGAGGGGTTTGCCAGGGGCTTCTGGCGGGGGCATCTGCCGGGGGCGGGGTGGAGGCGTCGGCGGGTAGGGGTCCTATGCGATGTAAAGTCATTGTCATTACTTTGCGGGTACTGACAATGACATTACACCCCGGGGAAGAGGGTGCGGGGCAGGGGCGTGTAGCTACACGGTAGCGACAGGGTACGTAGCCACTTTGTAGCTACAAGGCCCGGAAGGCGATGTCGTCCGGGGACCTTGCTATCTTGCCAGCTATTCCAGGGACCCCCAATGAATGCCCGCATCCTGATCATCGAAGACGAGCCGGCCATCGCGGATAACATCGTGTATGCGTTGGAGACGGAGGGGTTCAAGTGCCGGTGGTGCGCGACCGGGCAGGAGGGGTTGGCGGCTTTGGATGAGCCGTATGACCTGGCGGTGCTGGACGTGGGGTTGCCGGATATCGGCGGATTCGATCTGTTCAAGGAGATTCGCAAGCGCCATGAGTTGCCGGTGCTATTCTTGACCGCGCGGGCGGGGGAGATCGACCGGGTGGTGGGGCTGGAGCTGGGCGCGGACGATTACGTGGTGAAGCCGTTCAGCCCGCGGGAATTGGCGGCGCGCATCAAGGCAATTTTACGGCGGACAGGACGTCCGGCGGGGAATGCGCCGGGCGCGGGGACTGGGTCGGCGGCGGCGGCACTTCCATTTGTGCTGGACCCGGAGCGGTGCGCGATTACCTACTACGGTACGCGCCTGGAGTTGGCGCGCTACGAGTACCGACTGCTGGGCGTGCTGTTGGAGAAGCCGGGGCGGGTATTGTCCCGGGAACAGTTGATGGAGAAAGCCTGGGACGTGCCGGAGGCGAGCCTGGACCGGACCGTGGACGCGCATATCAAGAGCCTGCGGGCCAAGCTGCGCCAGGTGAAACCGGAGGTGGAGGCCATCGTGACCCATCGCGGGTTGGGCTATTCCCTGAAAGAGGAGTGGTAGCTTGCGCCTGCGGACGCGACTGGTGCTGGGGTTTCTGCTACTGACGGGATCGGGATTCTATTTCCTGGTGAATTGGATCCTGAACGATTTGCGCCCGCGCTACCTGGAGACTTCGGAAGAAAACCTGATCGATTCCGCCAACCTGCTGGCGGCCTTGCTGGAAGGGGGGCTGGGGGCCGATGGGAAGATCCCGGTGGAAATGCTACGGGCCGCCTACCAGCGGGTGCCGGGCAGACCTTTGCAGGCCAAGGTCTATGACCTGACCAAGACGCGCATGGACGTGCGCGTATACGTGACGGATACCGCGGGACAGGTGATTTTCGATTCGGACGGCGGCAAAGACGAAGGCAAGGATTATTCCCGGTGGCGGGACGTATACCTGACGTTACGTGGGAGTTACGGGGCGAGGACGACCCGGGTCGATCCCAAGGTTCCGACCACTTCGGTAATGTACGTGGCGGCGCCTATCCGCAAGCCGGGCGGCGCCATGGCTGGCGTGGTCACGGTTTCCAAGCCTTCCAACAGCATCAACCTGTTCGTGCAGGCGGCACGGGGCAAAATCGTTTTGGCGGGCGTGATCGCGGCCTTGGCGGTGGCCATGGCCGGGATGGTGCTTTCGGCCTTCATAACCCATCCCATCCAACGCTTGACGGCGTACGCGCGGGCCGTGCGCGACGGGAAGCGGCCGCCGCCCCCGGCCTTGGGCCGTAGCGAAATCGGGGAGATGGGCCGGGCCTTCGAGGAGATGCGTGAAGCCCTGGAGGGCAAGAAGTACGTGGAAGAGTACGTGCATACCCTGACCCACGAGCTCAAGAGCCCCATCTCATCGGTGCGCGGGGCCGCGGAGTTGTTGATGGAAGAGATGCCGCCTGAGAGGCGGGCGGGTTTCCTGGGAAACATCCGTTCGGAAACAGATCGGATGCAATCCCTGGTCGACCGTATGCTGGACCTTTCCGGGTTGGAAAGCCGTCGGGGCTTGCTGGAAGTGGAGCGGGTGGATTTCCCTGCCTTGGCCGCGGAGGCGCGCGCGCGCATGGATGCGGCCCTGGCGCGCAAAGGCCTGCGTTGGGAAATCGAAGTGGACGCCGGTTTGTCGCTGCCGGGAGAGCGTTTCCTGTTGCAGCAGGCGCTCCTCAATCTGCTGGAGAACGCGTTATCCTTTTCGCCGCAAGGCGGCCTGGTACGCGTGCGGGCGCAACGGGTGGACGGCCCGCGTCCCATGGCCCGCATCGAGATTACCGATGATGGGCCCGGCCTGCCGGAATACGCCCAGACCCGCGTATTCGATAAGTTCTACTCCCTGCAGCGCCCGGATACCGGGCGCAAAAGCTCCGGCCTGGGCCTGACCATAGTGCAGGAGATAACCCGTCTGCACCAGGGGACCATCCGCCTGGAAAACCGCGCCGAGGGCGGGCTGCGGGCGGAATGGATCCTGCCGGCGGTATGACCGCGCGGCGAATTCGCCCCGACTTCATCCCGACTTCATCCCGACTTCATCATACCTTCACACGGCTCCGGTATCCTTATGGCAGGCCCGCGGAATGTTCCGCGGCCTTGGCCAAGGAACCCAGATGCCCGACTACAACGCCCCCAAACCCGAACCCCTCCTCCAGCCCGCTTCGGGCCTGGCTTCCCTGGCAATGGGCGGATTTTCCCAGGCCAGGAACGGCATCGCTTCCATCGGTAAGATGGCTTTCATCGGCATTCTGATGGCGTTGCTGTTGATTCCGGTCAGCATGATCACGGGCCTGGTGCAGGAGCGGCAGTATAGCGGGGATTCGGCGCAGCGGGAGGTGGCGGCGAAATGGGGCGGCACCCAGCAGGTGGCCGGGCCCATCCTCACCGTGCCCTACCGCGTCATCACCACCTACGAGCCTGTTCTCAAGTCCGAGAAGATCCGGTACGATACCACCATCCAATACGCGCATTTCCTGCCCGAAGCCCTGTACATAAAGGGCGGCCTCGATCCCGAAATCCGCCATCGCGGACTCTACGACGTGGCCCTGTTCAAGGCCGACCTGGATCTGCAGGGCCGCTTTACCCGGCCGGATTTCTCCGGCTGGCGCATTCCCGCGGAAAACATCCTGTGGGGCGACGCCTATGTCAGCTTTACCGTGCCGGACGTCCGCTCCCTGGCGGGCGCCATGCCGTTGGAGTGGAACGGGAACAAGACGGAATGCGTGCCGGACAATTTCGTAGGTAGCCCGGTGACCGGCGGCCTGCATACCCCGGTGGATATGGCGCATGGGGTGGTGGGCAAGGATGGCTACGCCTTTAAGATGCATATGCGGCTGAACGGCAGCGGTACCATGAATTTCCTGCCTTTGGGCAAGGAGACGCATATCGCCGTGGCCTCGGGGTGGAAGACCCCCAGCTTCACCGGCGCTTTCCTGCCGGGGGACAATACGGTGGGAGCGGAGGGATTCCAGGCGAACTGGACCACTTCGCATTTGAGCCGTTCCTTTCCGCAAAGCTGGCGCGGCGAAGAGGTGGCCGCCAAGGATTGGGAGCCTTTCGCCTTCGGCGTGGAGTTGCTGCTTCCCGTCGATCGCTATCAGAAGACCATGCGCTGCGCCAAGTACGCGAGCCTCTTCATACTGCTCACCTTCCTGGTGTTCTTCATGAACGAGACCTTCGACAAGCGCCGCATCCATCCCTTGCAATACCTGCTGGTGGGTTGCGCCCTGTGCCTGTTCTACATGCTGCTGCTCGCGTTTACCGAACACATCCCCTTCGATTACGCCTATGCCATCGCCACGGCGGGAGTGGTGGGGTTGATTACCGCGTACGGATTCGCCGTGCTCAGCACGCGTAAACGGGCGCTCGCCTTGGGCGGCATGCTCACCGGGCTGTACGCCTACCTCTTCACGCTGTTGCAGATGGAAGACTTCGCCCTGCTGATGGGCGCCCTGGGATTGTTCGCCATTCTGGGCACGGTCATGTACCTGACCCGCCGACTGAACATGTCCGCAGGCATGGTCGCCGCCGCTCCCGCCGCCCTGACGGGGGCCGCATGAAAGAGGCGTTCTTCCGCGGTTGGCTGGAATATTTCGAATGGAACTCCGAGGAGCCCGACACTTTCCCCTGGCAGGCGCGCGAGGCGCTGTCGCCCCTGGAGAGCATGCGCATCGCCAAGTCGATCGCGGCCTTCCAGCTGGGCGAGAATTCCGAGGGGTCGGCCCTGCTCAAGTTCGCGCAGTCCTATGGCGATCGCATGGGCTTCGCCGTACTACCCCTGGTCACGGCTTTCTTCGTGCAGGAGGAGCGCAACCACAGCGGATTGCTGGGGCGCTTCATGGATAAGCACGGCATTCCCAAGCGGCAATCGGAATGGACCGATACCGTGTTCCGGGCAATGCGCAAGCCCTTCGGCTTCGAGGTCTCCAATTCGGTGCTGATCACGGCGGAACTGATCTCGCTCGTCTATTACCGCGCCCTGCGCGAGGCCACCTCATCCCGGTTGTTGCGGGCCTTATGCAACAAGATCCTGGAAGATGAGAAGTCGCACGTAGAGTACGAGGCCGCGTTGATCCGTTTTGCGCAAGCGGGCTGCGGACGGCCGCGGGCCTGGGTCTGGAGGCAGGGGCAGCGGGTGTTGTATGCGGGCACTTTGGCGGTGGTGTTTCTGGAACACCGCCAGGTACTGGCGCCGGGGGGCTATCGGTGGAAGGCCTTTTGGAGCGCGGGGTGGAAGGAGTTCGACCGGGCCTTTCCGGTGAGCGCAGCCGAGGTCGCGTATCGGAATGGGTCCAAGGTGGAGGCGTTCCGGTGGAGGTAAAGCTGAGCAGGGCCATGTATGACCTGGCCCTGCTTTTCTCTCTTGCCCTCGCCGCTTGCGGGCTCGGAGATTCTCCGGATATCCTTGGCCTTGACGTCTCCCATCACCAGCTCCCCCTGGACTGGCGCGCGGCCAAGGCCCAAGGCATCCGATTCACGTACATCAAAGCGACGGAAGGGACGGATTGGATCGATCCTGCCTATCGCGGGCACCAGAAAGGAGCCCGGGCCCAGGGCATCGTGGTCGGGGCGTACCATTTTTTCACGTTCTGTTCCGATCCGGGATCGCAGGCCGCGCACTTCCTGTCCACTCTGGACCTGCGGCCCGGCGACCTGGTGCCGGCCGTGGATGTTGAGCAAGGAGGGAATTGTGATCGCGAGATGGATCCACGAACCATGCGAGGCGACGTGGGGATATTCACCGATATCGTCGCGAGAGCAATCGGAAGGGAACCCATCGTCTACACGACCCAGGGGTTTTATTGGAGAAATTTCCGTGGCGGCTTTGGGAACTCGCCGCTCTGGATCCGTAATGTCGTTTGGAGCCCCATCGCATCGGGCCATTGGTCGATATGGCAATACGGAGTATGGGGGATTAATGGCGCGGAGGGCCGGGTCGATAGGAACGTTCTGCGAGGAGGCGAGACGGAATTCGCCCGCTTGAGGTACTGATTGATCTCAAGGCCAATCCGGCATCACCGGTTCGATGGGGCTGTCCTTCCCGTAGGCATAGAACGCTTCGTCCATGGGCCGCAATGCCTTGCCGAAGGCCTGCTCCCAGTGGCGTCCCCAATGCGGCTTCGACCCGTCCAGGTCCGTGAACCCGTATTCGTCGGAGAGATCCCAGGAACTGAACACGCGCCCGCTTTTGGCCATCACTTTGGCATCGGCGGCCAAGGCGGCTACCGCGCGGCCGACGAAGGCGGGGGATTCGGAGGCGATGAAATGGGGATCGGCGGCGGCGCCATCGCGCCAGTTGGCCTCGCCAACGCCGAATCGCTCCAGCATGGCTTCGGAGCGGAGGAACCCCGGCGTTACCGCCACCGCCGCGACATTTTTACGGCGCAGTTCGAAGGCTTGTCCGAACGCCATACGGATGACGGCCGCTTTAACCATGTCGTACAGGTAATTGCCACGGTAGCCGAAGGTGTTGCCGTCGGTTATTTCCACGATCAGGCCGGCCCCGGTTTCGATCAACAGGGGCGCTCCGTAACGGCTGGCGAGGATATGCGTATGCAGGGCATTTTCCAGCATGGGCAGGCCGCGGGCCAGGTCCAGTTCCCAGAAGGGTTTTCCGAATTCCACCGCATCGTCCCCGCCCCATACGTCGTTCACGAGGACGTCGAGGCGGCCTTGCTCTGCGCGGACGCGGGCGAACAACGCCTCCACTTCTCCCGGGCGCAGGAAATCCACGCGGGCCGCCAGGCCCTTGCCTCCGCAGCCAGCCACCTTCTCCGCGGTCTCTTCGATGGTTTCCGGGCGCGAACCCGGTGCCGCGCGCGAACTCCGGCCTGCGCAATAAACCGTCGCGCCCGCTTCGCCGAGCATGCACGCGATGCCGCGTCCTGCGCCTCGCGTGGCTCCGGCCACGACCGCAACTTTTCCCGCCAAAGGTTTCGCTGCCATCAGCCCTCCCTTAGACAATCCACCTACGCATAGTCCAGCCACTTCCGTTTGCGGTTACCGTTCCGCCGTGGAGTTATCCCCTGATTATCAACGTTCTATCCACACGCGTACACTTTGTGCGGAAAGCGCAGCGTAGGCTCGGAATTCAGGAATTGAGGCCGGTTATCCGACGTTTTTCCCCTCGTACCCGCGAATCTCCTGTACGAATTCGATTCCGTACTTATCTCGCTTCGCATCGCCTACTCCCGCGATTTCCCGGAGGGCGGACAAGGTCTTCGGTTGCTGACGACACATCTCATGCAGGGTCTTATCCGAAAAGACCATATAGGGCGGAATGCTTTGCCGCTGGGCCAGGGTTTTCCGCAAGGCGCGCAAGCGGTCGAACAATGCCCGATCGTAGTCCACCGCTTCGCCGTCCTCGCCCGACGATCCCGATGCCTGCGACCCGCGCGATTTCGTGGCCTTGTCGCGCTTGCCCAGCTCCAGGACTTCGAAGGTCTCCTTGCCTTGCAGAATGGGAAGGCAGGCTTCGGTGAGCTTGATGATGGGGTAGGGGCCGGGATCGAGCATAAGCAGGCCGCGGCCGAGCATTTCCCCGATCAGGGAACGCCAGAACGGTTTGTCCTTATGCTTTCCCACGCCGTAGGTCTTGAGCTGATCATGCCCCAGGTCGCGGATCTTCTGGGTGTCCGCGCCAACCAGAACATCCACTACGTGAGCGGCGCCGAAACGCTCGCCGGTGCGCACCAGGGCCGAGAGCACCATCTGGGCTTCGCGGCTGGCGTCGGCGGTGGTGGCTTTGCCGGTGCAGATGTCGCAAGCGCCGCAATTCGGTTCCGGCCATTCTTCTTCGAAGTAGGCCAGCAGTTGGCGGCGACGGCACGAGTTGCGCGAAGCGTAGGCGGCCATCTGGTTGAGGCGGTGTATGGCCATGTTGCGCTCTTCCGGATCGTTCATCTGATCGAGGAAATGCCTGATCTTGGGGATGTCCCCGCCGCCGTAGAAGAGCACGCAGATGGAAGGATCGCCGTCGCGTCCCGCGCGTCCGGTTTCCTGGTAATAGCCTTCCAGGTTCTTAGGCAGGTCGGCGTGGATGACGAAGCGCACGTTGGATTTGTCGATGCCCATGCCGAAGGCGATGGTTGCGACCACCACCTGGGCCTCGTCCCGGCTGAAGGCTTCCTGATTCGCCCCGCGCTCGTCGGCGGGCAAGCCGGCGTGGTAGGGGAGGGCCTTGATGCCCTTCTTGGCCAGGGCCGCGGCGGTTTTCTCGACGGCGTCCCGCGTGGTGCGGTACACGATGCCGGGTTCTTCCGGGTGGCTTTTCAGGAACTCGAGGATCTGCGCGTCGATTTCGCGCTTGGCCCGCACTTCGTAGAAAAGGTTGGGGCGGTTGAAGGAGGCGCGCACCTGGAAAGGATCGCGCAGTCCCAAGCGCTCGGCGATGTTGTCGCTGACCTTGTTGGTGGCGGTGGCGGTGAAGGCGGCGATGGGCGCGCGCGGGAAATGTTTGCGGATCTGGCCCAAGGCCAGGTAATCCGGACGGAAGTCATGCCCCCATTCGGAAAGGCAATGGGCCTCGTCGACGGCGAAGAAGGAGACGCGCGCGGCCTTGAGGCTGTCGATGAAGGAATCCATCGCGAAGCGCTCGGGGGAGATGTAGAGCAGATCGAGCGAGCCGTCCTCCAGGCTGCGGTAGACCTTATGCGCCTGCGCGCCGGAGAGCGAGCTATTGAGGTAGGCCGCGGCCATGTTGTTCTCTTTGGCCGAATCCACCTGGTCCTTCATCAAGGAGATAAGCGGGCTGATGACCACGGCGGTGCCGGCGGCCATACGCGCGGGCAACTGATAGCACAGGGATTTTCCGCCGCCGGTGGGCATGATGGCGAGTACGTCCTGGCCCGCCAGGATGGCCTCGACGATTTCCTTCTGGTGGGGACGGAACGAGGAATAGCCGAAGGTCTGGCTGAGAGCGGTGAGTAGTAGGGGCTCGGAGACGACCGTGGGCATGCCGCAAATATATGAAACCGGTTCCCTGAAAAGCGGGCCGTCCGGTTCGCTAGCCCAGGCCCAGCAAGACCACGCCGCCCAGGGACAATGCGGTTCCGCACAGGGCTGCCGCGGTAATCCGCGTGCCGTAAAGCTTGGCCCCGATGGGGATGATGATAAGCGGCGCCATGAAGGTTATCGTGGTCACGATGCCCGCAGGCGCGAATTTCAGGGCCGCCACGTAACAGACCATGCCCAGCAAGGGCCCGAATAATACGCCCGCGGCCAGCAACTTCCAGGTCCGCTTTTCGGTCCAACGGCCCAGAACCGGCCGTAAGGGTCCTTTCCAGCGCGCGAAGGCCCACAAGGCGAGGGTTCCCGAGCCGATGCGGATGGTGGTGGCCACGATGGGATCGAGATCGGCCTGGGACTGGAAGCCCTTGCGCGCGAGCACGGTACCGATGGCCTGGAACAAAGCGGACCAGATGGCGGCCCATGCTCCGGTGAGCAGGCCGGAGGCGGACGGGGCGGGAGCAGCTGCGCTCGATGGGGTTGCGGAATCGACGCCGCGGGCGCCGGCGTCATTGGCGGCGCTGCGTATCGCGCTACGAGCCGCGCTCGTGGTCGCCATCAGCACGCCACCCAGGATCAGTCCCATTCCCAGCATCTGCGGGGTCGAAAGGATTTCGCGCAAGGCAAACCATGCGATGGCCGCCGTGGCCGCCGGGGCCAGGGTCTGGATTTGGCTGGTGCGCTCCGGGCCCACGGTAACGAAGGCTTGGTACAGGAATGCGTCGCCGATGGTAAGGCCCACGACCCCGGAAGCGGAAAGCCATAGTACCGATCCCAACCCGGGATGGGGGATGTGGAATCCAAAGAGTCCGCGCAGCAGGCAGAAGGCGCAGAGCGCCAGGAAGGCGAAGAGCAGACGCAGAAGGTTGGTCGCGAAGGGCCCGATACGCTTGCCCGTGCCCGTAAAGAAAAAGGGCGACAGGGACCAGAGTACCAGGGCCGCGCCGGCCAGGAGCAGGCCCGGCACGTCAGTCACGCGCCGACCGCCGGGACCGGAAGCGGGCCCGGGCGGCCAGCATCAAGCCTTGGCCAGCATTTCGGCCAGGAAGCCGTTGACCTTGGACACGTAACCGGCGGGATCCTTGATCTCGGAGCCTTCGGCGAGCAAGGCCTGGTCCACCAGCAGCTTGTACCAATCACCCAGCTTGGGATTGGCGGCGTCGGCATCGTACATCTTCTGCAGGCTTTGCATGATGGGATGCTCGGGATTGATTTCCAGGATGCGCTTGCTGGCCGTTACCTTCTGGTTGGCCATCTTGAGGATGCGCTCCATATTGGCGCCCATATCCTCTTCGTCCGCGACCAGGCAGCAGGGGCTTTCCTTGAGGCGCGAGGTCACGCGCACCTCCTTGAGCAGGTCGGCGGCCTTCTCCTGGAAATCGCCCATGAACTTCTTGTAGGTGCCTTCGGCCTTTTTCTGGGCCTTCTTCTCTTCCTTGGAAAGCTCGCCCAGGTCCAGGTCGCCCTTGGCCACGTTCAACAGCTTCTTGCCATCGAATTCGGCCAGGCTCTGCACCACCCATTCGTCGATGGGATCGATCAGGTACAGTACTTCGATTTCCTTGGACTTGAACACCTCGAGGTGAGGGCTATGCTCCACCGCCGCCCGGCTCTCGCCGGAGATGTAGTAGATGTCCTTCTGCTCGGCTTTCATGCGCACTACGTATTCTTCCAACCCCGCGTACTCGCCCGCGGCGGTCGTGCTCGACTCGAAGCGCACCAGGCGCTTGAGATCGTCCAGGTTCTCCCAATTCATGTGGAAGCCTTCCTTGAAGACGTTCCCGAATTCCTTCCAGAAGGTCCGGTACTTGTCCTTCTCCTCCTTGGCCATGGTTTCCAGGAGTTGCAGGATCTTCTTGGTGGCGGCCTTGTTGATCTTCTGGATCACGGCGTTCTTCTGGAGGATTTCCCGCGACACGTTGAGGGGAAGATCCTCGGAATCCACGATGCCTTTGGCGAAGCGCAGGTAGGTGGGGAGCAATTCCTTGCAATCGTTCATGATGAAGACGCGCTTTACGTACAGGGAGAGGCCGTTGGCCTTTTCCGGATGGAACAGATCGTACGGGGCCTTCGCGGGGATATACAGCAAGGTGGTGTACTCCAGGGCGCCTTCCACCTGGTTGTGGGTGAGCGCCAGCGGAGGCTCATCGTCGTAGGTCAGGTGCTTGTAGAACTCGTCGTACTGCTCCTTGGAGATCTCGCTCTTGGAGCGGCGCCAGATGGGGGGCTTGCCGTTGAGGACCTCTTCCTTCCCGTCTTTGTCCGCAAGGGAGATGGGATGGCTGATGTACTCGCTGTACTTGCGGATGACGGTACGGATGCGGTGATCCTCGAGGTATTCCTTATCCTCGTCCTTGATGTGGATCTCGAGCTCGGTGCCGCGGTCCTTCTTGTCCGACTCTTCTAGGGTGAAGGTGCCGTCGCCGGTGGATTCCCAGCGCATGGCGGGCGCGTCCGCGCCCAGCCGCTTGGTGGTGAGGATGACCTTGTCGGCCACCATGAACACGGAATAGAAGCCGACGCCGAACTGGCCGATGAGGCTCATGTCCTTCTTCTGGTCCCCGGTCAATTGCTCCACGAACTTCTTGGTCCCCGAACTGGCGATGGTGCCGATGTTCTTGATCAGCTCCTCGCGGGTCATCCCCACGCCGTTGTCGCTGATGCGCAGGATCTTCCTCTCCGCGTCCGCGGAGACCTGGATGCGGAAGGTCTTATCCTCGCCCAGCATCTCGATCTTGGTTAGCGATTCATAGCGGGCCTTGTCGATGGCGTCCGAGGCGTTCGAGATGAGCTCGCGCAGGAAGATTTCCTTGTTGCTGTACAGGGAATGGATCATGAGGTTGAGCAGTTGCTTTACCTCGGTCTGGAATTCCATCTTTTCTTGGGTGGCGGCGGTCATGCGGACTCCTTGGGACTCAATGCCTGCGGGGCCGGGAAGGCCCCGGCGCAAGGGGGGGAAATTAGCAATCGGAGACGGGGGAGGGAAGGGGGAGGGGAGGAGGGGATACCCCTTACCCCTGATTATCAACCCTTGACTTTGGACCCTTCCGCCAAGGGGTCGGGAACGGCCGTTGAAATCCGCTTTTCCGGCGTTACCTTCCGGTCACCGAGCACGATGGTGAATGTCGAGCCTTTTCCCGGCTCGCTCGCCACCTCCAGGCCGTAGCCCAGCAGACGGCACAGGGAGCGGCTGATGGTCAATCCCAGGCCGGTGCCTTCGAATTGGCGGCCGAACCCGTTGTCCAGCTGGCGGAAGGCTTCGAAGATGGTTTCCAGCCGGTCGGCGGGGATGCCGGGGCCGGTATCCGTAACCGCGATGGCGACGGGGAGGCGGGTGGCGAGGTCGGCCTCCAGGGTAACCGTTATGCTACCCTGGTCGGTGAATTTCACGGCGTTGCCGACCAGGTTGATGACCACCTGCTTGAGCTTACCGCCGTCGGATTGCAAGGACTCGAGGGATGCCGGGATGCTGGAAACCAGGAGCACCGGCTTTCCCACCAATTGGCCTTCCATTTGGGCGATGGTTTCGCGCACCAGCTCCCCTACGTCGCATGGGCCGAGGATGACCGCCAGCTTGCCTGCCTCCACCTTGGACAGATCCAGGATGTTGTTGATGAGGTGCAGCAGATGCTTGCCGTTCCCGGCCACGCGATCCAGGAAGTTCAAGTCCCTCTCCGCGAAGCGGCCCTGCTTGTTCTTGCACAGGATTTGGGTGAAACCGATGATGGAGTTGAGCGGAGTCCGCAGCTCATGACTCATGTTGGCGAGGAACCGGCTCTTGGCGACGCTGGCCTCTTCGGCAGCCACTTTGGCTTCGGTAAGGGCTTCGAGCACGCGGCGGCGGGAGGCTTCCATCCGATCCAAAGTCGAGGAACTCCAGGCCACCAGTCCGATCAAGCCCGCCATGGTGGAAAGCATCAGCAGGGCAAGGCCCATGGGCGCGTCCCACCAGCCATGGTGCTCGCCGGCGATCTTCAACCAGCCCAGCACGGCGGGCATGACAATCACCGCAGGGAGCAGTCGCCGCGCCAGAATTCCGCCGGGTCCGCGGCTCGCCGCCAGCCCGGCCAACCCTTCGTGCGGATACAAGTAGACGAGTCCGAGGCAGGTGAGCAGGAAACAGGCGGATGCATGCAGGGACATGGGGATGTAATGCAACAGACCGTATAGCGGCCTAACTCCGAAAAGGTATCCCATCAAGGCCAGGAAAGCGAGCAGGAAGGACGGCGCGGCCAATCCATAGGCCTTACCGTAGGATCCGGGCCGGTGGGAGAGATGCAGCGCAATCCCCAGCAGGCAGAAGTTAAGCGCGGTATTGGGGGCCATGCGGTTGGGCGCCATGCCGGGAATGAGAGCGAGCTGATCGCGGAAAAGGATCTGGTCGAGTCCCAACTCGGTGCCGTGCCCGATGCCGGCGATCAGATCCCACAGCTTGCTCGCTCCGATGATCAGCGGCCACAACGGCAGCCAGCGCGCGGCCGCGCGGAGGACGGCGTAGGGCGATTCCCGCCAAAGCAGAGCGGCCCCGAAAATCCCGAAGCAAACGGCGGACATGGGATTCATGCAGACCAGGCCCGGAAGCACGGTCTTGAGCGGACGGATGTCGAAGATCCAGCCCGTGATCACCGCCGCGGCGATGCCGGCGATGAGGGCTCCCGCGAGGCGCGACACCGGATGGGCGGCCCCGGGCGCGGCCGGGACCCGCTGCGAAGGGTTCAGCCCAGGCATCGGGTTATGACGCGCAGGAGTTCGGATTCGTCGACGATGGGTTTGGAGATGTAATCGTCGAAACCGGCCGCCAGGTAGCGTTCCCGGTCACCGGACATGGCGTGGGCGGTCAAGGCGATCACCGCGAGGCCCCGAAGATGTTCATCCTTGCGGATTTCCTTCAGGATGAGCGTGCCATCCATGCCGGGCAGGGAAATGTCGAGCAGCACCAGGTCGGGCCTGTCCGCGCGCATCCCGCTCAGGGCCGATGGGCCGTTCTCGTATTCCTGGATTTCGTACTCGTCCTCGAGCATGGCCTGTACCAGCAGGCGATTGTCGGGGTTGTCCTCGACGACGGCTAATTTCCTTTTGGGACCCATCGGGGCTTTTCCTCTTCCAGCGCGGTTATCGTGCCGGCATAGACGGATGCGAATTCGTCCTCCAAGGCGAGCAGGTCGGCGCAGTTCCCGGCTTCCGCCAAGCGCTCCATCCGATCGCAGATTTCCAGCAGGCGATCGGCGCCCAAATGGCCGGCGCTGGACTTGAGGCTATGCGCCCCTTCGCCCACGGCGGTCCAATCGGACGACTTCATCCCTTGGCGGCAATGCGCGAACCTTCCGGGCGCATGCCGCAGGAAGGTTTCCACCAATTTCACGACGAGGCCGGCTTTGATGCCTTCCACGCGGGCGAGGGTTTCGCTGTTGAGGATTTTTGGGTCGGACATGGCCAAACCCATTATAGGGTTGGCGGGTTCCCGGCGCCAGCCCCTAAAATGCCAAACGATGCCCCTCCCGAATAACCATGCCTTCGAAAAAAAGGTCAAAGCCCGGTTCCTGGCGGGCCTGGGAGTGATCCGGCCGTAGGCTGCGTGGCATTCAAGAGCGAGGGAGCTGCGGGCGTTCTTGATTACCCTATTGGCGGAGCGCTACGACGATTATTTCCAGGCCGCCGATAGCGTCAAGGCCGAGACGATAACGCTTATCGAATTGGTGCGTCACAACCCCGGGCCATCCGATCGCGCATTGGAAATGGAAGCTACCGGGGTAGGCATTCCGGCAGAACGGCAGCAAACCGTTTTCGAGGCTTTCCAACAAGCCGACAACAGCATCTCCCGCCGTTTCGGCGGCACCGGTCTCGGGCTGACCATCAGCCGCAGCCTGTTGGGCCTGCAGGGATTCGGCATTTCCCTGCGCAGCCGGCACGGGCACGGTACGGTATTCACCATCGGTTTCGGCATGCCGCCGATGCGCGGCTCATCCTGTCCCATATGGTGGAAGCGGCGGGATATCCGCCCATCCCCGCCGAGACGGCGGAAGACGGTTTGCGCCTGGCGCATACCCGCAAGCCCCGTGCGGTGATCATGGATTTGATGATGCCGGCGTTGATCGCTTCCTGGACAAGCCCATCGACAAGGGGCGGTTCTCCGAGGCTTTGACGCAGGTCTTGGAACCTCCCAAGATCCCGGCCGCATAGGCTGCCGCTTCCGCGGCGAACCCCTTTTCCCGTACACGACCTGAACACGCTTTATACCCGTGCCCGCGGGTTCCAAATGCGCATTCCTTCCCTGGACATGATCTTTTCCGCACCCGGGCGGCATGGTGGCGGCCGGGTTTGCGGCGGTGGCCGCGCTAGGAGGGGCGCATGATTCCGAGGATTGGCTGTTCGTGGTGGGTTCGTGCGGGGCTCGTGGGGAGCCTCGCGGTTGCAGTGGGCGCGGGGACGGCGCTAGGGGGTATCCCCATGGATGGGGTGCACCCGGCCTTCGATATCGCGACCGTACCGCTTCCGAACAAGTACGCGGCCATGGGCCTGGCTTTCCTTTCCGACGGGCGCATGGTGCTGCTGACCACCGGCAAGATCGGCGGGGGCGAGATCCCCGATCCGGATCCGGAATCGGCGGTCTACATCGTCAGCGGCCTGGGCACGGCTTCGCCCGCCGCCGTCAAAATCGCCGCCATGTTCAAACAGCCCTCCGGCGTGAACGTGGTCAACGATAAGATCTATGTCTCCGATCGGGACGCGTTCTATTCCATCCCGACCAATGACAAGCCCGCCGACGTCAACAACAACAAGATCAAGGTCACGGATTGGACCATGTCCGGGCGTTGGCACCAATGGGTCTTCACGCCCATGTACAAGGATGGCTATTTCTATGCGCCCTACTCAGGCAGCATCCGCTTAGGCGGCCCTTCGGACGTGCCGGCCACCAGCGAGTTCTCCGGCGCCTTCCTCAAATGGGACCCCCAGGCCAAGACCATGGAGAAGGTAGCGGGCGGGTTACGTTCCCCCAACGGCGCAAATATCAACGACGCCGGCGAGATGTTCGTGATGGACAACCAGGGCAGCTGGCTGCCGGGCTGCGCCTTCATGCACATGAAGCCGGGCAGATTCTACGGCCATAAGCAAAGTCCGCCCCAAGCCCCCAATTGGGCCGAGTCGCTGCCCTACCAGCCCCCGGCCGTATGGATTCCCTATCCCGCCCAGGTGGCGGGATCGGCCACGGCCCAACCCGTGTATATCAGCAAGGGTCCGTACGCGGGCCAATGGCTGGCCGGGGACGCCAATGGTCCCGGCCTCACCCGCTATGCTCTCGAGATGGTGAAAGGCGATTACCAGGGCACGGTCTTCCGCTTCAGCAACGGTACCGCCAACTCGGCCATCAACCGTCTCGCCTGGGGGCCGGACGGCTCCTTGTACATGGGCTCTATCGAGCATTACGGCAATTGGCCCGGCCAAGGCCTGATGCCGCTGTACCGCATGACCGCCAGGCCCGGCGCTTCGGCCTTCGAGATGTACACGATCCTTTCCGTAAAGGATGGCTTCGAAATCGTCTTCACCGAACCGGTGGACAAGGCTACCGTGACCGCGTCCGCCGTCAGCGTCAAGCAATGGCATTATACCCGCGGCGCCGCCTACGGCTGCTGCAAGGATGCCGACGAAGCCCGCACCATTTCCAAGACCGAACTCTCGGACGACGGCATGCGCTTATACGTGCAGGTGGCCGGCCTCAAGGAAATCGACTACGTGGCCTACTTCAAAATCGCAGGCATCAAATCGGCGACGGGTCGCCTGCCCTGGGACAACGAGGCCTGGTATACCTTGAACAAGATCTCGGATCGCCCCTGGGACCCGCATATCGGTACCCAGGTTAGGGCCCAACGCGCGGCTTCTCCTCTCGCGGGCAAGGTAGCCCAAGCCCCTGCCGGACAGGGTCTCTTGCAGGTTACCCTGGGCCTCCAAGGCCCCTGGAGCCTTGAGTTGCGGACTTTGGATGGAAGCTTGGCTGCGCGGATGAATGGAGCGCAACCGGGCATCCATCTGGTCTCGGGTGGGCGCGCGGTCCCGGCCGTTTACATGCTCTCGGTCAAGGCCGGCTCGGAAAGCCTGACCCGCAAAGTCCTCTTCTGAAACTGATACCCCCGGCCTCCCGATCGCGGTTCTCTCACCCAAACCCCACCGCATCGGGCAGGCCGACCCTTACCACCGGTTCCGGAATACCACCCGGAAAAAGAGATCGATAAGCGCGAAGATCGCGTCGACTTCGTTGGGGGTATCCAACAGCCCATCCGACGTGCGCGCCTGGGGAAGGTCCAGGGGGCCGATGCGGGGTTCAGGCAGGCTGCGACCTGCGCCGCTGCGCCGGTCCGCCTCGGCCTGGTCCAGGTAGGCCCGTACCTTGGGAAACTCCCCCTTGTCCATCCACACCAACGCGCATAAGGGACAGAGATCGATTTCGATCCCATCCACTTCGTAGATTCGCATGGGGGCCGTACAAGAGCTGCAGGCGCGCGTGGTCACGGAATGCGGTCGCAGTTTCAGGACATCGAAGCCATTGTTCTTGATGATTTGGACCAAGCGCGCATTGCCGAACAGGGCGCCCTCGCAGCCCGGGCAACGCCGGATGGAGCCACCGGCCTGGGGCGCGTCCAGGGTGGAGCCGTCGACGGGGCAGTGGAGGGTTTTCGCCGCGCCGGCGGGAATCATTCCCAGGTCTTCCAGGTATCCGGTTGGAAACCGACCGTGGCCCGGGATCCGTTGCGCACCACCGGGGTCTTAGCGAGCAGGGAATCGTCTTCGAGCACCTTGGGGATGCGCGCCGGCGTCATGAAGGCCAGTCCCTTTTCCTTGAAGCGCTTGGATTCCCTATCAATCAGGTTTTCCCAGCCTATGGGGCGCGCTACGCTTTCCAATTCCCGGGGGCTGAACCCTTTCTCCTTGAGATCGATGAATTGGGCGGAGATACGCCTTTCCTTGAACCAACGTTCCGCCTTGCGGGTTTCGTTGCAATCGCGCCGACCGAAGATCTGGATATTCACTTGGCCAAGGCCTGGATGT
>JAHFCH010000290.1 GCA_023249635.1 Fibrobacterota bacterium
GCTTGGTTTCCCCCCCTCCTCTCGCGAGCCCGCTGTAAAATCATCCTAGCCGTTTCCGCGACCTGATCCAGGTGGCGTTCGATGGGGGCCGTAATGGCGTCGAGCCAGTTTGTAATGCTTAAAAAATATTCGAGATCGCCCGATGGGGCGACATCTTCCAGCCGAACCGGAAGGATGGCGATTCCTTTATTGACCGCTCGCTCGACCTCCCGCAATACTTGAACGGATTTATTGGATTGGGTGGAGAAAATCAATACCATCAATCCGCTTTCTCCAATCGCATCGACAATGGCCTTTCCCCAAGTCATTCCCGGCAAGATGTCCCGCGGAGCGATCCAACACCGGATTTTCCGGGCTTCCAGGCACGCGCATACGAGATCGGCCGCGATCTTGTCATGGTGGGAGTGACTGATAAAAACGTCATGTGCCATGTTCGTGCCTTGGTCCATTGCGTATTGTCCGGCGTGCCGTCATTTTAGTCACGCATCCTAATCTAATCTTGAGTCGCCTCCATTGTCAGTGTGATTCCGTTATGGAGGGGTCCCACAAGGCTGCTTATAGAAATACGGCCTGCCGGAGAAGCTGATGCATACCGGCTGGGAACGTTCCGGAATACCCCGGAGCATCGCGATTCAATTCGCGAGTGGATTACGTCGTACGTAACCCGGGTTCTCGCGAAAAATCCGGGGACTTTACTGGCAGGACTCTTGCGGGTCTACATAAGCGTCAGTGAAAATCCATTTTCAAGGAGATTGAAATGCGCACGTCATCGAGTTTGGCTAAGCTAAGCCTATTCGTTCCCCTCTTTTTCCTTTCCGGTTGCGGAAGCCACCCGGAGGCACCGGTCCACGAAGGACGAATCCGATTGCGATGCGATATCCTACCCGTTGGCGCCTTGGCCAAATCCGGGAAAATAGAACTGCGGGAACTTCAAATCCTGTTCCACCGCGGCGACGATACCTTGCTGCGGGAGTCAATCGCGGTCACCTCCCTGACCCGGTCCATTGCGCCCATCTATTCCCTGCCGTCAGGCGCCTGGATGGTATGCGCGCGGATTTTAGATGCTACTGGCCATCTCATTTATTCCGACTCGGGTTCATTTCTCCTCATGGCCGGGGATACCATGGTGGACAGCCGCATCACGCTGTATCCTCGCTATTCGGAATTATCGGTTCGGATTTATCCCGTGGATACGGCCCGCGTGCAAGGGATTCAGGTGCGTCTGCGCAGTCCGAGGGTCCCGCCGGAAACCTTATCGGTACATGCGTGGAGTGGACTGGGGCGGGATTCTTCCGTTACATTGAGCTATGACTATGTTCCCACCCGCGATTCGCTGGCCATGGAGGTCGAGGTGGTGGGGACCCTGCCGGGCATGCGGTGGACATGGAGCGGAAGTCTGTACGTCGTACCAAGCCGGGATACGGCCTTGCATGTACTACTGAAATACGAAGGGCCCGCTCTCCGAACGGGTATTACAATCCTTCCGGTCGCGGTTATCGGCATTATAGCGCAAATCCCGGCTCCGGATTCCCGGCCTTCGCTCACCCTTACCGCCGCATCGGGAAGTATACGGGGGACGATCCGGAACTTGGAGAATGTCGAAAGTTATCGCGTTGCCTTGATCCGGAGATCGGCAGGCGGTTGGTATTCCCACCCCACCTATGCCGTTCCTTCGGCGGTTCCCTCGGCCGAGGGTACATTCTCAACTGCCTATGCCGACACGCTGAAGGCTTACCTGGTGCCGGCCGGATTCGCGATTCCACCCGTCTCCGGCCCAATACCGAGTTCCCTCGAATCGGCTGCCTTGGCGAGCGCCATTTTCCCATCCCCGTGACGGGTTGCCGCCAGCGCGCGGCTTTCCCTACTGGCTATTTCGGGAGAAGTCCCGCGCACGCGATTGCCCCGAGCGAACCGGCCTCGCGGGAGGTCTTCCCAACGATCTCCTTGAAGCGGCCCGGATCACTGATTGCGATCCGGACATACTCCCGATTTCTATAGCGTTCCAGGATTTTCGCCTTGTTGACCGGATCCTCAACCGGGTTTCCGCGTTCATCGGTCACGGTAAAAATCGGACCGGCGTCCCCATGGCACCAGAAGTATCCGGGGTGCCGGTTCTCCGCGGGGTGGGGAACATGGAGGCAAAATCCGTCGTCGGACATCAGGAAAAGGGAGCAAATAGGCGCGAGCGAAGCGTCGCGGAATTCCAGATGCGTAGGAAATTGTACCACGTACTTTCCGATGCCTGGAGCCCAAATGATAGACTCGACTCCGGATGCCGAAAAGGAATCCTTATGGTTAAAGCGCCGATCCGGGCTTTCGGTGAGAATGTGAATTTCCCGATCATTCCAAATGAGCATTTCACCGGATGGGGCGGGAGCGAGTGATTTCGGATTATCCACGCCGCATGATTGCTTCCAGGCGCTAATGCCATCCAGATCCAGTCCGTGATGATTGGAGTCCAGGGGAAAGGACCGGAATGTTTCCGGATTGAAATGGAATAAATCTCCGGAAGCGAGAAGTATCCTGCAATGCCCATCGATAATGCAATAGCCGGCGATCTTGGCGTCGAACCGAATCCGCTTCAAAGTGTCGAGAGCCCGCCCACTGTCCGGATTCGGGATAATCTTGTTGATTTTGAGCACGCATCCTTCCGAATTAATTTCGATTCCCCTCCCGACCCAGGCGCCGTTATTGCATCCGCCGAACCACAATGAGCCACGGTTGTCTTCGCGATTGAAAGTCATGTGCCTGACACCGCTTCCCGCTTCGATTGGTCTCCCGTCAATCACGCTATGGTGGATTTCGGGGTGGTCCCCTAAGGGGGCCGACATTTTCAGGATCGAGCCGGAGTCGCTAAGCATTGCCGTTGTCGATTCATCGGGATAACAAAGCACCTGTTTGATGCAACCCCGGGTAGAGACGAATCGCCTGATTGGACGCAGGTCCTTGTCGAATATGCGCACCCCTTCCTCCGTATCGGCGATCCACATTGACCCATCGATGGCGAAATCGAACTGCCCGGATTGGAGCATTTGCACCGGCTTCCAGGCGCGGTGGAAGACGCGCAAATCCTGGGTATCGAAAAGCGCCACATCAAATGTCCTGCTCTTGAAGAAAACGGAGAGCAATACCGTGGATGAGATCGGCAGGATGCCGAAATTGCCGTATTCGAGGAAGCGGTGGACCATGCGGTCCCCCTCGAGGACCAAGGCGCCGGCGGATTTCAAAGGGCAGATTATCCGCGAACCACTCGCATCGATGCAGGGATACTTAATCGAATAGCCGGAAATCCCGTATGTGGCTATTCGTTCGTGCCGGGCCGTGAAACGAACGACCTCCTTGGAAGTTGAAATAAGGTACTCCCCCGAGTCCGTAAAGTCGGAGATTTTCGCGGAAATGATGTCGCAGTTGTCTTCGACTAGTATCCTTGTCCCGCCCCGGAAAAGGTCATAAGCCTCAGCCCTATTCAAGACGCCTTTTTCGAGCAATTCTCCACCCAAGACGATCAGGGTCGCGCCGTCCCGGGTGAACCGCAGGTCATAGGGTAATACATGCTTTAGCTCGATTCCGGGCCGTAGTCGATGGATCGTACGTAAGCGGCCTCGCTCCAGTATACAGGGCAATTCGTATATGGCTACACCGCATGTGTTTCTCCCGCCGGATTTTCCCGGATGGATGCTCACCGCCAAGAGGCTATCTGTGGCGTCAAGGGCTTCCACGCAGCCGCCAATGCGCTCGTACAGGACCGAATGGCCATCGCGGATATCCAGCACTTCGAGATATCCGTCCGCATACGCCAATGCGAGATGATCCGGATCCAAAAAGCAGATTTTCCGGAGGCCCTCCAGCCTCTGTCCTTGGCTCCCCATGCAATCGTCGGGTACATGCGGCAAGGGAATCCTCCGCAGGAAACGGAGCGGCGATATTTCCCATAGCAGAAGGGAATGCCCATTGGGAATGCATACTTCGTCGCGACCCGGATTCTTTTTGATATTCGATATCGCGTCAATCCCGAAGGGAAGTTGGCCATTACGGAGCCCTTCGAAATCCGGGGTAAAATAAGGTTGGCCCGTACGACCGTCAGGCATGGGCGAAACGACGAACCGCGCCAAACTGGAAGCATCCGAGGGCGGTAGGACCCTATCACTGCGGGCTACTTCTGGAATCGCATTAGCCATAAGAATCCTCCAGCAATCCGGCAGAGCCTATGCGTCCGGCGGCGATTTCCATTACGGCTTTCCATAACCGGGCTACGGTTGATTCCATTATCAGTTGTTCAATCGCGTGGATTTTCCCGGTGATCGCATCCTGGATGGCTTTTTCATAGCTGGAATGCATTTCCGGAGCGTCCAGGATCGTCCGCATCTTAGAGATCTCGCCATCGCTCAGGATCAACTCCAATTGCTCCGTCAAAAAACACTCGGAGGCCTCCCAAAACCGTATCTCATCGGCGAGCGGCGGCTGAAATTCCTTTTTTCTTTTGAAAAGCTCTCGTGTTGCTTCCGGATGAAGCAATGCGAAATCCTTTTTCCAGGATTCCAATTCCATGATCAGCTGGAAGGTCCTTACCCCAGGGCCTAGGCGGGATAATTCGTGCAGGCGGATCAATTGGCCGGACCTATCGGCGATTTGCTTCCTTAGTTCGGCATCCGATCCGTCTTGTCCCCACTTATCCGGGTGCGCGAATTTGAGCAAGTCCCGGATGTTTCCGGTTAGCTTTCGATGGAACTCGGCGGCCATGTTCATATCCATGTATCCGCGCCGAATGAACCCTTCGAGCCTTTCGGCCTGCATTTCCAGATCCATATCCTTTCCGATGCCGGCATTTGCCAAGAGAGTTTCGGCGAGCGAATCCAGGAAATTCCCGTCCAGAGGGGATGAATCCCCGGAAGATTTCCTGATTTTCCGCAAGGCATCGAGTTTCGATTGCAGGAGGAACTCTCTCCGGTAACCCGGAAAAAGCCCCAGAAATCGGGACCGGATCTCGATCGTTTCCGCTTTGGCCGTGAGTAATTGGTAGGCTTTTAATTCGCAGGATTTTTCGGCGGAGATCTTTTCCCGCAGCATCCGGGAAGACGCCTCGGCATTACCATGGGCGACTGGGCGGCCGCGCCCCGCAAGGAGTACGGGCAAATCATCCCTGAGAAAGATCCCGGACTGGAGGTAAAAGCGGTTTTTCGTGATGGCGAGCAGATCCTCGATCATGGCTCCCGCATCAGTACCGTAGACATCGGAAACATGCGGAGGCAAGCTGGACGGAATCGGGGAAAACAACTCGAAGGTTCCCGCGATGCCTGAGAGGTCGCTCATATCCACGGATTCGGACTGGGCCGATGAAAAGGATTCCTCCCTTGCGAATTCCTCAAAGGCCCCTTTCGCGCAAAGCGCCAGTGCAGTGGAAGGGTGAAGATCCGAATTGCGGCAGCTTACCGCCAACTTCCGGTAATCGGGTGCTCGTGACGGACTTCCCCAAGAATTCACGAAAGTTCGATCTACGGAATCCTCGAGTGTCGGCATCAGGATCGCCAAGGTTTCGGAAAAAGTTTCATACTTAAGCATTCGTGAACTCCATTCTCGCCATTTTCGGCCCTAAGCCATGAACCCGCAATATTCATTCCACGATGGCGGTGCTCTTCCGGACTGCGGGAAAGACGCTCTTAACGGCGGCATATCGGACTCTGAATGCTGCCATCATCCCGGAATGTTCCGGGATGTTTTCGATGTAACGTTCCGTCACGGTAAGAGGTCCGGGTTTTCGCATCCGGAATTGCCGTGAATCCCTAACGGGCGGGAAGTATATTTCGGCGACAGGAGAGCTAAGATGCCCATCTTTTCCCATG
>JAHFCH010000102.1 GCA_023249635.1 Fibrobacterota bacterium
TATTCCTCGCGGTACTCCTCCAGGGTCTTTTTTTCCAACGGTTCGTCGGCGCCACCGGCGCGGGGGGATTGGGAAGAGGGATCCAGACCCAGATCGGCGGCGGTAACGCGATCGCCGGACCGGAACAGCCAGGCGCGTTGCAGCTTGTTCTCGAGTTCACGTACGTTGCCGGGCCACGCATGCCCGCGGATGGCCTCCAGGGCGTCGGCGGAAAAGGACCAGGAAACCTGGCCGAAATGCTTCTGGATGAAGTGGCGCGCGAGTACGGGGATATCCTCGGCGCGCTCGCGCAGGGCCGGCATCAGCAGCGGAAGCACGTGCAAACGGTAATACAGATCCTGGCGGAACTTCTGCGCTTTGACCCGCTCCTGCAAATCGTAATTGGTGGCCGCCACGATGCGGACGTCCACGCGCACGGTCTCATTGCCTCCCAGCCGCTCGAATTTCCCTTCCTGCACGAAGCGCAGCAGCTTCCCCTGCAGCTCCAGGGGCAGGTCGCCGATTTCGTCCAGGAACAGGGTGCCCCCCGCGCAGGCTTCCACCTTGCCGGATTTGCGCGCCAGGGCGCCGGTGAAGGCTCCCTTCTCGTGGCCGAACAGTTCGCTCTCGATGAGGTTGGCCGGCAGGGTGGCGCAATCGATGACCACGAAAGGCTTGCCTGACCGCGCGCTGTAATGATGGATGAGGTTGGCGATGTAGGTTTTACCGGTGCCGGTCTCGCCGGTGATGAGTACGGGCAAATCGACCGTGGCCAGCTTGCGCGCCAGTGCCTGCACCTTTTCCATGGGCCCGCCCTCGGCGAACACCAGGTTGGAGCGCATCTGACGGAGGAACCCGTCCAGCTCTTGGTTGCGGCGCTCCAGGGAGTCGATGGTCTTGCGGCTTTCCTTGTCCTTCTCGTCCAGCAGGCGGCCGGTTTCCTGACGATGCAAATCCTCGATCTCGGTGAGGTTGCGCCAGAGTACCGACGCGAAGAGCAGGATCATATCGAGCAGATCGCGCGCCTCGTCCCGCGGCTCGGCCGGCAGCCCGTCCGCAGTGAAAGCGATCCAACCTCGACCCGGGGCAGGTTCGAAGGCGAGCAGTACGCGCCAGCCCGCCGAGTTCGGCGAGATCTTGAGGAAGCGTCCTCCCCCAGCGGCCGCGGCCTTGGCCTCGCCGGCGTCCCAAGGAGCGGTCTCGAGCGGGGAAGGCGTGGGCAAATCCTGCGGACGTTCCGCGGAGAGCGTGACATTACGGCATTCCAGCTTACGCGAGAGGATCTCCGCCAGTTTGCCGGCGAAATGACCCGTGGCGCGGGACTCGGCCAATCCCGAAACCGTTTCCACCAGGCTTTTGAGAAACTCCTGGTGGCGTTCCACCTCGCGAAGGATCTCCTCGGCCTCCTTACGCAGGGAGGGGCTCTGGATGGCCATGGTATGGATTTTCTGGTTGAGCCGCGCCAACGGCACGGTGGATTGCGGGAACGGCGTCTGGGACTTGAATTTCAGCTTGATGTCGCCGAAGGCGATGGCGTCCCCGTCCCGCAGGGCGATGGAGGTTACCGGCTTGCCGTTGACCTGGGTGCCGTTGCGGCTCTTGAGATCGAGCAGGTGGAATCCGTCTTCGCGGTTGAGGATGTTCCCGTGGAACGAGGAGACCTTGGGATCGTCCAGGAAGATGTCGTTGGCTTCATTGCGGCCCAAAGTGGTAATGACCTTATTGAGCGCGAAGGGCGGGCGTTCCCCCGATTCCCACATGAGCTGCGCGCCGATCCCGAAACTGGACATGGTCATTCTCCCGTGGAGGCGATCAAAGAGTAAAGATAGGCGCCGACGGCGGTGGAGAGGGAAACCCCCTGCACCCATTGCCAACGTTGGACGATGGCAAGCTCCTCGTCGTCCTTGATCCCGTAGGGGTCGTGCCTGTGGGAACTGATGCGATCGGAGGCGTACCAGGAAAGCGCGATGCCGCCCGCTTGAAGGAACGCCAGGGCATAGCCCTGCCCAAGCCTATTGCGGGCCAGCCAGCCTCCGCCCAGGGGCACGGCCCCCAGGGCCAGGCCGATTTTGCGCGGACGCGGCTCCGCCGGAATGGGGGCGTCGGGCCGGAATGGCGGGGCGCCCACCGACGTTGGGGAAGCCACCGGCGACGGGGAAGCATCTCCCGTACCGGAGTCGGCGAAGGAGACCATGGCAGCGGCTGGGGTGGGTGCCGGTGCCGGCGCAGGAACCGGCGCCGGCGCAGGGCGTTCCAGCTTGGCGCGCGCGAAAGCCTCGAGCACGGTAACATCCTCGTTACGTGGGAACTGGAATAGGCTGTCGAGGTCCAGCAAAGCCCGGAAGCTCGTTTCGGCCTCGCCGCCTTTTCCTAGGCGCGCCGATGCCATACCCAGGTATTGGTATACGGAGAGGGAGTCGCGGTGCTTGAGCGGAGCGTTCGCGAGGCAAGCCTCCAATTGGATGAGCGCGGAATCGTACAGTCCCTGGTGATAAAGCGCGGCCGCCTGTTTGACCGCGGGCGAGGCCGGCGTGGAACGGGCGAACCAGGCTACGGCCGCCAGGCAAAGCAGTGACCGGAAACGGGGCATCAGTGCCGCTTGCGGGCGACGCTGAAGCCGCCCTCCCCGTCCAGGCTCAGGACGTACATGGTATCGGCGGACAGGAACAGGCTGCTGCTGATGGGCCGGCCGGATCCCGGCGGCGTAAGGGTGATGTTAACGAGACCGGGCGATACCGTCCAACCTCCGCGCGGGCCGGGGGAAGTCCACTCCGCGGTATCGTCCACGGATACCTTGGTGCCCGCGGGGCCGGAAAGCGCGACGGTGGGCGGCAGGTGGGCGCGGACGGCCGTGGGCAACTTCCCGGTTACGGAAGCGCGGTCGTTACGCGGGCGGGAACCGGCCGGATGGCCGGCATACCGCTGTTCGCCATGCGCGGCGCGCAGGTCTTCCAGGGCCGGACCCGAATCGGGACCCAAGGAGACCGTCAGGGTGCGGGAACCGTCCACCGGGATGGGATGGACCGAGGCTGGGGAGGAGGGCGCGGCGAAAGGGGTTGTCGCGGGCGCCGGTTTCCGCGTCCAAGCGAAGGCGGCCAGGGTAACTGCCAGGATACCTACCCCGGCGGCGATGGCGGCGGCACGGCGGCGATCTTTCACGGGTTGGCCCGGGGCGGGGGAAGCGGAGGGGGCGGCGCCCACATCCATGGTGGCCGCGCCGGATTTGGCCCGCGCGGGCAGGGAGAGCAGTTCCCGCAGCAGGGGATTGTCCGGTTGGCTGCGCAGGGCTTTTTCCAGAAGCGCCACGGCTTCGCGGTGCTTGCCCTCTTCGCGCAGAGCGAGATACCGGGCCCGCAACTCCTGTTCGCCGGGAAGCGGTTCCGCCGCCGGGCCGGCCAAGGGATCCCCGTCCAGGCCCAATTCCCGCCGCAACGCAGTTTCGGGACGTTCGTCGCCGCCGGCTTTTTTCCAGGCTTCCCGCAATTCCCGTTTCAAGGCTTCGGCATCCTCTCCGCGCAGCGCCAGTTCCACGGCCTTGGCCAGTTGCGGCGGCAGGCGGCGTAGGCGGGCCTGGGGCGGCTGGGAGCGGGCCGATTCTATTTCGCGGAGGGCCTGGGTAACCCGAGTGTTACTGGGCCCGGGATCGAAAAGGGGTTCTCCGGTGGCGAGATAGTACAAGAGGGATCCGAAGCTGAATAGATCCGATTTCCGGTTGCCCGGGGCGCCGGCCACGTGCTCGGGGGAGAGGAAGGCGGGGGTGCCGACGATGCGGCCTTCCGAGGAACGCAATTTCTTGCCGGCCATCCCGAAGTCCGAAAGCTTGGCGACGCCTTGACGGGAAACCAGCACATTGGCGGGTGAGAGATCGAGGTGAAGTACATCATGGGAATGGGCGCAGTCGAGACCATCCAGGGTTTGCAATCCCGCCGCGATGGCCGCCGCCGGGGAGAACGGACCGCGCGAGTCGGACAACTCCATCAGGTTCCAACCTTCAACGAACTCCATGCAGATGAAGGCTTTGTCTTCGTGCACTCCGAAATCGTAGATGCGTGTGACGTTCGGATGCTCCAGTCGAGCCATCAATGTGGCTTCCGAGAGGAATTCATCCGGCGTGAGGATGGTGCCGGCTTCCGCGAAGGAAGGGATCTTCAGGGCTACGATGCGGTTGATGGGCTGCTGCAGCGCTTTGAAGATGCGCGAGGTTCCGCCCTCGCCGATCAATTGGACCAGGTAGAACTTGCCAAAGGATTGACCAGCCTGAAACGGGTCTGACCTTCCCAGCTGGTCCATGGATGGCATAGTGGTTCGTTTTTGACCGAAAGTGTTTAAAATTAGCTGAAATCTAATATAGCGGAGCACCCGGTTTTCTACAACCCAAACCTCCCAACCGCGAGGTGGAAAACCGCCCGTCGTGGGCTATCCGCTCTCCGCCGGAGAGCGGCCCTGCGTACTTCCCTGGGCCGAAGCACCACGGTCCGTGGTGCCTAAATGGCCCGGATCAGCGCGCGCCGGTGAACAAGGGCGCAGACTGTTCGTCCGCTTTGTAACTGGAACGCACCATGGGGGCCGAGGTGCAGATGCGGATCCCGTTCTCGAGGGCGTAAATCCGGAGCGATTCGAACTCGGCCGGCGGCACGAACCGGGTTACGGGCAGGTGCTCGCGGGAGGGCTGCAGGTATTGACCCATGGTCAGGATATCCACCTTCAACGAGGCGATGTACTTGATCATCTCCTGAAGTTCCGCTTCGCCTTCGCCCAAGCCCAGCATCAGGCTGGTTTTGGTCGCGAAGCCCCGTTCCTTGGCATGGCTAAGCACCGCGGTGCTGTCGGCGATATTGCCCCGGCCGCGCACGCTGCGCTGCAGGCGCGGCACCGTCTCGAAATTATGGTTCAGGATGTCCGGTCCCGCGGCCAGGATACGGTCGACCAGCTCCAGGTTACCCTGCATGTCCGGAATGAGTACTTCCAGGCGGCATTCCGGGGCGGCCAGGCGCACTTGGCGGATGGTTTCGGCCCATACGTCGGCACCTTGATCCGGGAGATCGTCTCTCGCCACGGAAGTGATCACCGCATATTTGAGTCCCATCAGCCGCACGGAATCGGCAACGCGCGCCGGCTCTTCACGATCGTAGGTTCCCGGCCTTCCCTTGGGTACGTCGCAGAAGCGGCATCCCCGGGTGCAGATGTTTCCCAGGATCATGAAGGTCGCGGTGCCTTTGGCCCAGCATTCGCCCAGGTTGGGACAGCTGGCGCTTTGACAGACCGTGTTCAACCCATGCGCTTCGACCGTGGCCCGCACTTTGGAATAGGCTTCGCCACCGGGGATTTTCGCCTTCAACCACGCGGGTTTTCCGTGGGGCGGCCGCATCGAGTGCGAGGTGGATCGGGAAGCGGAAACCGGAATGGACAGCGCGGGAGCGGGGACTTCTGGGGCCATAATGGAAAGATATCCATAATTGTATGTTTATTGCTCTCCACCGGCGAAAGGCGCAAAATTGAGCGGGAAAAACTACGCGGCTCCGATCCGTCTGATCGCCCTGGGCGCAGCCCTGCTGGCCGTTTCCACGACCGCCTTCGAAAAGCTGGATTTCCAGGGCGGGACCCAGATGGGCTATACCTACGGACAGAACGGCAGGGCGTGGCCCGCGCCGTTAAAGGATGCCCTGGGGAACGAGAACCGCGGCGGATTCTACCTGAACCAATTGCGCCTCAATGCGAATATGGTTTTCGACAGCTCATTTTCCGGCAAGGCCGAGGCCAACCTGATAACCGCCGACATCGCCGAGATTTACCTGCAAAAGCGTTGGGGGAATTACCGCGTGCGCGCCGGCAAGTTCCGCGGCGCCGGCCTCAAGTCGGTTACCCAAGCCGATGAATTCGAGCGCGCTACCGTCAATCCTCCCCGCTATGCGCGCGTCTGGGGCGGGGTCACCCGCACGCTGAATTACCGCGACTTCGGAATCGAAGTGGAGCGGGATTTCCTCTCCGGCGCATTGCGCAATCGGCTGTTCCTGCGCAACGCCAACGGCGAGAACGTCTATAACGACGAACCCAGCTTCCCCGTGGGCAAAGCCACCCAGGCGCTGGGGCTTGACTACGCCGTGGACTGGCGCATTTCCCCTTACACGGAATGGGGCGGCCATGTAGGCGCGCTGGGCGACAAGGCCTGGGCCGAATTCGTCGGGACCCATGAAGGTTGGCAAGCGCAGTACTGGTTCAAAACCAATCCCGTGGTAGACGCTTCCGTGAATCATCTGATGGATGTGGGTCGCTTCCACATGTTCAACGAAGCCATGATCCTTTACAACCGGTTGGTCCTCAACCCGCAGGATTCGGCCGCCACCAAGACCTGGGGCGTCTCGTCCCAGATCCGCTTCGAGCATTCGGAACGTTGGGCCTCGTTGTTCCGTTACGAGTTTTTCGACAATACGGATGGGTATATTCCGGACGATGCCTTGCACATGGCTACCCTGGGATTCATTTTCCGCCCCGCGCCCTCGGCCTATCCGGGGATGAAATTGACGACGGAATACGTGCGGTCCTACGAAGAAGGCCTGGTGAACAGCTTCGCCAACGATCTGCTGTATTGCCAGTTCCAGATGTGGTTCTAGCCGCGGCGGGCTATCGGCGCGGCTGCTTCCAGGCCCGGTAGGTGCGGGCATCCAGCCTTCCCGATGCGGGACCGCGGTAGTCGCCGGCCGCCGCCAACTTCCGCTGCAGTTTCCGTACCGGCTCCCCTTCGGACCCGTAAACCAGGATACCCTTTCCGCCCGCGGCCAGACCGACGGCCTGCTCCATGGGCAGGAGCAGCAGCGGGAATGCGCGTTGCGGCGCAGCATAAAGCAGGTCGTGGAATATCTTCCAGGGCCCTTGGTTCGCATGGGCGTCGTCGCGCCGCGGGCAATGCGGCATGCCCGCCACCACCATGCAGCCCGCGCTGGAAAATCCCTCGGCTTCTCCATCCAGGTTCCACCCGCAATGCAGATTGTCGTAAGGATTACCGAAGAACAAGGGGGCCGCTGCCTTGTAAGGCAGTCCCGTCAGGCTACGGCGATAGAGCCGGTAGGCGGTTTGCCGCAAGGCCTGGTGCCCGTTACGTTTCCCCTGGAGATGCTCGCCCTTGGTGAGGTCGGTATAGTAGCCCGGCTCCAACTGGTTGGTGCCGCGTCCGCGCAGGCGGCCCTTGCGGGCGGCGGCCTTGAGCACGTTGTCGCGATGCGGAACGGTGGAACCGGGCGCCGCGAAAATCCTGCCGCCTTCACGATCCCAGATACCCAGCACGCAGCGCATGTGGAGGTGATCGACCGGCGCAGCCTCTATGCGCAGGGAACGCTTCCAGGTTTTTGCCGCTCCTGATGCAGCCGTGAGCCGCGCGCCACGGAATGCGAAGAGCAGCATCCCGGTTTCCGGCAGGGGAATTCCGCAGCCGGTGAAGATGCGCTCAAGCGATTGATTGGAGAGGTCCAAGGTTTCGGCGGGGTTACCAGGCATTCCGAAAAAATTAACAAATGCCCGCTTCCCGGCCGCTTTCCTGGGAAAGGGTGCCAGGATAGGACGGGTGTTTCAGCCTGCCGTCGCATTTTCGGATGCCCGGACGCCTATCCCGGCGCGCATTCGGCGCCAGTGCGCTTTTTCCTCTGCCGCCCGATTGGCACGCGGGTTGCATTCCATCCCAGGCAAAGAGGGCCATCAAGAAAGGGCCCCGAAAACCCTCAAGGAGGATATGAACATGTACAACGCCACCGCATACCACCCCGCCAATTGGTTGGATCAATTCTTCCATGACTTCGACAAAGTGTCGGCGTCCAAGAACGATTTCGCTCCTGCCGTCGATATCGTGGAAGAGAAGGAAGACTACCTGCTGCGCGCCGAGTTGCCGGGCGTTCCCAAGGAGAATATCAAGGTCGAGGTCAAGGATAAGCGCCTGACCCTGAGCGGCAAGAAGGAAAGCGCCCATGTCGAAGGCAAAGGCGAATACCGCCATGTCGAATCGGGCTACGGCTCGTTCGCGCGGACTTTCGAGTTGCCGCGCAATGTCTCCGGCGAAGCCATCAAGGCCGAGTATGCCAACGGGGTGCTGACCTTGCGCATCCCCAAGGCCAAGGAAGCGCTGGCGCGTACAATCGACATCCAGTAAGCCGGGACCGGAAACGAGCGCGGGTAGCCTTACGTCACCCGGTCAACGGGAGCGGTAAGGCGGGGCGGACTTCCATGAAGTCCGCCTTCAATTACGTTACGGCATAGGGTAGCAGGACTGCCCGCACTTGTACGTTGGCTTGAGATAGGTCGAGACGATGCAATTCCCGTAGGCGTCATGTTTGAAGGTCGTGCATTTCTGGTTCCACACTTCTCCGCGCAAACGTTGCCCGTTATACAGGCATTTGTTTTCCAGGCAGCCGCCGTACTTCGGCGCCTCGCAGATATCCCCGGAGCAGGTGGAATAGGAGGCGGCCACGGCAAGCTCCGCCTTGCCGTCGGTTTCCCGGGACATGGGGGCGGACTGGACCCTGTTCTCGGGTGCAGACGGGCCTGCGGCCTTTTCGGTTTGCAGGCAGGCGCCAAGCAGTAGGGCGGCAGCGGCGGCAGTCAAGGCCAGCGCGGCTTGGATTCGGTTCTTCATGGTTTTCTCCTTCGCGAATTGCGGGTTCGGGTACGTCGCCGCGGATGGTCCGCGCGGCGACAGCGAAAGGATAGACCATCGCGAACGTTCGTGTCCGTGCATTTGCGGGAGAACACGTGCATTAATGGGAGAACAGCGGACGTAACCCGGAAGTTACGGCAGGAACGCCGCCGGGGAGGCTAGGAAACCCGGATGGTCAGAGGTAGCCGCGCGCCGTAAGCAGCGCGACGATGCGCTCGACCGACTCGGCGACGGATTCGCGATCGGTATGCAAAACGATCTCGGGATTCTCCGGTGGTTCGTAAGGCGAAGATATGCCCGTGAATTGGGCGATCTCGCCTTTGCGGGCCTTTACATACAGGCCTTTGGGATCGCGCTTCTCGCATTCGGCCATGGGAGTGTCCACGAAGATTTCGATGAAGTCGGGGCCGATGAGCTGCCGCGCGGTCTCGCGCTCATGGCGGAACGGGGAGATGAAAGAAACCAGGGTCAGGACGTTCGCGTCCCAGAAGAGGCGCGCGACATGGGCCACCCTGCGGTTGTTCTCCTTGCGATCGTGCTCGCTGAAGCCGAGATCCGCATTGAGGCCAAGCCGGACATTGTCCCCATCGAGCAGGTAGGAAAGGCGCCCCGCCTGGTGGAGACGGATTTCCAGCGCGTTGGCGATGGTGGATTTCCCGCTGCCGGAAAGACCCGTGAACCAGAGTACCGCGCTGCGTTGGCGGGAGATGCCGATGCGCGCCTGCCGATCCACCGTCAGGTTGTGACGGACGACATTTTCATTCGGCTTTTCGCCCGCGCCCGCATCCATGCCCATCAATCTAATTACCGGATAGCGCCGGCCGCGCGCAAGCGGTCCAAGGCTTCCTTTACCAACCCTTCGGCGGCCCCTGTGGCCGCTTCGGCGTCGGCCGGGGCTTCGATTTCCGTTACCGAATGGGGTTTCACCTTGGCTTCCAGGGCTTTGATATCCTCGGTGTCAATGCCGGCGGCGGCGGCCACCACGATAAGCCCGGCGTCGAGCAGGAAGGATGCCGCTTCGCCCAGGCGGGCCGCGGGAGTCAGGACATCCCAGCCCGATTCCGAGGACAGGTTGGAGCGGGACCCGCCGCTGGCGGTGTCTCCGGCGGCCGGGGCCTCATGGGCCTGGGGCTCGGAACCTTCGTCGAGGCCGAGATAAAATGCATGCCGACCGGAGGCGGTGAGGCTTGCCTCCAGGGCCTTGGCCGGGCCATGGGGATCGCGTCCGGGGCCGCCGGCGATGAGCACCAGGGCGGGCTTTTGCCCCAGCTTGGCGGCGCGCGCCTCAGCGGAAAGCGCGGAGCGGATGAGCTTGGCTTCGGCGGGACCTTGGGACTGGACCTCTTCGGGCAGGGATTCGCGGATGATGCCGCCGCCCGCGATTTCGTAGCCGTCCACGATCACGAAACGTCCGGTGGATTCGAGCCGGGCGATGGGATCGAATGCCAAAGGCTTGGAGAGTTCGATAACGCAATCGCATACATCGTGGCGTTCGACGGCTGCCTTCTTCTCCGCCCCCGCGGTCTCGGAAGCGTCGATCAGGTAATTGATGCGCTCCAGGCGGCAGGGGATCTTGGCGGTGCCCAATTTAAGGAAGTAGGTCTTGCCCGCGGAGAAGGGCTTCTTGCCCATCCAGAACAGATTGATGCGCACGCGCTTGGACACTTCGGCGGCGATTTCGACGGTCTTGCCGTCACCCACGTCGCTGGCCTTGACCATCAGTTCGCCGCGGCCGACGTAGATCTGCTCCGACATGGTGAAGCCGGTGGAAACGGTGGCATCGACTTCGGTGCGCGGGGCGGCATGGAATCCCTCGATGGAGGCGATGCGCGTCTTCTTGCCCGAGGGAAGGAACACGACCGGATCGCCAACCTTGATGGAGCCCGATTCCACGCGGCCCGATACGATGCGGCGATCGTCGCCGAGGGAGGTGAACTTGTAGATATCCTGCACGGGGAAGCGGAAAGGCTGGTTGGCCTTGGGCGGTTCCTTCTCGAAGGCGTCCATGGCGGCCAACAGATTGTGCCCCTTGTACCAGGGCATCTTGTCCGAAGGCTTGATCAGGTTCTCGCCGTTGAAGGCGGAGATGGGGACGAAGAACTTGGGCGTGGCCCCGATGCGGGCCAGGAAGGCCACGTATTCGTCGCGGATGTCCTCGAAGGTAGTGCGCGAGTAGTCGACCAGATCCATCTTGTTGACGACCACGGCCACCTGCTTGATGCCGAGCATGGAGAGGAGGTACCCATGACGCTTGCTGTTCTCGCGGATGCCTTCCTTGGCGTCGATGACGAGCACGGCGGCCTCGGCGCGGGCGGCGCCCGTCACCATGTTCTTGAGGAACTCGATATGCCCGGGCGCGTCGATGATGATATAGTCGCGCTTGCCCGATTTGAAAAAGGTACGCGCGGTATCGATGGTGATGCCCTGGGCCTGCTCGTCCTTGAGGGCGTCCAGCAGGAAGGCGTATTCGAAGGGGCGCGAGTTGCGCTCGCAGAAGGCCCGTACCGAATCCAGCTTGCCGTCGGGAAGCGAACCCGTATCGGCCAAGAGACGGCCCACGACGGTGCTCTTGCCGTGGTCCACGTGCCCCACGATCACGATGTTCATGCGGATGCGGCCTTCGAGTTTGGCCGCGGAGTCGGCGGAAAAGACGGGGGTTTCGATGCGATTGGTTTGCATTGGGGATCCTGTGTGGTCTTTTCTTTGGGAGGTTTAAGGTCTAAGGTTTAAGGTGGGTTGGTCCGATAGGCCCGGTCTAGATCTCTTCACCTTAGACCTTAAACCTTAAACCTTTTCTTCCTCACATGTATCCATCTCGACGCAACGTCTCCAGGCCGCCGCCGTCTTCTTTATCCTGCGCACGTCCCGACCGCTCCGCGATGTTCGCGAATTTGCCGGTTTTCAGTTCCGCCACGATTTCGGCCACGTTCTTGGAGGTCGATTCCACCGGGGTGGTGCAAGGGTAGCAGCCAAGGGAGCGGTAGCGCTTGCCGGTGCCTTTGTCGAAATAAAGATCCGTGATGGGAATGTTCTCGCGCTGGATGTACTCCCAGATGTTCAGCTCGGTCCAATCCAGCAGGGGATGGATGCGCAGATGGGTGCCGGGAGCGAAGTCGGTTTTGAACTGGTTCCACAATTCCGGTGGCTGATCGCCCACATCCCATTCGTTGTTCTTATCGCGCGGCGAGAAATAGCGTTCCTTGGAGCGGGAGCCTTCTTCGTCCGCGCGCGCGCCTACGATTACGCCGGTGTAGGGATCCTTATTCTTATCTATTTCGTACTTGCCGGTTTGCAGGTTAAGGCGGAAGCGCGGCCATTCGCCCGAAAGGGTATTGCGCAGGGCGTCCGTCTTGAGGGCTTTGCAGCATTGCAGGCGCGTGATCTTTCCGTTAGGGAAGGTTTCCCCGCGATCGAGCACGTCCTTGTTCTGGCCGTAGACCATGGTCAGATGCCAATCCATCGCGAGCTGATCGCGATAACGGATCATCTCCGGGATCTTATACGAGGTATCGATATGCACCAAGGTGATCGGCACATGGCCGAAGAAGGCTTTGCGCGCGAGCCAGAGCAGCACGGTGCTGTCCTTGCCGATGGACCATAGCATCGCCAGGTTCTTGAAATTGGCGTAGGCTTCGCGGAGGATAAATACGCTTTGGTTCTCGAGTTGGTCCAGATGGTCTTGCATAGGGTCTTTCCGGATGGGGAATCAATATTAACATATTATTTTAGTCAGTTAAACTACCTGGGCATTACGGCTTACATCTGTCTTTTTTGAACATATTTTGCCGTTTACTGTCCCGACTTCTTCTGTAGGAATTCAATATTCGCCCACTATACATACTGAAATACTAGGTATATGGGGCGCGGCCAGTGGTAGCCCTTTCCCGCCCTGGGGGTTGTAATCGATATTTACCCTCTCGTATCAGCGGGTCTCCCGGCACCGCGGGGGGATTGTTAGATATCCAAGCCGAACGCGTCCGGCGCGACTACGCCGGTCAACCAAGGAAAACCTCCGATGCCCAATCCCATCGCCCTCGCATTATCCAAACCCGCGCGCATCGCGCTCTTCGCGGTCTTCCTGGCGCTCGCGTCAGGTTCGGCGCGAGCCAGCGAATCTTTCGCCGTGGAAGGCGGGGATCCCTATAAGAACGGGGAGTTGGTAGGCTTCGCCGGATTGAGCGCCGGCGGCTTCGGGACTTCGGGCAGCTTTCTGATTCCCCCCATCCACATCGGCGCCGATCTGGGTATCACGGAATACATCGGCATCGGCGGAATGTTCGCTTATTCCCGTTACGATTATCTCAAGTATGGTCTGCAGTACATGACCTTCGTCGCGCGCGGCACCTTCCATCCCATCTTCTGGTTCGAGAAGATGAAGATTCCCCTCGATCCCTATTTCATCGCCTCGGCGGGATATACCATCGGCCTTTGGTCCGGACCGGGTTCGGCGGATTACGGGTACGTGGTGGTTTCCCCCGGCGTTGGCGCGCGTTACTGGTTCAAGCCCAACCTGGCGTTCCAGGGCGAATCCGGCTTCGGCTTCGGCGCCACCCTGGCCAGCATCGGCATCGCCTACAAGTTCTGAAGGAAGCATCCCATGGCCATCTCCGGTTCGGCAGTCAATCTTTCGACCATACTCCTGGAAAAGAACCGCGGTAACGGGAAAGGCCCCAGCCTGCTCGTCAGCGAGTGGATGGAAGAGGCGGGCGAGGGCGGTTTCGCGGGACTGGAAATCTGGATCAACCATCTGCAGTTCTCATCCCGCTCGGAGTGGGAACTGATTACCGAACGCTCTTCCGAATATGATCTGCCTATCGCCGCCATCGCCGCGGCCTTGCCGGTGGACGGATCGGACAAGAGCCAGCGGTTCCGCGACTCCCTGATCGAAGCCCTGGAATATTTCCGGCCGGACGTGCTTAAATTCACCTTGGCGGTCCCCGCTTCCAAATCGGCGGGCGGGTCCGAAGGGCTGGAATTCGTGAAGGAATGGTCCCGGGACGTTCCCCGGGACATGTCCCTGCTTTATGATGGCGGCGAGGGAACCGGCGCGGGCGAGATTGCCGCGGCCCGTAAGGTCCTGGAAGCCGGGCGCTTCAAAGGCGTGCTCCATCCCTTCCTCTTCACCCCCAAGGAACTGGAAACGGCCCTGGATGCGGCAGGGGATTTCCTGGCCAACCTGGGCGTTCAGGCCAAGCAAGGTGGGCAGCGCATCCTTTTGGAGGAAAACGCGGAAGCGCACCAGAAGATCATCTCCGCGGTGCGCGGCAGGGGATTCAAAGGGACCTGGTCATTGGAGTACACCAAGGGCGCGGGAATGCCCGGTGAAGATATCGAGGCGATGTTCGACAATGCCGAAAAGGATCTCAACTTCCTGATCGAAGCCCAGGCCCGCGCCGCGCGCGCCCGCTGATCCTCATTCCGCCGCGCGGCTTATGCCGAGCCGCGGCCCGAAATCGCCGACATGTATTTGTCGAACCCGACGAACTTGGTCACGAAGGAATAGAAGATCTGGTTCTCGGCCATCTTTGCCGCTTCCATATCCACGTCCACGTTGTTGATTTCCCCCGGCAGGGTCTGATCCTTGGGTTCGAAAACGAAGGGTTGCAGCGCGGAGAAATCCACGCCCTTGCCTGCGGGCATATGGCCCATCTGATCTTGGGAAGCGGCCAGCTTGGCCTTCAACGCGGTTTGCAATTGGTCCTCGAAGTTGACTTCCTTACGCTGGTATCCGGGTGTCCCGATATTCGCGAGGTTCTGGGAGATGGCTTTGGCGCGCAGGGTACTGGCGTCGAGGCTCTTATAGGCTAGGGTGCGGGTATCGCCGCCGAAGAGGTAGTCGCGGATGTCCATACCCGCTTGGAAAGCAAGCGTCGTTCCAATCGCGTTGCCGGCGCGGACCTGCCTTTAGGCAAGCGAATTCAGGGTGATCGCGCTGCGCGCGGCGCAGCACCCGGCAAAATAGTCGCCTTGGATCCGTCAAAAGCGGCACTTTTTTCCCGACCAATGGGAAAACCGACCTGGGGAGGACATATTCGTTTTCGGCATGGAAACGATAAAACTTGAGCGGGATTTACCGCGGGGTGCGCAACGCGCCGAGCAGGTATAATTTCAGCGCAAGTTCGGCGGCAGCCTGCCGCTGGGCTTCGGCTTTCATAGGGGGTGGGTATGCAGTCGAACCGTCTCACGGCATGGCTTTACGTTCCGATTTACGCGACCGTCTTTTCCGTTCCCGCGGGGGCCCAGACGGCCTGGCCGCAGGATACCCGTAATCCGGGCCTCATCATCGACACCATCCCCATGCCGGCCCAGTACATGACCATGGGGTTGGGCTTCCTTTCCGATGGACGCATGGTGTTGGCGACCGCGGGCATCGAAGGCGGTGGCCAGATTCCGCCCACCGATCCCAACTCTGCCATTTGGATCGTCGGCGGGGTTACCGGCAAGATGAGCGGACTCACGGTCAAGAAAATCGCGGATATGTGGCACCAGCCCGCGGGCGTGGTGGTCGCCGATGACAAGGTATACGTGTCGGAACGCGACGGCTTTTACTCCGTCACCGATATCGCCAATCTGGCCAACCTGGCGGCCAACCGTACGCGCATCGTGGCCTGGCCCACCCCGGACGCCGGTCTCACCTGGGGCTGGGCCGGGGAGCAATGGCATCAATGGGTGCATACCCCCGCTTTCTACAACGGCCGCTTTTATGGACCGTACGGAGGATCGATTCAACCGGGCGGGCGCTCGGCCACGCCGCCCACCTCGACCTATAGCGGCGCGTTCATATCGTGGAGCCCGGACGGAAAAGGCGGCCTGACCAAGATCGCGGGCGGTCTGCGCGTGCCCAACGGCATGGGCCAGGGACCCAACGGGCAATTCTTCGTGACCGACAACCAAGGCAGTTGGATGCCGGCCTGCACCTTCGCGCTCATGAAGGACGGAAAGTTCTACGGCCATCGGCAAACGCCCCAGACCAAAAACGATTCGGGACAGGTGACGGGGACCAATGCGCCCAACTGGGCCGAGAATATGCCCTACGAGCCGCCGGTGATGTGGCTGGTGGACGGCGTGCACCAATCGGTGAGCCAACCCTTATATATGGAAAAGGGCCCGTACGCGGGCGATTTCATCGTAGGGGATAACAACAGCCCGGGCCTCTCGCGCATCGCCTTGGACAATGTCGCCGAGGGCAAGTACAACGGCTCCATGTTCTTTTTCACGGGGGGATTTTCCACCGCCGCCATCAATCGCCTGGCCATGCATTCCAAGGAGGATGCCATCGTGGTCGGCACCTTTCTGGCGCAGGGCGATTGGCCGTCGGGAGGCGCAAAGCCCATGTATAGGATAACCTTCGGTAACGCCGCCGCTACCTTCGAGATGCGGGAAGTGAAATCGCGCGCAGGCGGAGTGGAAATCCGCTTCTCCCAACCCGTGGACCCGGCGACGGTCGTCAACGGCGCATTCGCGCTCTCGCAATGGCACTATACCCGCACGGAAACCTATGGCTGCTGCATCGATCAGAAAACCACTCCCGGACTTACCTCCATCAAACTTTCGGACGACAAAAAGCGCGTGTACCTGGCCTTGTCCGGCGCGGAAGGCTCCCCGGATCGGTTGCTGAAGATTGTCGCCACCGGAATAAAGTCCGCGGGCGGCACTGCCCTGTTCCATGGTACCGCGTACTTCTCCCACAATTACCAGTCGACGGAAGCGTTCCAGCCCGCCACGGTGGCCTTGGCTCCGCGGGCCCCGGAATCGATTCCCGCCTCCGCCTTGCGCGCCGACGCCGTGGTCGGCGGCCTGCGCGTGCAAGTGGACCTGGCGGGAAGTTATACGATTTCCCTGCGTGCCGTCGACGGAACTTGGCTGGAATCCCGAGTCGGGCACGGCACCGGAAGTTTCCTCTTCCCTGCCCGTACTAGCTCGCCCAGGGTGGCGGTCCTTTCCCTCAGGGCCTCGGCTGGCGGGGCCAATCAAATTCGCAGGATGCTCTTCTAGACCCTCCGTCCAGGCCAGGCTGGCTGGGGCCTCCCTGTCATTTTGGCGCAAGCGCGGGACGGATTGGCAATCCCGCACGCTTTGCGTCGCATCCCCGGAAACGGGGTGTCCCATCCTGACACGCCCGCGCGCCCCGCCTACCGCGAATTTATCTTCATAGTGACCCCTCGCCGCATCCTTGCAATTGCGGCATCGGCTTTGCTTTTAGGGAGTCGCATATGAGCGAACTCACCCACATGGCTAATGAGGCTTTACAGAAGGCCCAGGAGATCAAGCTCCAGGGCCGCCATCTGGAGCTTACCTCCCTGCATCTCGCGGCCGGCCTGATGCGTTCGGCCTATGCCTTCCTTGAGCCTTCCCTGAAAGACGCGGGCGCCCAGCCCATCGCCTTCGCCGAAGACCTGGAAGCGGCCGTCGCGCGGCTTCCCAAGGAGCAACCGGGGAGTGGCGGGGATGGGGCTTCGCCCGATTTCCACCGCGTGGTGCGGGCCGCCCAGGGGGCCAGCCTGGACCTGGGTGACACCGTGGTTACCGTGGAGCATCTCCTGCTTGCCCTCGAGAAGGCGGAGATGTTCGAGCTCAAAGGCGTGATCCAGAAGCATCGCATTGATTTCAAGAAACTGAAGGAAGCCATCATGAAGAACCGTAATAGCGGTGGCGGGGAAGCCCCCGGCGCCCATGGCGAGAACGCCGAGCAGCAATTCAACGTGCTTGAGAAGTACGGGCATGAGCTGGTTTCCCAGGCCCGCGAAGGTAAACTCGATCCCGTGATCGGCCGCGAGGAGGAGATCCGCCGCGTGGTGCGCATCCTGTCGCGCAAGACCAAGAACAATCCCGTGCTGGTGGGCGAACCCGGCGTGGGCAAGACCGCCATCGTGGAAGGCCTGGCCCAGCGTATCGTGAAAGGGGACGTTCCCGAATCCCTTAAGGGCAAGAAGATTTACAGCCTGGATTTGGGGAGCCTGATCGCGGGCGCCAAGTACCGGGGCGAATTCGAGGAACGCCTCAAGGCCGTGCTGGCCGAGTTGGAGAAGGATCAGGGAACGCTGCTCTTCATCGACGAATTGCATACCATCGTAGGGGCGGGGAAGACGGAAGGCTCCATGGACGTAGGCAACCTGCTTAAGCCCAAGCTGGCGCGCGGAGAGCTGCATTGCATCGGCGCCACCACCCTGAACGAGTACAAGCAGCATATCGAGAAGGATGCGGCCTTGGAACGCCGCTTCCAGCCCGTGATGGTACCCGAACCCAGTCCCGCGGAAAGCATCTCCATCCTGCGCGGCATCAAGGAACGCTTCGACGCCCATCATGGCGTTCGCATCCAGGACAATGCCATCGTGGCCGCGGTGAAGCTGTCCCAGCGTTACATTCCCGATCGCTTTCTGCCCGACAAGGCCATCGACCTGATGGACGAAGCGGCCGCCATGGTCAAGACCCAATTGGACACCGCGCCGGAGGAGCTCGACTCCCTGAGCCGCCGTCTGCTGCAGTTGCAGATCGAGGAACAGGCCCTGAAACAGGAGAAGGATGAAAAGAGCAAGGAACGCTTGAAGGCCTTGCGAGGCGAGATCGCCACCCTGCGCGAGCAGGTCGGGACCATGCAGCGCCAATGGGAAGCGCATGCCCGCCAGATCCAGAAAATGCGCGGCCTTACCGCCGAAGTGGAAAAGGTGCGTAAGCAAATCGAAAAGGCCGAAGGCGAATACGATCTCAATCGCGCCGCCGAGCTGAAGTACAAGACCTTGCGCGAAGCCGAACGCAAATTGCAGGAAGCCTCGCACGAGGCCTCCCAGGCCCGTGTCGGCGGGGTGGAATTCCACGAAGAGGTTACCGAAGACGAGGTGGCCGAAGTGGTTTCCCGCTGGACGGGTATTCCCGTGACGCGTTTGCAGGAAGCCGAAAAGGACAAGCTGCTGAATCTGCCCGAGCACCTGGCCAAGCGGGTCGTGGGCCAAAAGCCGGGCATAGAGGCGCTGTCGCATGCCATCCTGCGCAACCGCTCCGGGCTCGGACGCGAGAGCCGGCCCATCGGCAGCTTCCTGTTCCTGGGTCCCACGGGCGTAGGCAAGACCGAGCTGACCAAGGCGGTGGCCGAGTTCCTTTTCGACAGCGAGAATTACGTCATCCGCCTGGACATGAGCGAGTACATGGAGAAGCACGCCGTATCGAAGCTGATCGGCGCGCCTCCCGGGTATGTGGGCTACGAAGAGGGCGGGCAATTGACCGAAGCCGTGCGGCGCCAGCCTTACGCGGTGGTGCTGCTGGACGAGGTCGAGAAGGCGCATCCCGACGTGTTCAACATCCTATTGCAGGTGCTCGACGAGGGCCGCCTCTCCGATTCCCAGGGGCGGACGGTCAGCTTCAAGAACACCATCATCGTAATGACCTCGAACATCGGTTCGCAGAAATTCGCCGCGGCCACCGCGCCGATTACCGTCGCCGATGTGATGCCTGAGGTCAACAAGTTCTTCCGTATCGAATTCGTGAATCGCATCGACGAGATCATCGTATTCCAGTCGCTGGGCAAGGAAGAGCTGATGCATATCGCCGAAATGCGCTTCCTGGATTTGGCCCGGCGCCTGCGCGAACGCGGTATCGAGGCGGAGATTACCGTGGCGGCGGCCAAAGCCATCGCGGAGAAATCCTACGATCCGCAATTCGGCGCCCGGCCCATCAACCGCTATCTGCAGACCCATCTGGAGAATCCCCTGAGCCGGATGCTCATCGCCGGGGACCTCAAGTCCGGGGATGGGCTGAAGGTGGACTTCCGCAACGAGGCCTTCGTATTCGATACGGCGCCGGGAACCGGTTCGTCCCCAGGGGCGACCGGACCCAGGACAGGGAAGTCGAGCGCGGACAAGCCCTCCGGCCCCCCTTCTGCCGCCCAGGGCGAGGATGTCGAGGATGGGGTCTATTCCGAAGTGGACTGACCGCTGGTCCCGTACCGGCCGGTACACTCCCGTTTCCCGGGTCTAAAGGACCCCGGGAAATCCGGCATTTTCGACAATTCCGCAAGGGAATTCCCCTGTAACCGACTTATATTGGATTGGCAATCGCAGCCGATCCTTGTAAGGATCGGTAGGTCCGGGCAAGCTGGGGGAATCCATGAGCTTTCAACGCTGCTTTTTACTCGTCTTCGCCGTCGCAGGTATCGTCTTGCCCGGCAAGGCATCCGCCCAGGCCGGCAAAACCTTTTCCGGCGCCGGCTATGCGATCACTTTCAGTTCCAAATGGGATACGACCAAGGTCAAGGGCGTGATCGGGCATACGGGCGGATTAGGCGGAATCGCGGCGCTCGGAGCCACTCCCGGGAATACGCTGCCCAACGTCGATTCCATCATGGCCACCTTCCGGGATTCCCTGGGCGGCGATTTGAAGAAGGATTCCAGCGGACAGATGGCCATCGGCGGCTACGAAGTGCATTGGCAGAAGTTCACCTACGATACGCTACCCAAGTTGAGCGCCGCCATCAGCGCCGCGATGGGTTTTCCGGTCACCCTGAAGAACGGCAGCTTCCGCGTCTATTACCTGAACGCCAACGGGATGGGTTTTTCCATCGCCGGAATGGCCGTCCTTCCGCGCGGTATTCCTCCTTATGCCGATATCGAATCCGCTTTGGCCACCCTTAAGCTCGGCCCCCAGGCCGGCATCGTTCCCTTGGGCGGCGCGACCTTGCGCGACCTGTGGGTACGCGACGGCAAGCTGGGCGGCGTCTGGCTGCGTACCAACCGCGTGTTCGCGGTGGAATGCTACGACTCCCGCGGCGCCTTCGTAGGCAATGCGACCCATGCGGCCGAAGGCGCGTGGCAGTTGCCCGTAGGCCGCGGTGAAATCCTGGTCCGCCTGAAAACGGCGACCGGGATGGGCATGCACTTTCTGGTTCGGCCCTGAGACCGGCGTTGAGACCGGATTCGGTCTTCTCTTCGTGAGGTTTAAGGTCTAAGGTTTAAGGAAATAACCAGCACAAGGCAATCCACCTTAGACCTTAAACCTTAAACCTTAAACCTTCTTCTTCCCTCCCTTCTTCCCTCCCTTCTTCCCTCCACCTTCCGATTTATATCTTCCCAACCAGTCCATCCTGGAGCCGTCATGTCCGGAAACCTCAACGTTACCGTCTGGAACGAATTCATCCACGAGCGGAAGCCGGGGAAGCCGCGGGACAATTATCCCGACGGGATCCACAACGCCATCGCGGGCGCGCTCAACGCGCAAGGCGGCATCACGGCGCGCACGGCCACCCTCGAGGAACCGGAGCATGGCTTGACCGAAGCCGCGTTGGCGCAAACCGACGTGCTGTTCTGGTGGGGCCATCACGCGCACGACCAGGTGGAGGATGCCGTGGTCAAGCGGGTCCAAGACGCGGTGCTGGGGGGCATGGGCCTGGTGGTGCTGCACTCCGGGCACGGCGCCAAGATCTTCAAGACCCTGCTCGGCACCAATTGCTCCCTGCGCTGGCGCGAGGCCGACGAGCGCGAGATCCTCTGGAACATTTCCCCGGCGCATCCCATCACCCGCGGGGTGGGGGATCGTATCGATCTGCCGCAGCATGAGATGTACGGCGAACGCCACGACATCCCGGATCCGGAGCAGTTGATCTTCATCTCCTGGTTCGCGGGCGGCAACGTGTTGCGCAGCGGCTGTACCTGGACGCGCGGCCTGGGCCGTATTTTCTACTTCAGCCCGGGCCATGAGACCTATCCCATCTACCACCGGCCGGAGATCCAACGGGTGCTGACGAACGCGGCGCGTTGGGCCGGCGCGTTTTCGGCGGATGAACGCTCTGAGCGCGAAAAGGCCGGTGGCGCCTACAGCCGTTCGGCCCCTTCCACGCGCAACGAAACCGAGCCCGCACAGCCATTGTAGGGCGAAGGAACCCGGTCGGTAGGCCCGCGGGCCGCTTGAGTCTTGTGGGAGGCTTGGGAAGGCGCATTCGGCGCATCCGGTAAAAAACCCGCGGTCCCAGGTAAAAAAACCGCGTCGTACCGCGTGGGCGTGGCGGGCGGCGGTTTTCCGCGCCCTTGACCCGTTTTGCGGCATTAATCTATATATCACGCTTCCCCGGGGTCATCGAAAGGATCCGCCATGGCCGTCAAAGCCTTTGAACCGAAATTCATGAAGATGGGCGTGCTCACCGCCGCCCTCCAGGAGCTTACGCCCCGCGACGTGCGCGATCCCGATCCCGACAAGGCGGTCGAGGACTGGCTGCAATTCGCCCGCGAACTCGATGTCGACAACATCCAGCTCTCCGCCGCCCTGCATCCCACCGAGACCGACGTTCCGCCCGAAGCCATGCTCGATCCGGTCGCCAACACCCTCGACCTGCGCAAGCCCTTCGACAAGACGCGCGCCGCGCGTGTGCTCAACGCCATGAAGGAAACCCGCATGGGCATGACCGACATCGGCTACTTCGACAACATGCTCACCGATCACGACGGCAATCGCAAGAAGAAGCATGACTTCATGGTGCGCTGCATGGACGCGGCCGTCCTCCTCGGCGTCAAGGCCGTCTGCGGCTTCGTGGGCCGCAACGTCAAGCTGTCCATGGATCAGAACTACGATATGTTCGAGAAGGAATTCATCCCCCTGCTGCGCGCCGCCAAGGATCGCGGCCTGCAGTACCGCGTGGAGCAATGCCCCATGCCCGGCTGGAACACCACCGATTTGTGGGTCAACAACATCGCCCACGTGCCCGGAGCCTGGATCGCCCTGCACAAGATCGCCGAGAAGCATGGCGTTCAGGACGCCTTCCGCATCCATTACGATCCTTCCCATGCCATTCTGATGGGTCAGGACACGCGCTCCATCTTCCAGTACCTGAAGGACGAGGGCTATAACCACCTGATCGCCGGCTTCCACGTCAAGGGCCAGGTGATCGATAGCAAGGGCGTGGCCGCCTGGGGCTACCAGGGCCAGGTCGCGCAGCGCGGCGATTGGAAGAACGGGCAGGTCTCCCCGAATCCCGCCGAC
>JAHFCH010000103.1:0-19079 GCA_023249635.1 Fibrobacterota bacterium
TTGAGGCGCAGGTCTTCCGGGCTCTCTTCCATGCCGTCGACGAGAATGGGCAATTGCTCGGCCATGGACTGCACGGTGATTTCCAGGACGTTGATTTCGATATCGCCGGTCGGCATGGTCGGATTGACCGTGGCGGCATCGCGGGCGATCACCTTGCCGGTAATGGTGATGACGCTTTCATAACGCAAGCGCGTGGCGGCGTCGAAGAATGGCCGCTCCTGGTGGAAAACGACTTGGGTGATACCGTAATGGTCGCGCAGATCGATGAACAGGAAATGCCCATGATCGCGGCGGCGGAAGACCCAGCCCGAAAGTTTAACGGTTTCGCCGACTTGGGCTTTGCGCAAAGCGCCGCAGGTATGGGATCGATAAAGATGCATAGGCGGGGAAAAGTAGCGTTTTTTTTCCGAATCCGGGCTTTCCGAGGCCGGGTCTGTGGGAATCCCCCGTTTTTACTTATTTTCCGCGGATTCGCCATGTGCATCCCCCGATTCAACCGTCTCCGTTTACGGTTCCCAGACCCCCGTCCGGAAACCGCCGGCGCAGGCATGCGCGCCTGACGTGCGCGCCCCTATCCTGATATGAGCAGCGTCGGATTCGAAATCCTCGTCATATTCGTTCTCGTTTGCGGCAACGGTTTGTTCGCCATGGCCGAGATCGCCGTGGTCTCGGCGCGCAAGGCGCGTTTGCAACAATGGGCCAACGAAGGCAACCACCGCGCCCAGAACGCCCTGGACCTGGCCAACTCCCCCAACCGTTTCCTCGCCACCATCCAGGTGGTGATCACCTTGATCACCTTGCTCACCGGCGCTTACGGCGGCAGTACCATCGCCGAGAAGATCTCTTTCCAGTTGGAAGGCCTGCCCTGGATCAGCCAATACCGGGAACGCATCGGCCTCTCCATCGTCGTGGTTGGCGTCGGCTTCCTGCAGGTCATTTTCGGCGAGTTGGTGCCCAAGACGGTGGCCTTGAACCATGCCGAGCGCATCGCCGCCCTGGTGGCCTGGCCCATGCAAATCATCTCCCGCATCGCCTACCCCATGGTTTCCTTTTTGGGGATCGTCACCGACACCATCCTGCGCCTGGTGGGCAGCAAGCCTTCGAGCGAGCCTCCCGTGACCGGCGACGAAATCAACGTGATGATCGCCCAGGGCACCGAGGCCGGCGTGTTCGAGGAATCGCAGCAGGACATGGTGGAGAGCGTAATCGAGCTGAACGAGCGCCGCATCAATACCATCATGACACCGCGCCCGGAAATCGCCTGGCTGGACGCGGAAGCGCCTTTCGAGGAGAACAAGGAAAAGATCCTCGGTTCTTCCTATTCCCGCTTTCCCTTATGCAAAGGCAGCCTGGACGAAATCCTGGGCATCGTGCATACCAAGGACATGCTGGCCGATTGCATTTCGGGCCGGGCCATCGATCTGCAGAAGCACGCCCGCAAAGCGCTCACCATCCCGGAAACCATTCCCGTGCTCAAGTCGCTGGAATCATTCAAGGAATCCCGCATCCACATCGCCCTCGTCATCGACGAGTACGGCAGCCTGCAAGGCCTGGTGACGCTCAACGATATCCTCGAGAGCATCGTCGGCGACATCGCTTCGCATGATCAGAAGGAAGAGAAGCCCGGCGCGGTCCGCCGCGAAGACGGCTCCTGGCTGGTCGACGGCATGCAGCCCGTGGAAGACTTCAAGGATTTGATGGATATCGGGCATATGCCCGAAGAGGGCACCGATACCTACCAGACCTTGGGGGGATTCGTGATGATGCAGCTGGGACGCATTCCCAAGCCCGGCGATCATTTCAAGACGGACGATGTGCGTTACGAAGTGATGGACATGGACGGGAACCGCGTCGACAAGGTGCTGGTCAAGCGGGAGCCGCCGCCCCTGGGGCCGGGGGAGTCTGCGGGCCAGGAGCCTCGGGAATAAGCGACCGGCAGCTCAAGCCGCCCGGTGCCCATAGCCATTCCTTCTTCACGTCTTCGGCGTCCAGCTCCTTCAGGTGGCCGTACATCTCCAGCATTCCGCCCCACACGATTTTCTCCGTAGCCGCGAACTTGCCCACGTGCTTGGGCATCGCCGTCATCACGGCGTTGAGCCGCACCTTCTCGTCGTCGAAATCCTTCTCGGCCTTTTTAAGCGCCGAGTAACCGTCGGCCACCTGCTTGAGATCGGCGCGCGCCTTCTCCGACATGGTGGCGCCATACTTGGCCACCATGGCCTTCATGTTCACCAGCTTCTTCTCGAGAGGTTCCAGCTTGGGATGGATCTGGGCCTTGAGATGCTCGATCTCCTTGAGGCGGATCTTGGCGGCTTCGGCCGCCGGATCGAGCACGCGGATATGGGTTTGACAGCCTTCGCCGCCCAGAACGGCGATCATCACTTCGCCGAAGACGCCGATTTCGCCGCCTATGATCGAGCAGCCCGGCTTTTCGGCCTTGACGTGCATGGCCTTGACGGTGCAGTTGCGCAAGCCCTTCTCGACTTCCACCATGCCCTCTTCGCATTCAATGAGCACGTCTTGCGCCGACAACAGATGGATGGAGGATTTGGCCGCGATGCGACCCTTATGATGCCCGAACACGCCGGAATTGATGATGACGCTGCCGCCGTGGGAGATGACTTCGGAGCCTTCCACCGTCCCTTCGACGATGATGTTGCCGTCGGCTTCGACGGTAAAGCCTTCCGTGACGTTTCCCATCACCTGGATATCGCCGTGGTAGTGCAGGTTGCCGGTATGGAAATCCACGTCGCCCTTGAGAACGTAGGTCACTCCCACGCAGATGGCGCCGGCGTTGTGGTAGACATAGCCGCCCACCGCCGCCACCAGATTCAGGCCGTCGTCACTGACCTTGGTGTTGGCGCCAAGCTTGAACTGGCAATCCTTGGCGGCCGTGGCCGGTAAGGCTTTCCCGAAAATATCCTGGCCCGGTTCGCCGTTCACGGGAGGCGACTTTATCGCCAGCACGTCGCCTTGCTTAACCTGATGGATGTTGTCGACGTTCTTGAAATCGGCCTTGCCGTCTTTCCTCATCACGGGCGCCAAATCGGAATCGATCTTGACCTTCTCGTCGATGCGCGCGTCGCGACTGGGCTTGGCGGGCAGGCCTTGGGCGATTATCTGTCCGCGATCGTATTGTTTGCCCGTGATCATCCGATCCACGGCGCTCCAGTCGACGCCGGTGATCACCGCCATGCCTTGAAGCTTCTTGGCCACGTCCTCGCGGCTCAAGGTAAGGCCGGCATTGATGATGCCGCCCCTGATCGTGAGGACCGCCTTCTGGGGCTCCGCTTTTATTTCGAGATAATCTCCCGGGCTGCCTACTGGGGCGGAGGTGGATTCACCTGCCGGAGTAGGAGCGTTGGCCCCTGGAGCTGTTGTTCCCTCCGAGGGCCTTCCGGTTTGGGAAGCCTCGGCCATGCTTTATTATAGGATCCGCAGCGAAATTCAAGCAATACCTTAAATCTTACCGATCGGTAAGTCACTTTTCGAAGTGCCGGCAAAGCGTTGATTTCGCCGTTATTAGAGGAGCTTGAGCTTCGGAATTGGACGTTACCGTAGCGGCTATGTGACGGGGGTCACGCCCACCGTAGCCTGACGCGTAACCTCCACCGCAGACCGGGCCAAGAGCAGCTCGAGGCACGCTTCCACCGCGACCGCGGTTCCGTTTCCCGGCCCCAACCGGTCCGCCAACCTCGCAAAGGTCGTGTCCCACGTCGCCCACGGCGTATCCAGGGCCGCCCATAGGCCGCGGAATGTGTCCGCATCCGGACCCGGTAAAGTGCCGGCCCATTCGGGGAAAAGCCCTTCGTCCAGAAGCAGGTTGGGCAAGGCGAGACGGCGATCGCGAAGCAAGCGTTTGCCTACCGCGTATGTGAGGGGATCGATGAGAGCCAGGACGAGGGTGGGGACGCGATGCAGGGCAAGCTCCAGGGTTATCGTCCCGGGAAAGGCGATGGCCCGACCGGCTTCGGCGAACGCGGCGGCCTTATCGCTGCGTACCGTGCAATGTCCCGCGCGCTCCGGCGCATGCGCGTCCACCAAGGCGCGGGCTTCGGCGGCGAGCCATGCGGGCGCGAGCACGGCCATGGGCGCGGCCGCCGGTATGCCCGCCTTGCGCAGCAGGCGGAGCCAGGCGGGCAGGTTGCGGCGGAGCACCGGCAGGCGGCTTCCCGGGCACAGCAGGATAAACCCGGGCTTGGGAATCTCCCAGAGTACCTTCTCAGGTTCCTGGGAAGGTACCGTATCCTGGAAGTGACCTGAGCGGACGGAGGCGGCTTTCCCCTCCCAGTAAGCGGCTTCGAAAGGGAACAACGTCTGCAATGAGCAGCCGGCCAGGGCGGCGCGGGCCCGGCGAAGCTTGCGGGAGGGACGATCCGCAGGAGCGCGGTAGGCCCATACCTGGGGCGGCGCCACGAAATGCACCTGACAACCGAAGGCGCGCGCTTTACGGGCCAAGCGCAGGTTGAGGCCGGGATAGTCGATCAGGAGCACGAGATCGGGGCGGAAGCGGCGCAACTCCCTGTCCGCGGCGCGCAGCATGCGCCATGCGAAAGGGAGATTCGCGATCACGTCCCACGCGCCACTGAACGCGGTGCGCGAAATCGGGAAGAGGGGAGCGAGTCCGCAGGCCGCGGCGGCAGGGCCACCCAGCCCGGCCAACTCCAGATCGGGAATGCGGGCGCGCAACCCGGAGAGGATGGGCCCCAGGATGGCATCGCCGGAAGCCTCGCCCGCGGAGACGAAGACCCGCGGGCCCCGGCGGGCCGGGGTTTGCGCGGCCGCGCCGAACGCGCTCATGCCAACGAATCCGGATCGAGCCGGGTCAGGGAGGGCACTACGCGATCGAACTCGTCACCCACCACCGGCCCGGCGGTATGCGGGTGGATCCAGATGGTGGTCCATCCCTGCGCCCGCGCCGATTCCAGGTTGTCCTTGCGATCATCCGCGAAGTGGATGCGCGCGCCTGGGCCGTGGATTTCGCGCACATGGGCGTCCACCTTGGCGTAGGCGGGGCGGTTGGGCTTGCCTTCCCATTCCATGAAGGCGATGTCGAAGATGCCCCGCAGGCGATGCTTGGCCGATCCATCCGGAAGCAGGTCGGCGAGGCCCATGGCCTTGAGGCCGCGCACCGCCCAGTCGGTACGCGCATTGGTGAAGATGTAACAGGGATGCGGCACGCGCGCGAGCCAGGCCTGCAAGGCGGGATCCGGCGGCGGCAGATGATGTTCCTCGACCGCGTGGATGAAATCGCAGTAATGCTCCCGATCCACGCCGTGCAATTCCTCCAGGCCCTTGAGGGTGGTTCCGTATTTGTCCCACAGTTCCACGCGCAAGGCGTCCGCGGCGGCGGAGCCCAGTCCCAGGAAGGTTTGCATGTACAGGTTGATGCGATCGTCCACGGCCTTGAGCGTGCCGAGGGTGGAAGGATACAGGGTATGATCGAAATCGAGGAGCAGTACCGACGGGCCGGGTTTCACTTGCGCGTGGACTCCCAGAAGGCTTCCAGCACCCCGTAGGTGAATCCCCAGATGGCGCCGGAGTTGCCTGCGATGCGGATGCAGGGGAAATCCAGGTGCGGATGGTTCGCGCTCATCGCCGCCCGCACCCGGTTGGCCGGGTCCAGGAGATAACTTTGCGCCAGCCAATGGGCTTCGGCGATTTCGCCCGCGTCGAGAAGTAGTTCGGGTTTTGTCGCCACTTCGAACAAGAAGGGCGCCACCCCCATCGGCCGGCCCATATGCCCGCCTGCGACCGCCAAAGGCAGCTCGCGGATCAGGTCGCCCGGGCCCAAGCGCACCCCGCATTCCTCCAGGGTTTCCCGGATGCAGGTATCCAGCAGATTCCGATCCGAGGCCTCCCGGCGCCCTCCCGGCAGGGCGAAATGGCCCGACCAGGGGTCGTTGGGGTTGGCGGCGCGGCGCAGGAGCAAATATTCCGGATCGGGACCGCGAACCCGGATCAGGGCTACGGCCGCCAGGGCTTCGGGGCCCGCCGGCGTTGGTCCGGAAGGGTCTATGGGGGTGGAATCGCGGGAAGACATGGTCCGGTTATAAGCTATAAATAAGGCCCGGATGGCCGTTCCGACAAGGATCGGCCATTGTCCCAGGCCCTAAAATTAAGGCCCTTTTAACAATTTTTGTTAAATTTACCCGTTCATGATAGAATCGCCCTCCGTGCATCTGCTTGGCCTTTCCGCACAGGAAGTGGAGACCCTGGTGGTTTCCTTGGGCCAACCCGCGTTCCGGGCCAAACAATTGCGTAACTGGATGTTCGGCAATCTCGAAGATGACTTCGCGAAAATGACGAACATGCCCAAGGCGATGCTGGAGTCCCTGGCCATCGGGCATACCTGCCGGGTGCTCAAGGTCAAGGCTTGCCAGGTGGCCCAGGACGGCACCACCAAATGGGTTTTCGAAACCCATGACGGGCATTTCTTCGAGACCGTGCTTATCCCCACCGACGATCGCCGGTCCATCTGCGTCTCTTCCCAAATCGGCTGCGCCATGGGTTGCACCTTCTGCCGCACCGCCACCATGGGCTTCATCCGTAACCTCACCCTGGGCGAAATCCTGGAACAGGCCTGGTACGTAAGCAAGTACATCAAGGAGAAGGAAGGCCCGGAGGCCCGTCTTTCCAACGCCATCTTCATGGGCATGGGCGAACCCCTGCTCAACCTCGAGAACGTGGCGCTCGCCTGCGAGATCTTCAATTCGCAAGAAGGCTTCGGCATCGCCAAGGACAAGATTACCGTTTCGACATCGGGCGTGGCGCCCAAGATCCTGGAATGGGGCCATCGCGCCCCGGACTTCAAGCTGGCCATCTCGCTGAACGGGAGCAACGACACCGTGCGTTCCGAGCTGATGCCCATCAACCGGCGCTACAACATCGAAACCCTGCTGGAGACCGCGGACGAATACATCCGCATCACCGGCCAAAAACTGACGTTCGAGTATATCCTGATCAAGGGGAAGACGAGCACGCCGCAGGCGGCGCGCGAATTGAAGCGCATCGCCTCGCACCGGCACTGCAAAATCAACCTCATCCCGCTCAACCGGGGCAATCCAGACATGGAAGCCCCGGACGACGGCGAGATCGCCGAATTCGAACGCATCCTCGCGCAGGGGGATTTCCAAGTCCTGCGCAGACGGCCGCGGGGCCCGGACATTTACGCCGCGTGCGGCCAATTGGCCACGGAACAGAAAAAGGTAGCCTGATGCTGACTCAAAACCTCCCTGAATACTGGGAAGACCTGTACAAAGCCAAGAAGGATGTTTGGGACCTGGGAAAGACCAGTCCCATTCTGGAGGAGTTCTTCAAGCACCCCTCATGCCCCAAGACCGGGCGCGTTTTGGTTCCCGGCGCCGGCCGCGGATACGACGCGGCCGCCTGGGCCGCGCGGGGACATGAAACCCTCGCCGTGGATTTCTCCGGGACCGCCTACGCGGCGCTCTCGACCATCGCCGAGAAGCAGCGCAAGCTCTCGGTACTCAACATCGACTTGTTCGAACTGACGCCCAAGAGCACCGATCCCTTCGACATCATCTTCGAGTACGGCTGCTTCAATTCCATCCACCCCGGCCGCCGTGACGAATACTTCGAGGTGTGGGACAAGATGCTCACCCCCAACGGGATCGTCATCGCCTGCTTTTACCCCATCATCCGCTCCACTTCGCTGGAAGGCCCGCCCCATCCCACCTCGGAAGGCGAATTGATGGCCCGTCTCGACGGCGTATTCGACCAGGCCGAAAAGATCATCCCCAAGAAGAGCGTGAAGGAACGCGTGGGGAAGGAAGAGATCTGGATCCTGAAGAAGGCGAAGCACTGAGAGAAGATCGCGGGTGGAACCGGCGAGCGTAGCGATGCCGCCGAGGATCGAGAAGCGCAGCGTTTGGCGTCGGGCGTACGGCGCGGATGCGGCTCAGAGCGCTTCATCCACCTTAGCGCCGCGCCTGGGCGTCGGGCGTAAAACCAAACGGAAAAATTAGACCACTTTTCCTGGTTTTACGCCCGACGCCCAGCCGCGCAGCGGCGTACGCCCGACGCCTGACGATGTATCGCTACATCCGCCTCCGATTCTGGTTCCCATGCCGCCCACCCCGAAAACTCTTACGCTTATCCGATGAGTCTCTAGGGTTTTTCCCCCAGGTCTCAACCAACCCAAGTTTCTAAAACCGGCCGGTAAGCCCTTGGTTCTGCCCCAGATGGCTCCGCCCGTTTGGCACCGGGCTCGACGTGGCGCACCACCCCAAGCTGTTGTATCCTCGATGACAAGGAGACACAAGCAGCATGGCCTACTTCTCTTCGAAAAGCACTTGGTTGAGCCTGGTGGATGCAGGCGGGGCCTTGGGAAACCCCGCGAATTTCCGCTTGGACGGAATGCATACCTCGGGCCCTTCGGGCTTCGCGCTCCCCAGCCCGGACTTTACCCCCGTTCCCGGCGGACAGGGACCACTGGGACCGCGCGACGACGGCCCGGCCCCGGAAGCGGCTGACTCACAGGAGGATCTGGATTACCTGCGCATCACCATCGAATTACGCCACCGCCTGTTCTTCCATTTCAAGGAATGGGAATTCGGTCCCGCGCTCTTCGAGGATCACCTGCGTTTGGCGCGGGCGCAATCCGATCCCGAGGCCGCCCTCGAGAACTATTGCCTCGCCCGTCACGTGGCGGTTACCCTGGTTAAGAAACTGGACCAGGAGGATTACCGCTTGGCCTGGATTGAAACCGATCGGGTCATCGCCGAGATCCATACCCTGATCGGCAATGCCGATAGTTCCGCCGTGTACGCCCGGGAAGGACTCAAGGCCATCAAGCATGGGCGCTTCACCTCTGATCATGACATGCAGATCACCAAGCTGGCCGTGCGGTTCCTGAACCTGCTGGAAGGGAAATAACCGTCCCTTCCTGACCTTTCGCGCGCGCTGCGCCCCTGCCCGCCAAGATTCCATGTTACGCTTGCCGACCCGGAACACTCTAGTCGTTCCATGGTTCCGGATTTTCCGCGCACCCGATAACAAAGGAATATGCCATGAATAGAAATGGGATTTACGCATTTTCGTTCGGTCTTTCTTCCCTGCTGCTGCAAGGTTGCTTCGAGACGCCCGTCTCCAACGCTGAAGACCCGGTCCTGGCCACGGCTGCCGCCGTCGCCGCGGCCGCGCCCGATCTGATCTTCACGAGCGCCGCCATCACGGCCGCGACGGCTTCCGGATTCAACTATTCCTATACCATCAAGAACCAGGGCACGGCGGGCATCGCCGACCTCTACAACGTCTCCATCCAGAACTTCTATTCCGCCAACACCGTATTCAACGACGCCGGCGACGCGCCCGCGGGCGGTTCCATCCTGGGCGTGCACGTGGCTTTGGCCGCCGGCGCCAGCTACTCCGGCACCTTCCATTCCTCCGGGGCCCTGCCCGCCGGTATGAACTACCTCACGTTCAAGATCGATTGGGGCGGCATCGTCGCCGAATCCAATGAGACCAACAATACCCGCGCCTTGCTGGCGCGCGCCGACCTGCGCTTCACCGCCGCCGCGGTCACGGGTTCCTCGGCGTCCGGGGTCAATTACTCTTACACCATCCGCAACCAGGGCGGCGTGGGCATCGCCGATCTCTACAATGTCTCCATCCAGAACTTCTACTCCGCCAATACCATCTTCAACGATGCCGGCGACATAGCCGCGGGCGGTTCCATCCTGGGCGTGCACGTGGCCTTGGCCGCGGGCGCCAGCTACTCCGGCACCTTCCATTCCTCCGGTGCCATCCCGGCGGGAAAGCCGTACCTGACCTTCAAGATCGATTGGGGCGATATCGTAGCCGAATCCAATGAAAGCAACAATACCTACGCCCTATTGGTGCAGCCTGATCTGCTCTTCGCCAGCGCCGTCATCACCGCCCATACCGCCACCCAGGTGAAGTACAACTACACCATCAAGAACAACGGCACCATAGCCATCGCGGATCTGTACAACGTATCCATCCAGAATTTCTATTCGGCCAATACCGTCTTCAACGACGCCGGTGACGTGGCCGCAGGCGGATCCATCCTGGGCGTGCACGTGGCCCTGGCCGCGGGAGCCACCTACTCCGGTTCGTTCTACGGATCGGGCTCCGTACCCGCGGGGATGAGTTACCTGACCTTCAAGATCGATTGGGGTTCCATCGTCGCGGAGTCGAACGAAGGGAACAATACCCAGGCTCTCGCGATTCCCTGAACCGACGGCCCTCGCGGAGGGCGGGTTTTCCGCCCTACCTGGCCTTATAGACCGGCAGGAAGGAGATCCTTCCTACCGTGCTTAACCGGGCCAGATACACGCCCGGAGGCAATTGCTTGCCAGCTTCGTCCCGGCCGTCCCATGCCATGCGATTCAACCCGGATGCCAGTGGACCCGGGATGAGGTTCGCGACCCGCATTCCATCCGCGGCATATATGGAGAGGCTTACCCGCCAAATGCCTCCGCCGCTCCGGGCTCCGCCGCCACCCCACCTTCCGGCGACGTCCGCCGGCACATCGAAAACGATTTGCGTCGCGCCCACGAAGGGATTGGGGAAACATCCCTTCAATCCGAAATCGCCATCGCGGAGGGCAGCGGTTCCATGCAGTGGCGGCTGTAGCCCCGAGACGTCATCGGCGAACATCTCCACTTCCATCAACTGCGTCAGGGAATCCCCGCCGTTCGCGGTGATATCCAGCCGATAGGTTTCGTAGGCCATGGTATTCGCGAAAACGAATTCCCGCTTCTGCACCCGCCCGGCGAACGCCACATCCGCCCGCGTATCCAAGGTCTGCCACGCGTTACCGTCATGGGATCCCTGTAGCTTCCACGCCTTGGGATCGCGGCCGGCCGCATCATTTCCCGAGACCAGGGAGTAGCGGTTGACCGCATGCTTGGCCGTCCCTTGGAAATCGTACCGGATCCAACATGCCGCGGTCGGCGCCACCCATTTGCGCGGCTTGAGCAGCGAGTCGTCGAAGGCATACTCCGGCAAGTTGGCCAGCAGGCTGCCGCTCGCTTGCACGCTCCCCCCGACGCACAGGTCGTGGGCTCCCAGCGCCGGCAGCCCGGCCTCGCCATCGGCCACGAAACGGGCATAGGCGGTCGCCAGGGAATCCACCAGCGCGGGATTTCCCGCCGCCACATCCTTCGCTTCGCCGGGATCGGCCGTGACATCGTAAAGGTGGTTCCCCGTCCCGTCATGGTGCAGCTTCCACTTCCCTTGCGTCGCCGCCCAGGTGCCGTCGAAATTCTTCCAGTACAATCCGGAATGCGGCGAGGGCGCATCGGCGGTCAAGACCCGGCTGATATCCGATCCATCCTGGTTACCCTCGAGGGTTTGCAACCCCGTCATGCGCGCGAAGGTCGGCATCAGGTCCAGGCTGGAGACCATCTGCCCGCGGGTCACCCCCGCCGGTACCGTTCCCGGCAGACTCACGATGAACGGCAGGCGGATGCCTCCTTCCAGCACCTCCCCCTTATGCCCTCGATAGGGCGCGCTGGTTCCTCCGCCATAGGCCGCATCGGCCGGATAGTCGGGCACGAACAATTTGTTCCGCGATTCCTGGGAATGCCCGTTGTCGCTCATGAACACGATCAGGGTGTTCTTTCGTAAGCCCAAATCGTCTACGTGTTTCACGATGCGGCCCACCTCATCGTCGAGCTGGGCGATGAAGGCCGCGTAGGAGCGCCGCGGCTCGGCCATATCCTTGAACTGGTTGAAGAAGAAGGGCAGAGGCTGGACGGGATAATGCGGATTGTTGAAGGCGGCATAAAGGAAGAACGGGGCAGCCCGGTTCTGATCCAGGTACTTGAGGGTTTCCCGCGTCAGGATTTCGCCCCAATGGGTCGAGTCTTCGCTATAGGGCTGTTGGTTATGCCACAGGTCGTGGAACAGCACCGTGCCCGCGTCCCAGTTCAGGAAATCATGATGGTAGTTCTCGATGCACCCGTCCAGATGCCCCATGAATTCGGTAAACCCCTGGCTGTTGGGGATCTGCTCGGCCGATTTCCCCAGATGCCACTTCCCGAACAGGGCGGTCTTGTATCCGGCATCCTTGAACATCTCGGCCATCGTGTGCTCCGGCCCCGGCAGCGCATTCATATTCGAGAGCACCCCGGTCCGCACTCCCGACCTTCCCGTAAGGAATGCCGCCCGCGAAGGCACGCATACCGAGGCCCCCACGTAGAAGCGCGTGAAGCGCGCGCCTTCGGCCGCGAGTTGATCGAGATGCGGCGTCCGCAAGTCCTTCGATCCGTAAACGTTGAGATCAGCCGCGCCGAGATCGTCGGCGACGATGAGGATCACATTCATAGGTTGCTGCGAGTGACCCGGAAACAGGGCCGATAAGACGAAGGCAAGCGCAAGCGGGAACCGCCGCGCGATGCGGAATGGAATACCGGACATGGACCCCCACCTTCGCGGCACACCCCACCGGAAAGCCGCCCCATGGGAATCTAACCCGGAAAGCCATCCGGCTCCGGGGGAATCCCGGCACGGGTCAGGAGGTTTGCGACAAAAACCGGGTGCTGCAAAAATGCAGCGGCCGACGGGCTTCGGTGGCATTGCTCACCAACCCGGTGCGCATAAAAAAACCCGGAGGGTTGCCTCCGGGTTTTTTTATCGACTTGGAAAAAGGGTTCCCGGTTCGGGAACCCGGCTTTACTTCTTCGCGGCCATCGCCGGACGCACCCGGCGGCGATCCCACCAAACGACGAACGGGCAGGCGACCGCGATGGTCGAGTAGGTTCCCACGAACACGCCGATGACCATGGCGACCGAGAAGTCGCGGACCGAGGAAGCGCCCATCACGGCGAGAATCACGACGGTGAAGAGCACCGTCAAATGCGTGATGATGGAACGGCTCAGGCACTGGTTGTTGGCGTTGTTAACGCGGGTCGCGAAGGACTCCTTCGAACTCGCTACGCCCGTCAATTCGCGGATGCGGTCGAAGATGATGATGGAGTCGTTCAACGAATAACCGATGATGGTCAGGATGGCCGCCACGAAGTCGAGAGAGATTTCCATCCCGAACAAGGCGAACAGTCCCAAGGTAATCAGGCTATCGTGGATGAGGCCCAGCACGCCGCCCACACCGAACCCGAGGCCGTTGCGGCCGAAGCGGAACCAGATGTAGAGCACGATGAGCACCAGGGCCGAAAGGATGGAGAGCACGGCCGACTTGCGCAGGTCCTTGCCCACCGAGGGTCCCACGGTGTCTTCGCCTTCGATGGTCGCTCCGGCGACGGCCTTGGCGATGATGCCCCGGCTGGCGGTGTCTTCCGCGATATTGGGGAGGAAGATGAGCAGGCGATTCTCGGTGATGGCGCCCAGGGTCTGTACCCGCGGGGCTTCAAGGCCGGCAGCTGTGATTTCGTGGCGCACCTTTTCGATGTCGGGCTTGTCCTGGAACTGCACGCGGTAGACATGGCCGCCTGTGAAGTCGATGCCGAAGTGGAGTCCGCGCACCGCGATGGCGGCCAGGGCGATACCCAGGATGATGACGGAGAGTCCCACGTAGTACTTCGCGAGCGGGATGACCTTGATGTCCACTTCGTGGAACCAATTGACGCCCTTGCCGATGGACAGGTCCTTGACGTCGCGGCCATGCAGGATATAATCGAACACCAGACGGGTGACCACGATGGCGGTGTACATCGAAGCGCCCAGGCCGACCATGAGGGTGAGGCCGAAGCCCTTGATGGGGCCGATGCCGATGTAGTACAGGATGGCGGCCGTGCCCAAGGTGGTGACGTTGGAATCGAAAATGGCGCTGAAAGCCTTCTTGTAACCGGCGTCGATGGCGGCGCGCACGCTGCGGCCGGCCCGGAGTTCTTCGCGTATACGTTCGAAGATCAGCACGTTGGCGTCCACGGCCATACCGATGGTGAGCACGATGCCAGCGATGCCGGGCAAGGTGAGGGTGGCGTGGAAGGCGCCCAGTACCGCGAACAGGATGACCATGTTGAGGAACAGGGCCATATCGGCGATGAGGCCGGCGCCCTTATAGTATAGGGCCATGAAAGCGGCCACCAGGGCCAGCGCTACGACCGCGGCGTACAAGCCCTTCTTGATATTGTCTTCGCCCAAGGTGGGTCCCACCGAGCGGAGCTCGGCGATGGACATGGGGGCGGGCAGGGAGCCGGCGCGCAAGGTCACGGCCAACTGCTTGGCTTCGGTCATGTCGCCGATGCCGGTGATCTGGGCATGGCCGTTGGGAATGCGGCCCTGGATTTCCGGGGCGGAGTAGACCACCGAGTCGAGCACGATGGCGAGCTGGCGATGGATGTTGGCGCCGGTGACGCGGGCGAATTCCTTGGGGCCCAGGCCCTTGAAGGTCAGGTTCACTTCGACGTCGCCGGAATTCATGTTACCGCTCTGTACGCGACCGGGGGCCGCGTCCGAGATGGTGGCGCCCGTCATTTCCGGACGGCGCTTGAGCAGGTACAGGCGGCGGAGCTTCATGTTGTCGCGGTTCTCGATTTCACGGCCCCACAGGAACTGGAGGCGATTGGGAATGAGCGCCTGTACTGCGGAATCTTCCAGGATGGCCTTGGCGCGTTCCACGTTCTCGGCCTTGACGCCTACGTCGCGACCCATGCCGACGAGGAGGGCGCCGAAGGGACGGTTCTTGTAGAATTCGGAAGCGGATTCGGACGAGGTATCGGCTTGCTTCAGGCTATCGGCCTTGGCAAGGCCCGCGGCGGAGGTGTCTTTCTGGACGCCATCGGCGGGAGCTTTGGAGCTGTCGTCGGTGACCACGCGCCCAATGATGTCTTGTACGGCGCGGGAAGTGTCGTTGCCCTGGACGGCGCCCTTCTGGGGCTTATTGCCATCGCGGCGGTTGAGGAAGGCATCGATCTTGTCCATGACGGGCTTGAATTCCGTGCCTTCGACCACGAGCTTGAACTCGAGCAGGGCGGTTGCGCCGATAAGGCGACGGGCATCTTCGGCGCCCATGCCGGCCAGGTCGGCCACGATGCGGTTCTCGCCGGACCGGGTGATAAGGGGTTCGGACAGACCGTACTGATCAACGCGGTTGCGCAGGATTTCCAGCGACCGGTCCATCACGTCCTTCTGGTTTTCCTTATCCAGCTTTTCCTTATGCACCTCAACGATGATATGGGTGCCGCCGGCCAGATCGAGGCCCAGGTTGATGGCCTTGGAGGCCACTTCCGGGTGCTCGCGCTTGAAAATCTCGCGATCGCGCTTTTCCAGAACGAGGTTGGCGTCGTTCTTATGGGAGAAGACGCGGACGGTGGGATAGAGGCTGATGCCGCACAACCCCAGGATGATGAGAAGAATGACGGTGCGTAAACCGGTGTCCCGTTTCATGGATCGTATGAACCCTTCGTATCAAATGGCATGTCAACCCAGGGACCAATTTCCCTGCGCTAAGTCATTGAAAAAGCTGCCCGAAGATAGAAAAGAAGAAGTGGAAGAGGCAGGGGGAGGCTGTACACGGGCGGAAGAGTGCCCTTAATAATGGTGACTTAAGGGTAACCGGAAGTGACCTAGTGACCACAGCGTTGGGCGTCGGGCGCACGGCTCGGCCATGGCCGAGCCTCGGCGTCGGGCGTAAGGAGGGGAAAACGGGGAAGCTGGCGTCCCTAGGTAGCGGCTGGAGGATGGTTCTTCGAGCGGCAGCTCGTCGTTCGGGAAGACCGGCCCTGCGCCCGAGCCGCCCAAAAATCAGTTTGATTTTTCGGAACGCCAGACGCCCAAGGCCCGACGCCAAGCGATATCTCTCAAATGGAGGAGGGCTTTCCAGCGCGCACGCTGGTTCAGACGGGATCTTGGTCTTAAGCCGACTGCGGTCGATAACTCTGAATCAGCAGCTTGAACTCCGGGTACCCGCGGAGGGTTTCCAGATCAGGGTCCTTCAGTACCCAGGCGAAGTCGGAAAAGCCTTTGCATAGCGCCATTTCCATCGACGCCAGGGCCTGTTCGCGTTTTCCGAGCAGGGAATAATAGCAGGCGAGATCGTAATAGGCGGCGGTGCACTCGGGGTCGAGGAGGACCGCCTTTTTGCAGGCGGTGACGCTCTCTTCCAGACGCTCCGGCGACTTGACCAGGGCGCCCAGCAGGATGTAGGCGGGAGCGAAGCGGGGGTTGAGCTCGAGGGCGCGGCGGCAATGGGTTTCTGCATCTTCCGGGCGGGCCATGCTCTTGAAGACTCCGGCCAGGCAGTAATGCGATTCGAAGGTGTCGTGGCCGTGGTCCATGGCCTGACGGAAGCATTCCACGGCGTCTTCGTACAGGTAGGCGTCGGCATACTCCAGCCCGCGGTCGAAAAGCCATTTACCCTCGGGCGGCTTTTCCGATCCGGATTTGAACGGTGCGTCGGCGGGGTCTTCGTTCTGGATTTCCAGGGAGCGTTCGAGGATGTTCATGGCGGCGGAGATTTTCCCCGCGCGCAGGAGCAAATCGGAGAGCTCCCGGTACAGGGCTTTGCCCTCCACGGAGGTCTTGATGCGTTCGCGCAGCAAGCAGACCTTGTCCCTTAACAAATCTTCCATAAGCTCCCAGGACGGCTGACCGTTCCAAAATATAATGTTGCCTGCGACCGGCGGCTGGGGGTTTCAAGGCTCTAAAACCGTAAGAATTCGCGTCGGATCCGGCTTTCGAGCAACCCTGGGCCGCTTGTAATGTCATTGTCAGGACACTGTTTGTAATGACAATGACCTTACTTGGCGGGGGAGAACCCTTCCGGCGTCCGCATCAGGGGACCAATCGTGGGGGATATCGCCTAACGGACGTAAGGGAAGGATTGGACCAGGCGGCGGGTCCAATCGGGTCCCCGGGCGTGGATTTCCATCCAATAGGCCCCCTGGGATAAGGGGCCCCTGCCACCGGAAAGGAGGTTCCACCCCAGGGCATGGCTGCCGGCCGAGAAGGGTCGATCGGTAAAGCCGCCCAGGGAAGCGCCGGTCGCCGACCAGAGATGCACGTCGATGCGGGCGGAGGAAGGCAGATCCAGGCGGAGTTCCAGACCGCCTCCGGCGGGGAGCAGGTGGGCGGCGAAAACCCCGGCGGCGGCGCGGCCATTGCGGAGGTCCGTGATCTTGGCGAGAGCGGCGGGAGTGCCCGCATATACGGAGAGGGTATCGTCCCCCGTAACTGGAATGTTACTGCCGGGCCCCAGGCGCCATTTGAGACGGCGCGCGGGGGATACGGCCCAGGCTTCGAAGCCGGGAGGGAGGGAGGCGCGGGCCACGGCGAATACGGATCCGGCGGACTGGCCGCGGGCCGCCAGGGTCCATGCCATGGCGTGCGAGGGGTCCCAGGCCACGTAGTCGACGGCGAGCGCGCGGCCTTCGCGTGCCAGCCAGGCGTCGCCGCGATTGTCGACCGAGGGAGGGCGGGCTTCGTCCTCGCGTCCCAGGCCCACGCGGGCGAACGGAGACGCGCCCAGGCGCAGGGCCATGCCCGCAGCGGAGGTGATACCCAGGTCCAGTCCGGTTCCGGCGCTGCCGGTAGCGGTCCCGGCAGCGGCGACGTCGGCGGCGGGAGTGGCGGTCTTGGCTACGGGATAGATATCGGCGACGCGGGGCGCGCCGGCGCCGACCCGTACCACGGTGTCTTTATCGTAGTAGGCGTAATAGGCTTCCCAGGGACGCAACGAATCGGGCCGTGAATATCCGGTATCGCCCCAGGCATGCAGGGGCTTCAAAGGGGAACGCAGATAGGCTTCGCCGTCGTCGACGGATACGGGCCAAGCGAGGGGGCGGAAAGATGGACACGTGACCAGGTTCCAACCGCGTTCGAGTTTGATGGAGAAGAGACCATCGGAATCGGAAGCGGCGGTATGCGAGGCGGGGAAGTTGAGGCTGGGCGCTCCCGCTTCGGCGGCGATCCAGAATCCCTTGCCCGCCGGGAGCGCGTCTTTGTCCTTCAGGATCAGATAACCGGTATCGGGAGCCGCGTGGCTGCGCCAGATGGCGGCGTACAAGGGACCGGTTCCGCTCATGCCGGCAAGATCGCTCAGGGTGAGGGTTTCGTCGGCGAGCATCGGCATACCCGCCATCTTCCAGCGGATGCCGGGCTTCAGCGCCAAGGGCGCGGAGACGGCGGGCAAAGGTCGGGACAGGGTCAGGGAACCGGTGGCCGGGTATTGGGATTGCCGGGTCCAATCGTTGGCGGAAAAGCGTACTTCGATGGGGACATCGGGCTTGGCGGGAACGGGTACGGTGAATTCCAGGGTGCTGCCGGCGGTGCTGGCAGACCAGTCCAAGCTGTCCTGCCCGCCGTTCCAATAACGGACCTTGCCGCGCAGACCGGAAACGTTGTCTTCGATGACGATGCGGGCCTGGAGGGAATCGGATCCGCGTACGCTCGAGCCGGCCCAATGGATGCGGGGCGGCAGGGTATCGCGAGCCCAGAAATAGCTGCCCGCATCCGGGATCCACAGTTGTCCATCCTTGGGCGGCATCCAGATCAGCGAAGCATTGGCTTCGCGGCGGAACAGGGACAGTCCCGCCAGGGAATCGCCGGAAAGGAGCAGGCCGGGAAATGCGGCGGCGGGATCGGCCGCGACCAATGTGAAGCGCGGACCCACCTTATCGAAGCCTCGCGGGAGCGGGTTCCAGGCGGGACCGGCGGTAAGCAGCACGGGGGTTTTGGAATCCTGGTTGGGGTAGTCGACCTGGCGTAGGGAGTCGACGCGCTTGCTAGTGCCGGGTTTGAGGGTATCGCCCGCGTCCGTGGGCGCGGTTCCGATCAGATAGACGGCTGAAGCCATGGCGCTGGACTTGCCTTTGCGGTAAGCGATGGCCTTGACCGTACCGCTGGCCGTGAGCTTTACGTTGGAGCTGATGTTCCGGGTGGAACCCCCGCCGACGGTGTCGGGCGTGGTGCCGTCGAGGGTATACAGGATACGTGTGCTGTCGGTGGCGCAGGTCATTTGGATGAGCACGGGGCCGTCATACTCGCCCGAGGGCGGATCGATGACCGGTGCGGGAGGCGTTTGATCCGCCGGCGCCCCGAAGGTAATCACGGTGGAACCGGGCTTCTGGACGAAGTACGCCAGCTTCATCCAGTCCGGGCTTTTGGCCTCGGCCAGGATTTGCACCGCGTCG
>JAHFCH010000103.1:19089-22543 GCA_023249635.1 Fibrobacterota bacterium
CCTGCCAGGCCGAATTGGGCTCGCGGGTGGCGCCGATACCCAGCACATTGGCGGCCAGGGGAACCGATTCGCTGGGGCTGGAGTTGAGGGCGATGCCGTCCCCGTAGGCGGTGAAATTGTTCCCCGTCTGGGTAAGGGCCACCAGGTGCCACGCGCCGTTGTTGAGATCGAGCGAGGTGGGGAAGGCGGTCTGGGTTTGCTTGGAATTCATCCCGTTCCAGAATCCGAAAGCCCCTTCGCGGGAATAGGCCCCCATATCGCCTTGGCCCGGCACGCCGGCCAGGGTCCCGAACACGGTCGGGTTTTCGGTATCGTTGATGCCATGGGCCGTTTTCTTCTCACGCGCCCAGGCCATAATGGTGAACGCCTTGAGGCCGTCGGTGGTCACCTGCGGCGCTTCGACATGGGAGCTGCCGGCGAAGGCGAGGCCCCGGCCGATGGCGCCGTCGGCAATCGTGACTACGCCCGTGCCAGCCGCCGTGTAGCCAAAGGGGGTGGCATCCTTGGCGCTGACCGTCTTGTCGGCGAGGGGAGCTTCGTTGAATCCGTAGTAGGCACGCCAACCGTCGGACTGGGCGAAGACGAATTTGGGGTTCGACCTGGCCTGCGCGGCGGCTTTACCCCAATACATGATGAAGTAGGACTTGTCGTCATTATGGAGCACCTTGTTGAAGCGGACCCAGACTTCGGCGGTATCGGCATCCCAGCGTTCGATCGCGTACGTCATCGAAGAACCGTCAGAGGTGGAGAAACGCAAATCCCTGCCCTGCGCCTGCACCTGGTTGAAGTCGAGGGAGCGCTTTCCCAACCGCAGCAGCAGCGGGAAATTCTGCGCATCGACGGACAGATTGGCGCCGGTGGCCGTGGTGTTTAGGAAAATCTTCTGGGAATGGAGCCAGGTGGAATAGTCCTCGTTTATGCCCACCGTCGCGCCACCGCTCATGATAACGATCTTGCCGTCGCTGACCTGACAGGTGTAGACGCCGGCATCGGCCAGGGAGGCCGATGGGATGGTAAGGTTCGCACCGTTGGCCCCGGTCACGGCAATACCGTCTTTGGACCACTGGTACGTGAAGGGACCGGTGCCGCCCGCGACCAGGGTCAGTTTAACGGGGTTACCCTCGTTGACGGTCACGCCCGCGGGCGGGGTGACTATGGAAAGGGGGACATCGGGAGGGAATTCCCAGGTGGTCAGTTTGCCATCGGGCCGCTGGCTCTCGTAGGAAAGCTTGATCCAGTCCGGGGAATGCGAGAAGAACGAGAATTGGGGCTCATCAATAACGCCTTTGAAATCGGCGTCGGCGGACCAATTGGAATGCCCGAGGTAATTGCGGGTGCGCAGAATCCTGGCGGGAGCGAGATCCGATGTACCACCCGCGACCTTCACCCCATTCTTGAAGATGGTAACGGTGCGGCCGTTCACCACCACGCCCACGAACATCCACTTATTGGCATCGAAGAATCCCGGCATCGCAATGGGATTGGCGTAGATGTTCTTGCCCACCACGCGGAACTCCAGATCGGCACCGGATGCATGGCGCGAGAAAAGCATGTTGTCGTTGGCGTCGCCGTTGCCGAGATCGAAAAAGCGTTCGTAGTCCTGGGATCCCGTGGGGTAAGCCCAGGAGGTGTAGGTAAAGGTGCCGAGATCGGCGAAGCCGGTACCCATGTCCAGGTAATCGCCCTCGGCCGCTCCGTCCAGGCTGTCGGCCATGCCGATGACACCGGTGACGCGCTCGTCGCCGTCATAGTTCTTGGGGATGGCGTGGTTGGCATTGCCCGCGGAGTTGGAGCGGGTCTGCACGCCGCCTTCGCCCAGATGGTAGACCTCGGTGTATCCGGCCGTCGCGGTGAAAACCTTGGCTCCGTCGGAAAGCCAGGCCGATCCCGGCTTGCCCCAGTACACCTTCACGTATTGCTTATCGCTGAGGGAATCGATCCTGAGCACGCGCACCCAGAATTCCGCTTTCCCCGACTTGGCGTCCCAGCGTTCGATCTGGAATTCGAGATGCGTTCCGTTTTCGTCGGCGAAGCGAACGTCGGCGCCCGTGGCCATGCTCTGCGAGATTATCCGGCTATCGCTAATGCGGACCAGCAGCGGGAATTCGTCTACGGCGATGTTGACGTTCGCGCCGGTAGCGGTGGTATTGAGTTTGAGCTTGGCGGAATGCGCCCAGGTGGCGTAGTCCTCGACCGCGTGCGCCGGCAAAGCCAGGCAGAGCAAGGCCACCACGGCCGCCAAGGCGAGCGCGCGCGCTCTCAATGGACCAGGCCTTGCGAGAAGACCCGGCGCAGCGTCCAATCGGGACCGCGGGCGCGGATCTCCATCCAATAGGCGCCTTGGGAAAGCGGGCTGCGCCCGCCGGAAAGCGCGGACCATCCCAGGGCATGGCTGCCGGAAGGGAAGGCGCGATCGGAAAATCCGCCCAGCGAGGCGCCGGACGCGTTCCAGAGACGCACGTCGAGCCGGGCGGCGGAAGGCAATTCCAACAGCAGCTCCAAACCGCCACCGGCGGCGCGGAGACGGGCGGAAAATTCGCCGGCGGCCAGGCGTCCCTTGCGCAGATCGGAAACCTTGGCGAGCGCATCCGGCGTGCCAACGTAGACGGCCAGGGTATCATCCCCGGTAACGGGTATGTTACCTCCGGGCTGCAGTCGCCATTTCAGACGGCGCGAGGGCGAGACCGCCCAGGCTTCGTAGCCCTGAGGCAAGGCCGCGCGGGAAACCGTGAAAGCGGAACCGGTCGGCTGGCCGCGGGCGCGCAGGCTCCAGGCCATGGCGCGCGTCGGGTCCCAGGCCAGGTAGTCGACGGCGAGGGCGCGGCCTTCGCGCGCGAGCCACGCATCGCTGCGGTCATCGATGACGGGCGGACGCGCTTCGTCCTCCACACCCAGGCCCGCGCGGGCGAAAGCGGAGGCGCCCAGGTCGAGAGCGATGCCTCCGGTAACGGAGAAGCCGATGTCCAGGGATCGCGCGTTGACGCCCGCCGCACCGGGAGCATTGGTCTTGGGCGCGGGGAAAAGATCGGTGACGCGGGGGGCGCCGGGCCCGACGCGCACCAGCGTATCGCGTTCGTAGTAGACGTAATAGGCTTCCCAAGGGCGCAGGGAGTCGGGGCGGGTATAGCCGGAGTCGGCGAAACCGTGCAATGGCTTGAGCGGGGAGCGCAGATAGGCATCCCCATCATTGATGGAGACGGGCCAGGCCAAGGGATGGAAGGAAGGGCAGGTGACCAGGTTCCATCCCGCTTCCAACTTCAGCGTGAAGAGGCCGTCGGAATCGGAGGCCACGGCGCGCGAGGCGGGGATGTTGATACCGGGCACGCCACCTTCGGAGGCGAGCCAGAATCCCTTACCGGTAGGCAATACGTCTTTGTCCTTGAGGATTAGGTAGCCGGTATCGGGAGCGGGATGACTGCGCCAGACGGCGGCATAGAGCGGGCCGGTGCCGCTG
>JAHFCH010000291.1 GCA_023249635.1 Fibrobacterota bacterium
TAGTTTCCCCCATCGATCGCATTTCCATGTTCAACTGCTTCTTCCTGAGGGCCTCCAAATGCCCGGTATCGTAGGGTGTCCATTGGGGAAATTCGGGATTCCTCACGGGCGGCAAAGCTGTTTGGGCCGGCGTCTGGTTTTGACTTGGGCGATCCTCCTGGCCTTGGGCGGAGGCTGCGGCTTCGTGCCCCCTGGAAGCCTGGGGGACCGAAGGTTGGACAGGGCCTTTCACCAATTTCCGCATGTATCCGGTTACTCCTGTTGTTTGTTTGGCATCAGGTGACCGGGAGATAAGTATCGTCGAAAATCATCGTCGAGACTGTCGCGCAATGAATCCGCCGACGAGGGTCCGTGGGCCGATGGGCCCGCGCCCGAGGCATTCGGTCCTAGGGTATATCCTTGGGGGGCTTGATCACGCATGAATTGATCCCCGGCACGGTCGCCCGCATCCAAAATCGCCTTCGGGTCCAGCCGGGAGGTATCCGGCGCGTTAAGGCCATACGGATTTTCAGGGGTTCGCGATTCAGGGAGGGACGGATATCCTTGAGGCCCGGGCTTGAATCCACCGGCGTAGTGACGGCCTATACTCGTGTTATTATCGGGATGCGCGGCGCCGGGAAGCCGACTGTCCGGAGTAAGGGTCCGGTCCGCGATTGCATTGTAGTCTACCGGGCCGGGAACGAGATGTTCCTTGGGAAGCAGGGATGGACCGGTGACGATTTTCGGCGGACCGAATTGCCCATTTTCCCCAAAGCCATAGGTCAACTTTCCAGGATAGTTCGGTGAAATCCCCTGGGGGTATCGGTCGTCCTTGCCCTGCATCTTGGCGTAGAAATTGGGACCCACGGGTATGGGTGCCTTCTTGAAGCCGATACTCGGATCGTTTAAGGCTTGGGGTCTGGGATTATAAGGGCCGTGTATCATGATTCCATTGGGGCCAACGGACCTGGGAACGCTATTGTCTTGATGGATCGGATGGGGCGGTCCGTCAAGCAGCCTCCCATCGAAGGCGCTGCTGATTTTCGGAGTACTGATACCGCCCGGTTGCGGGGAAGCTGGCGCCTCGGCTGCCGCGAGTCGAGACAACTGGCCCTTCTTGGAATCTTGGGATCCAACACGGCTTTCTGTCCCACTACCGGAGCGGTTGGAGGATTTCGATCCACGGAAGCCATTTAACTGCATGTTTCACACCCTCGGGCAATCCCATCGCCGTCATCGGTCAATGTCGAGAAAGCAACTATCAGGGTGAAGGTATAGCGCCAGGCGACAAGTCACGGAGAAGCATTTCGGAAGCGGGAGGAATAAATTACGAGTGATATGGAAAATTCGGAAATGGATACAGGGTACGTCGCGTGATACCGAATCGCGGAAGAAATGGGATTACAACTTTCGCTTTTGAACCCGGTTATCCGGGCGTTTTGAATCTGTAATCCGATTTGCGGATGAATAATCGGTTTGCCGCGAAACCGCTGGCCCAACCCCTTACAATACGGGAATTCAGTAATCCCCCGCGCGGGGCTGCCGGAATCCAGAAGAGTTATCGAACCCAAAAACTTTATCATTTCAGTGAAATCCACCTGTTCGAAAAACGGGAGCCAGGACGGTGTTTCAACAAGGAGGATATCATGGGCTTAGGCATTAGAAATTTTTTCCGGCGCACCACTCCGACTCCACCTCCGTCTTCACCTCCAACTACGCACGAGACACAACTCCATCGCAATACGGCATATAACGGGAAAAGGGAGCGTCCTGAACGGTTTTCGCAATCACAACCGGCGCCTCACGAATTCCAGCATATCCCCGGACATTATGGTCGGTCGAATTTCGGCTCTCCCTCCCCGTCCGGCCTCCCTCCCGTCCGCGAAAACCCCACTTCCCACTCATCCGCTGCTTCCCCGGAAAGCTTTCCTGCGGGCGCTCGACCGGGAGGAAACTTCCAGCATATCCCCGGGCACTATGGGCCCTCAACATTCGACTCTCCCTCTCCGAGCAGCTTCCCTGCGGGCGCCCAACCCGGAGGAAACTTCCAGCATATCCCTGAGCACTACGGGCCTTCAACATTCAACTCTCCCCCTCCGAGCAGCTTCCCTGCGGGCGCCCAACCGGGAGGAAACTTCCAGCATATCCCTGAGCACTACGGGCCCTCAACATTCAACTCTCCCCCTCCGCCCGTTCCTCCCAAGCCTTCCCAGTCGTCTGCGGCTACGGGAGGAGCGGGCTTACCGGGCTTCAATCCTTCCGAAAGCATACCCGGCCCTGTTCCGCCCCCTGTTCCGCCCAAACCCAATCCCACTTCCACCACCCCCCCACCCCAAGGGACCTCTCCTTATCCAAAGCCGGACCAGCCTATATCCGTGAATGTCAACGACGTGAAGCATGCCGTCAGCCTTTTGCCCCCCAAGAAGCAATCCATGGCCGCGGAAATCCTGAAGGGTAGCTACCGGGGCGGCTCCCACGTCACGGTCTCGCCCGACCAGTTCACGCAATTCATGAGCAAACTTACGCCACGGGAGCAGGCTGACTTCGCCGCGATGGCGAAAATAGGCGGCAGGGAAATGCCGACGAGCCCCGGGCAGGTCCAAGAGCTCTGATTTACAACTACTTCCCCAGGCTTTCGATCCATCCGTCCGCATAGGAAGCCACTTCCTCCCACTTCGCTTCCGCGCAAATATAATGGGTCCTGCCCGGGAATTCCTTGAAGTCGATTTTGCTGCTCTTATCCGTATAGGCCTTGAAGTTCTTCATGTTCAAGGATGGAGGGACGATATGATCCTGTTCGCCCGCGATGAACAACAGGGGCGCATGGGGTTTGGCGAAATCGACATAACCCGCGGCGCCGCGGCTGCCTCTCGGAAGGTTGCGGCTTTCGGGCACCACGAAGGCATTGAATTGCTTTTGAGTTTCCTCCAGGGTCATATTGTTGCAAAAAGCATAGTGGAACCATTCGACTGTAGGGATGAAGGGCTTGTCGCCCTTGAGCGCGTTGATAACCGGAAGATTCGATTTAAGGAAGCTCCACTTGTAGCTGAAAATCCCTTTGGGCGGCCCCGCATCGATGGCCACGCCCGCCGAGGCCTTTCCCATGTAGACGAGTTTCTGCACCAGGAGCCCTCCGAGCGAATGCCCGATGAGGATGGGCTTCTCGGGCAGGCTGTCGATGAAACCGGCCAGATCGTCGACCAAGGTCTGAAATCCGAATTTGCCCAGGTTGGGATCGATATGCTTACGTAGGCTGTCCGGATCACCGGCATGGAATCGGTAGGCGGGCGCATAGCATTTGTAGCCTTTGCTCTCGAAGTATTGCATCCAGGGTTCCCAGGACTTGTTGTTCAGGAACAGGCCGTGGATAAAGACTATGGTCTTCGATTGCGATTGCGGTACCACGCTGGGAGCAGTGGCGGTGGAGTCGGCGAAGGCCGCAGTCCACGCGAGCGAGAGCAGAGCGAGCAAGAACTTCACGGGGGATCCTTTTGATGTTGTCGATGCCGGGATTGGCTTCGCGGCCGGAATATAAAATCACCCGGCGCGCCGGAACGGGAGAATCCATTAATTGACGAAGTATTTACGAACCGATCGTTCTTGATTCCGGATCAACCAGGACGTAACCATGGTTGTAATTTTCATCATCATTCGGAGCGCGAATTAATTTTGAAGCAGTAGTAATTATGGTTTCCGGCGAACTTTCCTTGTGGAGCTTCTCCGCCCGGAGCTTCTCCGGCCTCGCCGTTCACTCGGGAGAGAACCCTTTCCATTCCCTTCTAGCTTTCGAGACTGGCACTGCACGCTTCGCGACGTTAAGTTGTTGTTCTGTTCGGGTCTTGCAAAAGGGGGCGGACCCCAAGGCAGTCTCCGCACTGCCTCCCGTCCCCGAGCCGGCCGCGGCCCACCCCGCGCGCCGGCGCTCCTGTTCCCCGATGTTTAGAAGCCGGTGATGCGGTTATCGGAAGTCTCGACGTAGATCTCATCTATGAAAGGAAATTGGACCGAGGCGGATTCTTCAAGGGCATAGCTATGCGTGGAATCGGCGTCCATGGCGGGCACGGTGATTTCGAAGCGATGTTGCCAGTCGGTATCCCGAACCCGGAAGTAAACCCCCACGGTGGAAGAAAGGGTATTTTCCACTTTCAGCAGGATTTTTTCACCGGATTCGGGTTTGTGGCTTTTCTTGAAGAAGAACCTGATCCCGTGGCTTTCCCCGGCGTACTTCCATCCGGAGATTTTGTCGCCCGCAAACGTGTTGAGGTTAAATATCATGAGAATTGCGACTGCGATGCGAATGATCAAGCTATACTCCAAATCCGACTCCGCGAATCGCGGGGCGCGATGGAAACTTATCCAACGGCCGCGCGGAGGCGCGGGCCTCGATTGACGTCCCTGACGCACAGATTACACCCCTCGATCTTTTTCGATGCGGTTTCCCGTTTGACCCTGAAATCCCGATACGGAAATCGACATCTTTCAAATCCCGCTGATTCGATTGGATTACACCCTGGATGGCCTGACTACACCTAATTCCTGTAATCTGTTTTTTGACTTTCCAGACTACGGTTTGTTGGGGGTCCGCTTCGGATTTCAGCATGCGGGGCATCTGCGTAATTGGAGCCGGTCTCCGAATCCCTGGAGGAACCTCGGAAGGGCTTGCAGGGCTTATTGTCTTCTCAAGCATCCATACATGCGCAACCGCAGAAGACCCCCGGAAGGAGCGCTCTCAGCATGGCAATAGAAAGAATCTCCCGTCCCATTATCACGAAAACGCCTCGCGGGCTCCAAGACTTGCTCAGGGACGAACTCAATCCGGTTTTACCGACAGGAAGCCGGTTTCCCGAAGCCGGCCCCAATTCCCCCGAGGTGCAAGGTTTCCTGGATGGACTCCACGGCTACCTGGATGAAATGATCAAGTTGGATCTGCCTCATGAGCAGCTTCTCGCCATCGAGAAGGTGCTCGCCAGCCAGATCAGCCAGGTCCTCGGCGAACAGGCTCCTCCCGGCAAGTGGGACACGAACGGAGTGGAAGCTCCCGCCGAAACGATCCAGGAGGTAGCCCCCACCCAAACGATCCATGAAGTAGCCTCGCCCAGCCAGGTTCCCGATTCCGGCAAAGCACCCGCCGGCATGCCGGAAGACCTGTGGGCCCTCTGTGTAACGGCGGGACAGAAAACCGGCGTTGATCCCTATATCCTGGCGGCGCAAATGGAGAGGGAAAGCGGATTCGGTACTACCTTGGCTGGCAGCCCAAGCGGTGGTGACGGTTTGATGCAAGTCGAGCCAGGCACACGTGCGGATTACGCGTCCAGGTTCCAGGAAAAAATAGGCCATGCCTATAATCACGGGAGTAAGGAAGATCAGGTTGAGATGGCAGCCGTGATCCTTGCGGATAAGGGCGGAACTGATCTCAACTTGCTGGAAAAATACAATGGCGGCGATGGCTGGAAGCCTGGCGCTACCGATTCATACGGTCGCGAAATCAAAGCTGACGAGTATGCCGCAAGCGTTATAGCCCGTGCTGCAGCGATGAAGGGAAGCGCTGCCTAATCCTATCTGCCGGCACTGTATTCAGATGGCCGCCCCAAGCGGCCATTTTCATTTGCGGCCATTTTAATTTCTGGCCTTCCCAGAAGCATATCTTCGCTGAGGACCCGGAGGCCGGGTTCACGCCACCTGAATCCGGGCCAGCGTCTTGATGATGGTTTCCTTCGGCAGCTCCTGGAAGCTGAGGACGGGAAGGAACTCCAGTTCCGATTCCAGCAAGGTGCGCACGTATCGCCGGATGTCCATCGAAGTCACCAACACGGCGGGGGCGG
>JAHFCH010000104.1:0-13172 GCA_023249635.1 Fibrobacterota bacterium
TCAGGGGCGTCCAGGGCCCATCGTTCCAGCTCGCGGAAATCGGCCATGCCGTTTTCAATCCGGGCTCCCAGGCCACTGTCCCAGCTCCGGTAGCGGTCCCGCAGCATGCCGTCCAGGATTCCGCTTTCCTTGATCTCCGCCGCCATCAGCAGGCCGCGCGCGAGCGTGTCCATTCCGCCGATATGGGCGATGAACAAGTCCGCCGGGTCGGTCGATTCGCGCCGCAGCTTGGCGTCGAAGTTGAAACCGCCGCTGCCCAACCCGCCCTGGTTCAACAAGACCCGCATGGTCATTGCCGCCTCGCGGGATCCATCGGGAACTGATCGGTATCCCAGCCCAACAAGGTATCGCCGCTGTTGGCATCCACGGAGCCGAGCATCCCTTCGCGCGAAGCCAATTCCACTTCGTGATGGAAGCTGTGGCCGGCCAAGGTGGCATGGTTGCATTCCAGGTTGAGTTTGAAAACGCCGTCGAGACCATGCCGGCGCAGGAATCCGATGACGGTGGCGGCGTCGAAATCGTACTGGTGCTTGGTGGGTTCCATGGGTTTTGGTTCGATGTACAAGGGCCCTTGCAGCCCGATCTCCTTGCGATAGGCCGCAGCCATCTGCAGGAAGCGGGCCAGATGATCCGACTCGCGTTTCATGTCGGTGTTGAGCAAGGTCTGGTAGCCCTCGCGGCCGCCCCAGAAGGTATAGCCCTCGCCGCCCAGCTCCAGGGTCACTTCCATCATCTTCTTCACCTGGGCGGCGGCGAAGGCGAATACCGCCGCGTCGGGATTGGTAGCCGCGCCGTTCATGTAGCGGGGATGGGAAAACAGGTTGGCCGTTCCCCACAGCAGCTTGATGCCGGTCTCATCCTGCTTCTGCTTGACCGCTTTGATCACCGCGTCCAGGTTGCGGTTGGACTCGGCCAGGGTCTTGCCTTCGGGGGCGATGTCGCGATCGTGGAAGCAGTAGTAAGGCGTTCCCAGTTTGCGCATGAACTCGAAAGCCGCGTGGACCCGCACCACGGCGGTTTCCACCGGATCCCCGCCTTTTTCCCAGGCGCGGACGATGGTACCGGGACCGAAGGGATCGGCGCCGGAACCGCGGAAGGCGTGCCAGTAGGCCACGGAGAACCGCAGGTGATCGCGCATGGTCTTACCGAGCACCTTGCGATCCGCGTCATAGTACCTGAACGCGAGAGGGTTGCGGGAGCCGGGGCCTTCGTACTTGATGGGGCCGATGCCGGGGAAGAATTCGCTCATACTGTTTCCTTGGGCTGGAGGGAAGGGGATGGGACGCGGCTGCATTCGAGCAGCAGGTAGGCTAAAGAGCGATACGGGATGCCGCCGAAGCGGGTGAGCCCGATTTCGCAGGCGCGGCTGCCGGCATAGCCTTCGCGGCAGTCTGCGGGCAAGGCGGCGCGCAAACCGGCCAGGGCGGAACGCGGGAGTTCGGGATGGGTGAACAGCCGGTCCCCGGCGACCCCGCAACACGAAGCCTCGGCAGGCATATGCACGGATGACGCGCAGGCCGAAGCCAACTCCCGCAGGCTTTCCGTGAGCCCCATTTTCACGGCGCTGCAAGGTGGATGGATCGCGATGGCGTAGTTGCGGCGGACCACGGTGAGCTTGGGCAGCACTTGGGTCGCCAGGAATTCCGCGGCGTCGTAAACGCGCAGGCCCGGGACGGCGGTTTCCCGGATTCGCTGGGTGCAAGGGCTGGCGTCGCAGATAGCGGCGACGCAATCGCGGGCCTGTTCCGCCAATGCCGTACGCAATTCCTGCGTCTTACGCTCCCCTTGCGCCACAAAGCCTTTGGATGCGAATGCCAGGCCGCAGCACAGGCCCGCGAGTTTGCGCGGGACGGCTACGGCATAACCTGCGCGCTGCAACAGCTCCACCATGGCGACATCTAGGGCGGGATCGTCCGCACGTTCCTGCCCGAAGGCGCGATTGAGGCAGGCGCTGAAGTACAAGACCTTGGGCTTGTCCCCGGAAATGTCCGCTCCGGGTCGGCGCGTTTTCCCCGCGGCGGGCGCGGGTCGTGGAAGGTACTCCAGGCCTCCGGGGACCAGGCGTGGGAAAATCAGCGAGCAGCCGCGCAGAAAGCGTGACCAGCGCCTTTCCCCAAAGCGCATCCGCGCCGCCTGGTTGGCCGTAAGCGCAAGGCGCAAAAAGCGGAGGCAGAGGCCGAAGCGATCCGCGGCCAGACTCGCCAGGCTATCCTGCCAAGCACGGTGTTCACGGTGACGTAAGGTCTTCACCAATGCGCCCGTATCGATTCCTACCGGGCACTTCGCGGCGCAGAGCCCATCGGTGGCGCAGGTCGCCATTCCCGCGTGCCGGAATCCCTCGCGCAATGCTCGCAGGGGGGTCTTTACGTCCCGCGACTGAACCGCGGACTCCAGGCGGGTGATCTCACGATGGACCGCGATTCGCTGCCGCGGCGTCAGGGTGACGTCCCGCGAAGGGCAGACGGTCTCACAGAATCCGCACTCCATGCAGGCATCAACGATTGCGTCGGCCTTGGGCATCGGTTTCAGGTGCTTCAGATGCAGGCGCGGATCCCCGCTCAGTATGACATCCGGATTGAGGATGCCCTTGGGATCAAAAAGGTCCTTGATGCGGCGCATCATGGCATAGGCGTCGGCGCCCCACTCCCGCTCCACGAACGGAGCCATGTTGCGCCCCGTTCCGTGTTCGGCCTTGAGGGAGCCCGCGTATTTCCCGACTATGAGATCGACCAGGGCTTCCATGAAGGCGGCATACCGCGCAGTCGCTTCCGGATCGGCGAAGTCATGCCAGAAGACGAAATGCAGGTTGCCCGCCAAGGCATGGCCGTAGATGATGGCTTCGGGGTACCCGCGTCCATCGAGCAGGGCGCGCAGATCGGACAAAGCCTCGCCCAGGCGCTCCACAGGGAAGGCCACGTCTTCGATGATGATGGCGGTTCCCGGCGGGCGGAGCGCGCCGATGGCCGGGAACAAGCCTTTGCGTATCGCCCATAATGCGCGGTAGTCCCCTGGACTGCGGGCGATGCGGAGCGGCGCCGTGGAGAAGCCCCGCAAGCGGGATTGCACGTAAACCAGATCCCGGTCCAGGGTCGCTTCGTTCTCCGCGCCTACGTCGATGAGCAAAGCGGGACCTTCACCCGGATCCAGATCACCCATCCCCGGACGCCCGGCCACGCAACGGAGCGATACGGCATCCATGTATTCGACGGCCTGCGCGGGCGCCGATGCCAGGGCGCGCACGGCGGCGGCCGCCGCGTCCCCATCGGCGAAGCGGGCCAGCACGGCGGCCTTGCAACGGGGATCGCGCACCGTACGCAGGGTCAGCGAGGATATGCATGCCAAGGTCCCTTCCGATCCAATCAGCAGGTGCTGGAGGATTTCCATGGGATCACTGAAATCGATCAGGGAGTTGAGCCCGTAGCCCACGGTGTTCTTGATGCGGTACTTGCGCGTGATGCGGTCGCGCAAGACCGCGTCCGCCTGGGCTTCGGAGGCAAGACGCGCGAGACCCTCCAGCAAACCGGCATGGCTGCGGGCGAAGGCCGACCGGCTATCCGCGTCCGCGGTATCCAAGACCGATCCATCCGCCAGCACCAGGCGCATGGAATCCAGGGTGCGATAACAATTCTGCGCGGTGCCGCAGCACATGCCGCTGGCGTTGTTGGCCGCAATACCTCCCACCATGGCCGCGTCGAGGGACGCGGGATCGGGTCCGAGCTTGCGCCCGTAAGAGGCCAAAGCGCGGTTGGCCGCGGCGCCGATCAGCGCGGGTTGCATGCGGATGCGCAAGCCGCCATCGAGAACTTCGCAGCGGTTGAAGGAACGGGCGATGACCAATAGTACCGAATCGGAAAGCGCCTGGCCGGAGAGGCTGGTGCCCGCCGCGCGGAAAGTCACGGGAATGCCCAGGCCATGGCACACTTCCAGCACCGCCACGATTTCCCCTTCGCTGGCGGCTATCACCACCAGCTTGGGGATGAGCCTATAGCAGGAGGCGTCCCCGGCATGGGCCAGGAGCGAGAGGGGATCGTTCCTTAGCCTATCCGCGGGGATATGTCCGCGTAAGCGCGCCCGCAGCGCGGCCATGGGGGCCCGGCGGGGCCGGATATGGGGGATCGGAAAGGCCATGATTTATTTTGGTCAATATAATATATTCAATCATTATTAATCACGCATCCCATTTTACCCCGATCCAGCCGCTCCGGCGGCGCAGGAGGCCCTGAGCCCATGAAACGCTATAGACTCAACCGCCTCTTCTCCCGGCCCTCGGGCCGCTGCCTGGACGTGGCCGTGGACCATGGCTACTTCAACGAGGCGGCCTTTCTGGAAGGCATCGAGGACGTCGCCGCCGCGGTCAGCGCATTGGCCGCCGCGGGACCTGACGCGATCCAATTGACCGTCGGCCAGGCGCGCCATCTGCAAGCGCTCCCGGGCAAGGAGAAACCCGTCCTGGTGCTACGCGTCGACGTGGCCAACGTATACGGCCGCGCGATGCCGGCGGTCGCCTTCAGCCAATTAATCGCCGAACCCGTGGCCCAGGCGCTCCGCCTTGACGCCGTCTGCGTGGTCGCCAACGTCTTCAGCATTCCCGGCCAACCCGGGCTGCACGGGGAATGTCTCCGCAACATCGCCCGCCTGCAGCAGGAATGCGAAAGCTGGGGCATGCCGCTCATGGTCGAACCTCTCGTCTTCGCGGCCGATGCGCGCGGCGGCTACCTGCCCGACGGCGATCCGGCCAAAATCATCCCCCTAGTACGCCAGGCCGTCGAAGCCGGGGCGGACATCATCAAGGCCGATCCCACCCGCGACGCGGAGGATTTCCACCGCGTGGTGGAAGTGGCGGGTGGCATTCCGGTGCTGGTGCGCGGTGGCGGCCGGGCCCCGGACGCTGAGCTCTTGGCCCGCACGGCGGCCGTGATCCGCCAAGGCGCGGCCGGCATCGTGTACGGGCGGAACATCATCCAGCATTCCGATCCGGCGGGCATGGTGCGCGCCCTGATGGGGGTGGTGCATGCATAGCCTCAACCTCGGCATCATAGGGGCGGGATTGATGGGCCGGGAGGTGGCGGCCGCCGCGGCCCGGGGCTTCGTGCTGGAAGGCTTCCCGGTGAAGCTCAACGTGATCGCGGTAAGCGACATCGATCCCGAGCGGCTCGATTGGTTCACCCGGGTGCCGGGGGTAAGAATGCTTACCCGCCACTACCGCGAGTTGTTGGAAATGCCGGAAGTGGACGCCGTATACGCCGCCGTCCCCCATCATCTCCACGAAGAGGTGTATCTCGACTGCCTGGAAGCGGGCAAGGATCTGCTGGCGGAAAAGCCCTTCGGGATGGACCTGCGCGCCGCGCGATCGATCCGGGACACGGCCCAGAGGCTGGGCCGGTTCGTACGCGTCAGTTCCGAGTTCCCCTTTTATCCCGGCGCGCAGCAAGCCTATCAGCTCGCCGCCGCGGGCGGCCTGGGGACGCTGTTGGAGGTTCGCGCGGGATTCCTGCATTCCAGCGATCTCGATCCCAACAAGCCCATCAATTGGAAACGCCAGGCGCTGACCTGCGGCGCCATCGGCGTAATGGGCGATCTGGGCCTGCACGTGACGCACCTGCCCCTGCGCCTGGGCTGGCGGCCCGATACGGTTTACGCCCAGTTGCAGAAGGTGTATACCCGCCGGCCCGACGGCCTGGGAGGCATGGCGGCCTGCGACACCTGGGACAATGCCCTGCTGCACGCCAACGTAACCGATAGGGGACGTACCTTCCCGATGACCATGGAGATGAAACGCATCTCCCCCGGGGAGTCCAACACCTGGTATTTCCACGCCGTGGGCACCCAGGGCGGGGTCCGTTACAGCACCAAGGAACCGAAAACCCTATGGACCTTCGCGGGTGGGAAGGACCAGGCCTGGCAGCGCCGGGATCTGGGTTTCCGTTCCTGCTTCCCCACCATCACCGGATCCATTTTCGAGCCGGGATTTCCCGATTGCCTGTTGCAGATGTTGGCGGCCTTCGCTTGGGAACGTGCGGGCATACCCGGCTGCCCCTTCCCCTGCGCGACCCCGGACGAAGCCGTGGCCAGCCACGCCCTGTTCGCCGCCGCCCTCGCATCCCATCATTCCGCTTCCGTCGCAACCCCGGAGTCGAGCGGGACGGGAGCCGTCCCCTTGCTGGCGAAGGCGGTTTGACCATGCGCATTCCCTGGGAAGAGCGCAGCGGCATTCTCGCGGGCGGCAATTGGATCGTGGACAAGGTCAAGATCGTCGATCGTTATCCCGAACGCGAACGGCTGGCCGATGTCAGTTCCGAATCCGTGCACCTGGGAGGCTCCCCCTGCAACCTGCTGACGGACCTGGCCCGCCTGGGCGCGCCCTTTCCCTTGGCCGGCGTCGGCCTGGTCGGCGCCGATGCCGATGGGGAGCGCATCCTCGCCCATTGCCGCGCGTCGGGAATCGATGCGACCGGCATCCTGTCGCTCACGGGCGCGGCCACGTCGACTACCGACGTCATGTCGGAAGAAGGCACCGGCAAGCGCACGTTCTTCCACCATCGCGGCGCCAACGCCCGCCTGAAAAGCCATCACTTCGATCTCGAGCGCACTCCCGCCCGCGTCTTCCATCTCGGCTACCTGATGCTGCTGGACGGTTTGGAGGCGCTCCGGAAGGACGGGCGCACCGGGGCCTATGGCGTGCTGGAACAAGCGCGCTCCTGCGGCCTGAAGACCTCCATAGATGTGGTGAGTTCCGAAGCCGGCGACTTCACGGCCGTCCTCGCCGGCACCTTACCCGCGGTGGACATCCTTTTCCTGAACGAGTACGAAGCGGAGAAGACCACAGGAGTTCCGCTTCAGAACGCCGGCCCGGACAGCCCCGCCATGCGCTCGGCCCTGTCCGGGTTGTTGCGGATGGGCGTGCGCGAGTGGGCCGTGATCCATTCGCCCCAGGGCGCCTGCGCCTTGGGCGCGGACGGATCCTTCCATTGCCAAGGCTCGGTTTGCCTGCCCCAAGCAAGGATTGCGGGAACGGTAGGCGCCGGAGACGCGTTCGCGGCCGGAGTGCTATACGGTATCCACGAGGAACGCGGTATGGAGGAATGCCTGGCTTACGGCGCATGCGCCGCCGCCGCCTGCCTCACCGCTCACGGAAGTTCGGAAGGTATCCTTCCTCTCCGGGAATGCCTCGTACTCGGGGAGCGTTACGGATACCTGGGAGAAGCCATGGTGCGGAAATCCTGAAACGTCCGGCGCCACGGAGACGAGGCGTTTAGTATTCCAGCAGAGTGGGATTCACCCGTTGGCTTTCAAAATTGAGCCTGACCCAATCGGCATTGCGGACTCCCCGCAGCACCACCACCTCATCCAAGGAGCCGGTGAAATCATAGTCGCGTTTCGAGGTGCCGTGCCGGCCGATGTAGAAGTCGGGCCCCAGGGTGTAGGGAATGGCCGCAGTCTTCGCCACGGCGCTCGCCATCATGGTTCCATCGACATAGACCTTAAGCTCCTTGCCATCGAAGCTCCCCGCCAGATGATGCCACGATGAATCAAGGACGTTGACCGTCTTGGTCATCACCAGGCTCCAAATGCCGGCGGTGCCCGTAAACACGAACATCCGCACGTTTCCGCTCGGTTCCACCCGCAGCCCGTAGGCATCGCCGAGGCTGGTGATGGTGCTGCCCAGGTTGGCGGTGGCTTTACCCCGGTACCAGGCGGATATCTGGATCTGGTTCTGCGGGCGCAAGGTCGCGGAAGGCTGCATCTTGATGTAGTCCCCCAACCCGAAGCCGTGCCCCAGCCCGATGATGCCGGAGGTATCCTTCGCGACGATGCGGTCATCGCCGTTCTGTGCCGCCGGCGAGGCGTCCCGGTAGAGACCCTTGGTGGCCGTATCCGCGGCCTCTTCCGCCAGATGCCAAACGCCCCCAAATCCGTCGGCGCTGTCGAACACATGCCCGGCATCGGACCAGTCGGGCGCACCGGGTTTTCCGAAATGCAAGGTGATGTAGTCGGAATGGCTGTTGCCGTGGATGGTATCGAGCTTCACCCAGAGTTCGGCCTGCTGCGTGGCCGCGTCCCAACGCTCGATCTGGTAACGCAGATGTTTCCCATCCTTGCCGGAAAAACGGATATCCATCCCGGCCGAAAGCGCGAAATCGAAATTGGCGCTATTGAGACGCACCAGCAACGGGAATCCGGCGACGCTTCCCGCGACCCCGGCGCCGGAAGCCGTCGTGTTCAGGGTGATGCGTCGGGCATACGGCCAGGTAGCGTAGTCCTCATCCTCGAATGAGGAGATGCGCACCGTGCCGATATCGTTGGTGTCGGCGCCGCGGGCCGCGACTCCCGCGATATCGCGGGATTCCAATCCCCCGGACGGGAGCGAGGCATGCAGGGTATAGGATCCTTCGGGCAGATTGGGGATCAAGAAGGCGCCGTTGGAATCGGCCCTGGCGACGCGATCCAGGCCGTAGACCTGAATGTAGGCGCCGGGAATCCCCTTGGGATCCGAAGTGAGCTGGCCTACCACCACCCCGGTGGGCTTGAGCCAAAGCGAATCCAGGAATATCGTATCGCGATCGCCCGCGCTGAAATCCCGGAGCGTGCCCAGGGTATCGCGGATGTTGGCCTCGATGAAATAATCCCCGGGCAGAACCGAATCGATGACATAGCGACCGCGCGCATCGGTGACGGCTTCGGCCTCACGACGCAGGGTACCGGTAACCGTCAGGGTATCCTTGAGGAAGTCCCGGGGCCGCAAGCTGACGCGGGCCGTCGCGGCCGCGGAACCATCGGGATTGCGGACGAAACCGACCACGGTTCCATTGGTGGTCTCGGAAGATCCGCCTCCCGCCACGGCGCCCGTGCCATGATCGAGGATGCAACCCAACAGGCACGCGACACCTGCCAGGGCCACGAAGATGCAGCGGCGGCTGGACATCCGCAATCGCGACGGCATCATTTTCCCTGCTCCGTTTCCACCGGCAAAGGTTTGCAAAGCGGGAACACCTGGAAATTGCATTGCAGCACCCGATCGGCGGCGTCATCGTGCTTCGCCATTTCGGCCAGCTCCTGGCGCATGCATCCGATCCTTTCGCGAATGGCCTCGAAAGTCGCCTGGGAGCAGCTCAAGGTCATGGTAGACATGTCCCGTTCCGCGCGCGGGAACCTGTCCACGGCTTGTTTGCCAAGCTCGAAGGATTCCAATTGGAAATGGGCGATGGCGAGGGATTTCCAGGCTTGCCCCGTGGAGATGGTGGCTTCCTTCCGCTGGTAGTATCCCGCCGCATCACGGATGATGAACCCCAGGCCTTCCAAAAGTTCCACGGCCTGCTTGGCCTCGGCGGCGGTGATGGCCGGGGTCAGCGAGCGCGCGAGTTTCACGTAGTCGTCCCGGAACGGTCGCACGCCGGCGATTTCGCGGATGGCGGAGTAGTACCACTTTTCATAGAACCCGTATTTGTCGGCATCCACGATTTTGGCGGCGGGCCGCTTGAGGCAGATGATGCGATCGAAGAAGTGTTTCTTCTCTTCATGGGTCTTCGCTTGATTATAGCTGACCAGCAATTCGAAGAAGGCGGTTTCCTGCTTGTTGAGCTTGAAAGCCGCCGCGAATTTCAGAACCAGGTGCGGACTCAGGTTGCGCTTACCCTGCAGGACCCCGGTGAAAAAGCTCGCGGACTTCAGGCCCGTCTTGCTCGCGAGGTAACGATAGGAGAAGGTCTTTCCCTTGGATTTTTTTTCCGCATAGATGTCCCGCAGGAAATCCCGGTAGTTCAGGTAGGCGAATACATCGGTTCTCGGAGTCGGGGACACGCCTTCCAATCTACCACCGGACGGACGCGCTTGCAAAGCGAATCCCGTACTCTGTTAGTGAACAAATATTTGGGTGAAAATAGGGTCTAAAACCCCAATACACCCTTTATTTATTGATTAAAACCAGATTCATCGGAAAGGCGACTTATTCACGATTTGCATTTTTTAGAGCCTTGGTTGTGAACAAAAATGGGACAGGAAAGAATACCTTCCCAGAGCAATCGAGGGAGAAAACCATGCTGCGCACTCTGTTTTGGGCCTTTTCAATCGGGATAGGATCGCTTTTCGCCGCCAACGGGCCGGACGTGGGTTTGCATCCCGGGTATGATCTGGTGAACATACGTCCTACCGGCTTCGAGCCTAAAGTATGCGGGCTCGAGTTCCTGCCCAACGGGGATTTGCTGGTACTGACCTGGCGCGGGACCACGGGTCCGGCAGGCACCAGCCCCGCGGGCATCCCCACCGTCAGCAGTTATACCGGCACCACCAAGTTGTACCGCATGAGCGGCGTAAAGGGCAAGGATGCCTCGGCCATCAAAGTCACGGAAGTCGCCTCGGGATTATTCAAGGATGCCCACGGCCTCGTGGTCGTGGACGGCAGCGTGTACGTAGGCGATATCGATCGCGTGGTGAAAATGGTCGATGCCGACGGGGACGGCAAGTACGAGGCCGTCAAGGAAATCGGCAAGTTCCCGGCCTACCAGGGTTGGTTCGAGTATTCCTTCGGCCCCGTGCACAAGAACGGCAAGCTGTTTATGGCCTTGGCCGGAGGCGTAAGCCACGGCGGCTACCCCATCGCGCAAGGCGGCCCGGGACGCAGCACCGTCCTCTCCGTACCCATCACGGGCGGGAGCTATTCCATGGTGGCCGAAGGCTTGCGCGCTCCCAACGGCATCGCCATCGGCCCCGACAACGAAATCTTCGTCACCGACAACCAAGGAGGCTGGCGCCCCGCCAGTCCGTTCTTCCACGTCAAGCAGGGCGCCTTCTACGGATACCATGGCGATCCCGCCGGGCCCATGGAACTCGCGGCCAAAGAGGTCCCCGTCGCGCCCGTGCTGTGGGGCCCCTATCGCGAGGCCAACGAAAGCCCCACGGAACCCTGCTTCGTGAAAAGCGGAACCTACGCGGGCCAATTCATCGTGGGCGATATCAGCCGCGGCGGCATCTACCGCTTCTTCATGGAAAAGGTGAAAGGCGAATACCAGGGAGGCCTCATCCCCTTCAGCGGCGGCTTGGAAGTGGGCATCGACCGCATCCGCATCGATGAGCAGGGTCAGATTTTCGTGGGCGGACTGGGCACCGGCAGCCAGAGCAACCAGGGCTGGTCCGGTACCACTTTCGGATTGCAAAAGCTGGTCCCCAACGGCAAGCCCGTGTTCGAGATCCTGGCGGTGCATTCCCGCGCGGCGGGCCTGGAAATCGAATTCACCCAACCGGTCGCGGACGCGGCAGCCAAGGCCGCGGCCTACGCGGTGCGCCAATGGGGCTATACCCCCACCGCCGAATACGGCGGCCCCAAAGTCGGGGACCACGCGCTTACGGTTTCCTCGGCCCAGATTTCTCCCGATCGGAAAAGCGTATTCCTGGCCATCCCCAACCTGACCACCGGCCAGGTCGCCGGCATCACCTTGACTGGCGTCACCGCCGCGGACGGCAAGGCCCTGTTCTTCAATAAGGTATGGTATACCCTCAACGCGATTTCCGAGAGCGCCCCTTTCAGCCCCACCACGCGGGTACGGTCCCAAGGATCGGCGCGGGCCGCGGTCGGATCCCTCCGGACCGACGTAACCCAGGGGTTACGGCTTGATCTTCCGGCGGGCGATTACCGGGTGGAATTGACCGACCTTGCGGGCAAAGGGATTTCGCTTCGGGAACATGCAAGCGGCCGCGTGGATATCCCGACCGGCGCTACGGGCCGCGGGGTGGGACTCTTACGGGTGGACGGCCAAGGCCGTAAGTGGACGCAAACGGTGGTGCTGCCATGAAGCGGCGCTTCACGTTGGCGATAGCTGCGAGCTTCGCGTCGGCCATCGCCCTGGCCCCGACCAGGGTCCGGGCCGAGCAGATCACCCAGGCGCAGCGGGATTCCGGATGGGTCTCGGCGTTCGACGGGAAAACCCTCAACGGCTTCTATACCACGCTGGGGACGGGGGCGCCCAACAACGATCCCGTGAAGAATCCCGACGGCACCTTCAGCGTGCGCGCCAGCGACAGCTCCATCCACGCATCCGGTTCTCCCACCGGGCATATCATCACCAAGCAACTGTATTCCCATTATCGGGTGCGCATCCGCGAGAAGTTCGACGTTGCCGGCAACCCGGCGCAGAACGCGGGCATGCTTTACCACGCGCGCATCGAAGCGCCCCGCCTGGGCGCCTACCCGCGTTCCATCGAATACCAAGGGCAGAAAAGGGGCATGGGGGAAATCTGGACCATCAGTAAGGTGTGGGTGAACACCACCATCGATTCCACCCTGGCCAAGCACCAGTTCAAGCTGGGCGGCAAAATGGTGAATCACGGGAACCCGGACGGACGGCAATGCCTGGGCAGTTCGGTGCCCTTCAAGGACGGGGAGTGGAACGTCATGGAAGCCACCGTGCGCGGCTCTGACAGCGCCATCCATTACGTGAACGGGGTACTGGTCTTCAAATGCTGGAAGATGCGCTGGTCCGACACCGACGATCCGGCCGACATGTCGCATCCTCTCGCCGAAGGCTCCATCGCATTGCAATCCGAAGGCGCCGGGGTCGCCTACCGCGACTACATGTTCATGGAATTGGATCCCGCCACGGGCAGGCCCCTCCACGGCGTACCCACCCTGGCCGGCCGTTTCCGGGCGGCGGGAAAAGGGAATCTCCTGCGTGAATCCGATCGAAGCGGTGGCTGGGTGATTGCCTCGGGCCTCCCGTCCCCGGATTGGGAAGGGATTACCCTCCGCTCCGTAGATGGCAAGCTGATGCCGCAGAGGCCGTCGTCCGCGGCTGCGGGAGCGGTCTATTGGAAAGGGGCGCGCTGATTCGTGCCCGATCCGCTTTTCCCGGCGGCCCTATTCACTCAATTCGCAGTTAGACTCTGAAACGTGACCGACGCTGTCGCCGCATTGTTATGCGCCGTCACGGCCATCCCCACATACACCTGCGAGGCCATGGTTATCGATTGCGACCCGATTTGGGTCCAGGCCGTTCCATTATCCGAAACGTACCCCGTAAACAAGGTCCCCGCCCGTACGATGCGCAACCACTTCGGCGCCGCTCCGCCGGCCGTGGTCGAGGTCGATGTCCCTGCCGTCGCGGTCCTCCGCTGGAAGGTCACGCCGCTCGCGGGAGTTACGGCCATGCAGGCGTTCTTCGCATCGGCACTTAAGGTTTCCC
>JAHFCH010000104.1:13182-22505 GCA_023249635.1 Fibrobacterota bacterium
CCAGGCATTGGTGTTCTGTACGCCGGTCACCTGGGCAGTCAAGGTGATGTTGCCGTCCACGGGGAAATAGGCGAAACGGAACGCGTCGGCCGCCCCCCATATGTCGGAACCGGAGCCTTTCACGGTGAAGACGCCGGAGGCATGGGTGGCGCTGCCGGGAAGGCCCGTAACGCCGATGTCACGGGTCAGCCAAGGGGAAGGCAGATCCGCGAATCCACGTACGGTCGCGTTCGAATAGCCGGCCTTGGCCGACACGCCGCCGGCATGGCTCGTCAGCGCCAAGCCGGCCTGGGTCGTGGCGGCCATGGGGATGCTCACGGAGCCGCCCAACTGGCTCCAAGCCGACCCATCCGTCGAGGTATAAGCCGCGAAGACATCGCCGTTGCGGGTGAGCTTGAGCCATAAGGATGCCGCGGCGGCCCGCTTTGCATTGGTGGTCGTGCCGCCGGCCGCAGCGCGGACCTGGAAGGTGGACTGGGCATTCCCCTGCAACCCCACGAACACGTTACGGGCGCCGGCGCCCACCCCGTCGCGGATCATGATGCCTCCCTTGACCGCGCTGTGGGTGAGGCTCAAAGCGTGAAGCTTGGCGATCACCTCGCCGCTGCCGTTCAGGGGCAGCCAGGCGAAGCGGAAGCTATCCGAGGTACCCCAGATATCGGCACCGCCGGCGGTGAGGCTCAGGTCCTGCTCGCCGTAGCGGGCCGTGGAGCCGACCGGGAGCGGAACTCCGATGTCCTGGCTGGTCCAACCCACCGTGCCCACCAGAGGCTGGATCTGGCTCCAAGCATGCACGGGTGCGCCACCGCTCTGGTAGGCAACCCGGAAGACCGAGGCGCGGGGAATGCCTCCGGCCGCGGGAGTCCACGAGAAGGGCGCAGCGGAGGTAGCGCTGATATTGCCCACCTCGCCGTAGCCGGAGACCCAGTAGCGCGCGGTGAGTCCGGGCAGGCCCGCCACCGAGGCGGGGACGGGTGGCAGCGGCAGCAGGTACTTGCCGGCATTGCTCGCGCTGCCTGCCGCGGGAGTAAAGGTCGCGGGATAGAGATCTTGGGCCATGGGATAGGCGTAGCCCTTGCCCAGGGTAAGCTCATAGGTACCGCCGGTGTCCGCCACCTCGGTGCATACTGTCCAATCCCCGGCTGCGAGGGACAGGTTCCAGGTATTCATATCCCCGCCCCAGACGAAGCCCGCGAAGAGATCGGAACTACGATCCTGGGACTGGGAATGGTTCCAGCCCTGGTAGGTGCTGCCGATGGTGTTGACGGTGTACTGGACCGCCTGGGCCGCGGGCAGGTTGAAGCGGAAGCAATTCCAATCCGTACCGTTCGGGCGGTTGCCGACGATGCGGACCGGGAAGGGGACCGGCTGGGGGTTGCCGGGATTGACGGGAAGGTTTTCGGTAACGCGCACATCGTCCACGGTGCCATCGCAATCATCGTCCTTGCCGTTGACGACTTCGATCGCGCCCGGACGGATGGCCGCGGAAGCGTCGTCGCAATCATGCTTCAGGCGGGAATACCCGTCGCCGTCCGCGTCCACGCAGAAGGCGTTGCTGCCGAAGGCGGCCAAGCGCGACCGCAGGGCGCTGCTCATGGGCCATTGCCACTGATCGAAAAAGCAGGTGAGGTTGGCATTGACGGCGCGGGACAGGGATTCGATAAGGATTTCCGCTTTCACGTCCGGGGCCTGGAATTGGCCGCGTTCGGCGATGACCTCGCGGACCTTGTTGAGCCAGGGGACCATGGCGGCCTTGCCGTAAAGCGAGGCGATAATGAGGATGGGTCCGCCCTGGGCCGTCACCGAGAATTCCGTCGCCGTGTGTATGCCCACCACGTCGCAGCCATTGTCCCGGATGCATTGGCTCCAATTCGCGCCCGGATAGGCCTCATACGGGCCGAATTTCTTCTTGAGCCGGAAGGCCTGGTAGTCCTTGTCGTTCAGACCGAACTCGGACATGCCCAGCCAGGACTTGATGAACTCGTCGAAGAAGGCGTTCCAGGCATGCACCCCGTCTCCGCCCGAAAAGAGGCTACCGCTGTAGTTGTCGAAGCAATGGCCCATCTCGTGGAGGACATAGTGGATATAGTCAGGGTAGCCCGTGAACACGTCGGTGGTGACCTCGAGGCCTTTCATGCCCGGATTGGCGCAGCCGCCGCCCTTGCCGCCGCAGGTGGTGGGGACGATTAGGACGCGCAGCAGGCCGGCGCCCACGGGCTCGGTTCCGACCAAGGTCTTGTAAGTCTGATAGAGGAGGTCATGCTCGTCGATGAGCTTGCGCACCCGGGAAAGGCCCACCTGATCCAGCTCGGCCTGGGGGACAAGGAGGGAGGTGAATTTGCCGTTGAACTTTCGCACGGTTAGGACAAAGCCGTCGATGGAGGTAACCGTGAGGGTACTGCCGTCCGGCTCCTCCATTCCGGCAGACGCGGCCATGGGGGCGGCCGCGTTGCGGACCTGGGGCCCAGGGCTATGGATATAGTCGGTGGCGGAAGGGGTGAAGGCGGATGCCGACGCGACCGCGACGGAAAAAGCAAAATAGGCGGCACGGGAAAATGCGCTCAACGGAAGCTCCTCGGTTCTGGTTTTCCACCGGCTTGGAGTCCACCAGCCCGCGGATCGCGGAGAAGCTAAATCTTGGGTGGGAGTCCCGACGACATTCCCTTCCCAAAAAATACCGGATCGTAAAATTCAGGGAATAGGTGATGGGGCACAGGCCGTCGTCGGCGCCTACCGGGGCGGTCTATTGGAAAGGGGCGAATTGAGTCGCGCGTGAACCTTTGCGTAACGTTCTACCATCCACGCGCGTGGGGATGATCCGCAACATCGAATTCGCGATGTTCGCGGGGGGATGCCACTGCGCCAAGGCGACGGGAGCCTGCCAAGGCCGGATGGTATCCGTGTTCATCGGGCGGGGTCCCGTGATCGGGTAAGGCCTGCCCACCAGGAGCAGGGTATCCTTCTGCTCCGCCAGCCAATCGGAAACCTTTTTGCGCAGCTCCGCCACCTGGGCCGGGAATTTCCCCGATCCGATCAGATTATGCTGTTCATAGGGATCATCCGCGAGGGAATAGAATTCCTCCCGCGGGCGTATGTAGTACCGGTAGCGGATGGCGGCCGCCGTGGAGTCATGCGCCGCCGCGCTGTCCCAGGAACCCCAATAGGCGCCCGCCCCATCCAACCTGTCCATATCGGAATGGTTGCTGTGGTAGAACTGGGGATAGGGATTCAGGATGTATTTGAACTTATCCGTCCGCACGCTGCGCTGGGGAAACACGTTCATGTTCCCATCGCCGGTATGCGTGGTGAAGATTTCCGTCCGATGCGCGGTCGCGGCACCCGTCAACACCGCCTTGAAAGATTTCCCGTCCACGCCCTGCGGCTGCGGGGCGCCGGCGAGATCGAAAAAGGTCGGCATCAGATCGATCCACGAGACCATGGCCTGGGTGCGGCTTGCCGGCGCGATCAGGCCCGGCGCGGCCACGATCAAGGGGACCTTGATGCCCGCATCGTACAGGTTCCATTTGCCGAAGGGCCATTGCGCTCCGTGATCGGCGGAATACAGGAAGACGTAATGGGTCCCCAGGTGGGCCTTGGTCCACGCGTAGACCTTGCCCAGCTCGGTATCCATGCCGGTGACATCGGTGAAATAACGCGCGCGGTGTTCGCGGGTGGCCTTGGTATCGATGAAGGTCGGAGGCAGGGTGACTTCCGCGGGAGTGTAGATGCTCTTCGCTATCCAACTGACATGCGGCCGATGGTCCCCCACCAGCAGGCACACGGGCTTGGTCTTGTCGGCAAGGCCCGCATAGTATTTGGCCACCGCCCCGCTGAGGTCGCCGCGGCTGGGCACGTCGTCCCAATAGTCGAACCCCTTCTCATGGCCGCTGCTGGCGTCCGCTACCTTTCCGAAGGCGGCCACGCGGTAGCCGGCCGCATGCAGTTTGCGGGTAAGCCACAGCAGGGTATCCTTGGGCAAGGTATGGTTGGCTTCGGCGCCGTTGCGGAAAGGCATGAGTCCGGTAAGGAAGGCGGTGCGGCTGGGCGCGCAGGCGGGACTGGCCGCGAAGGCGTTGTCGAAGGTCATGCCCGCCTTCATGAGCGCGGTCATGTTGGGGGTTTTCAGGAAGGGCGCGGCGCCGTAGACGGAGGCGTCGAGCTGGCTATGATCGTCGGCGATGAAGAATACGATGTCGGGCTTGGGTGGGGTTTGCGCGAAAGCGGACACTGCCGATAGGAATACCAGCGCCCCGATCATCCCCGGTTTCGATCTGTTGTTGCACGGCATCCCACCCCCCACTCAGCCTCCAAAGTAGGGAGCCCGGGCCTGCGCGTCTTGTCGGATCGAGGGACGATCCAGGGGAAAGCCGTCATGGGGCGGAAACCCGCGCAATCGAGAGGGCTCGCGTTTAGCCGACAAAACGGATAGTGGAAGGGAGAGAGGAGAACGGAGACCCAGGCAGCCGGGAGCAGGTGCGGAGTGGCTGGAAATGGAGGTGAAAGGAGGCGAAAAAATCGTGGGGGCATCTCGACTCCCTCGGCAGCCGGGTTTCTCGCGAAACCGGCCGCCGGGGAGCCTGGATGGTAGGCCTGGGCAGACTTGAACTGCCGACCCCCGCCTTATCAGAGCGATGCTCTAACCAACTGAGCTACAGACCTATGTGAGGTGGGGAAAGTTAGTTCGGGCCGCGGTTTCCTGTCAAGGGAACGGGGGCCTAAAGCCCCGATTCTTCGCTGTTTCCGGGGTTTTCCAGCTTGTTGGCGAGGGCTTCCCATCGCCAATCCACCGAAGCGCAAAGCGACTCCAGGGCCGCGCAATCCCAACGGAGGGCGCCGGGCAATTGGCGGCTGAAAAAGGTCCCCTGCCGCTTGGCGTAATTGCGGCTGCGTTGCTGGATGGCCGCGACCGCCGCGCGCAGGTCGATCTTGCCTTCGGCCACGTCGGTCATCTCGGCATATCCCAGGGAACTGCAGCCGGGCGACGAACGCCATGCGGGATCAGCGGCCAAGCGGCGCGCTTCATCGACCCAGCCGTACTTGGCCATGGCTTCCACCCGCGCATCGATGCGCCGGTAGAGTTCCTCGCGCTCCGCGTCTACCCATACGATGGGCGTGGCCGCATAGCGGGGGTCCCGGGTAACCGGGCCCGTGAGCTTGGTATAACTCTCCCCCATCAGCAATAGGTTCTCCCAACGCTTGGCGATGCGATAGGCATCGTTGGGATGCACGGATGCGGCGGCTTCCGGATCGAGCCGAGCCAACTCCGCGTACATGGAGGCGAGCCCTTCAACGCGCAGCCGATCCTGGACCTGGGCCTTGATGGCATCCGGCGTGGGGCCGCGATCGAAGGGGGAAGGAAACAAGAGTTCTTTGAGGTAGAGGCCGGTGCCGCCCACCAGCAAAAAGCGTTTGCCCGGCTGGGCCTCGAGCAGGGCGTGGACCAACGGCGGGTACATGCGCGGCGAAAAGGGTTCGGAAGGATCGCAGATGCCGACAAGGTGATGGGGAACCGCGACGCGCTCGGCCGCGCTGGGCGCGCCGGTGCCTATCCCGAGTCCGCGGTAGATTTGGCGCGAATCGGCGGAAATGATTTCGAAGCCGTTGGCCTGCGCGAGTCGCAGGGCGAGGGCCGATTTGCCAACGGCGGTGGCCCCACACAGCACGGCGACGAGCATGGGATAATGATAGCACTTGCGGCTGATAGCACAAACGGTCGGAATTGCTATCTTGCATGGACCTGCGATGGGCATTGCGCGGAAAATCCTGATCTTCATGGTCCTTACCGCCGGCATCATCGTGCTCGGCAGGTTGGCGGGTCGCCTGTTGCCCCGCTCGGCGGCCGCTTCCGCTAAGGCAGCCCCCGCCTCCGCGGATACCCTGCGCGATTCCACCAACGCCCTTCCCCCTGTCGAAGCCGATACCACCGGCGGCAAATGGCATGACAAGCTTTTCGATCCGCTCTTGCGTTCGGCGGGGCTTCCCGAAAAGAACATCAAGCGCAAGACCGGCTATTGGGAAATCACCTTTCCCAAGGGACGCCCCATCCACGAGTACGCGCTGGAGATCGAGAAGACCTGCAAGGCTGGCGGCATCCAGGTATTGGCCGGAGCGGAACTACGCCCGCCCAATCGCAGCGTGGAATACCTGTTGGCGTCGAACGGGCAGAACATCAAGCTGCGCGCCAGCCTGGGCGCGGGCTTCATGGCAGGGGCGGCCAAGCTCGCCATCGTATTCAACGAACTGGATTCGCTGCGGGAAACGCAGGCCGCGGAGTTGGAATCCGCGCCCTGGGACAAATCCCTCGTAGTCGATCCTTATGCGGAGAATCCCGCCTTGCGCAAGCTGCGCTTCACCGATGCGCGCAATGAGATTCTCATCGCGCTGCCGATGGAACCTGCGGCCTATCCCTTCGTGGATCCCGGTAAGCATGCCTTGTTCATCCATCATGGCAAGGACGATGTGGAGCGCATCCTCTCCCAGGCGCGGGATAGCCTGCCCAAGGCCGCGGGGTTCGCGACCCGGTACGGCGATCGCGCCATCGAGAACCAGCCCCTGCTCGATAAGGTTTTCCAATACACCGCGCGCCGCAACCTGGTGTTCTTGGACTTGACGGGATCGCAACGCAGCCTGGCCCGGCAAACCGCGGCGGCGCAAGGCGCCCGCAACCGTACCCTAGCCCAGTGGAAGGACAGCCTGCATCTCGAGGATGAACTCGCGCGCAAGGTGGCCCTGGCCCAGAAAACCGGTGACGCGGTGCTGGCCCTGCCCTACTCGGTCACGGGGTTCCGCAATTTGCGTAAAGCCCTGGATGCGAATGCCGAACGCTTCAATGAAATGGGCTTGGAACTGGTGACTTTGTCTTCCCTGGCAACGCCGGATAGCCTTCCCGATCCCGATCTGGCTGCGCCGGCGGCGGCCAAACCGCCCCACACGGTTCCGGCTCCTGCAGTCGCGCCCGCAAAGACGTCGGACAAACGGAGCGGGGTCGTGGCCAAAACCCCGGCGAAAACCGCAGCCAAGACTACGAGCAAGACGACTGCCCAAACCACAGATAAGACGACCGCGAAAACGGTTGTCAAACCCGCGGTCAAGCCTGCGACAAAAACCGCCGTTAAAACCGCCGAGAAGGCGAAACCCAAGCCCGTGAAGAAAGCGGTGAAGTGAAATTCGCCGCGCTTATAGCTATTTATTGGGCTTTGCAAGAGCGATGAGTTCTAGAGTGATTGCGGAAGCGAGGGAAGCATGCCGAAGCTGGGCGTAAACATCGACCATATCGCCACCATCCGTGAGGCGCGCAAGGTACGCGAGCCCGATCCCATCGCCGCGGCCTCTCTGTGCGAGCTCGCCGGCGCCGATGGAATCACCGCGCACCTGCGCGAAGATCGCCGCCACATGCAGGAGCGCGATATCCGCCTGCTGCGCCAGACGGTGACCACGCATCTGAACCTGGAGATGGCGCCCACCGTGGAGATGCTGCAATTCGCCATCGACGTACTGCCGGACATGGTGACCCTGGTGCCCGAAAAGCGCGAGGAGCTGACCACGGAAGGCGGCCTGGACGTGGCCGGCAAAATCGAAGACATCACCCGCATGGTCAACTCGCTGCATAAGCACGACGTGGCCGTCTCCCTGTTCGTGGACGCGGAGCTGCACCAGATCAAGGCCGCGGTGCGAACCGGCGCGCGCTTCATCGAATTGCATACCGGGCAGTACGCCAGCGCCTACGATTTCGGCGAGGGCAACGAATGGGAAGAAGAGCTGGTAAAGCTGGACAACATGGCCCAGGTGGCGCAGAAGAGCGGCCTGATGGTCAATGCCGGCCACGGCCTCAACTACCGCAACGTGGGGCCCATCGCCGAGATTAAGGGCCTGTGGGAGCTCAACATCGGGCATTCCATCATTGGCCGCGCGGTGCTGGTCGGCCTCGATCGGGCCGTGCGCGACATGGTGGCGCTGCTGCGCGACTAGTTCGTCAGCATCCAATCCACGCCGAAACGGAAATTCAAACCCGGGGGATGCACCCCCGGCTCCGTCGCATAGCGGTCGTGGTTGAAGTTGCGCACCTTGAAATACAGGGTGAAGGTCTTGATGAGCATGTTGGCCTCGAAGTCGAGATCCAGGTACTCGTCCAGCTTCACCACGCGGGACGACCCCGCCAAGTCCGGAGACCACGCGTAACGGGTCGAGAACCATTCCCAATCCCAGGCGAAATCCAACTTAAGCCGATCATCCAGCAGGTTGCGCTTCCAACGTAGGCGTCCTTGGAACACGCGCTCGGGCACCGATAGGTCTTCCAGGGTGGCCTTCAAATCCGGATCATCCACGGTACGGGAAAGCACGAACCGATTCCGCAAGCCGAGAGTCCAATTGCCGAGTCCGAGACCAACGCCAAGGTGCCAGGCATCGATGATCTCGCTGGAATAATTGCGCAAGCCCAATGCCAGGGTATCAGTCAGGGAGCTGTCGGCGCAATGACGCCCTTGCAAGGGGATGTATTCCGAATCGGCCAGGGCCGCGCAGGCGCCGGGATTGGGCAGCACGCGAGGCAACCACGCATCCTGGCCGTCCATGCGATCGAAGCCCGCCTCCAGGGAGAACCGCGACCAGGCCCAGGAGGCGGAAGCGCGCGCGGTGCGATCGGTGCGCGGTTTCACATCCGGACTGGCGAAACGGAAGCGCGCGGGGTTGCCGCGATAGAGGGTTTCCCAGGAGGGATCCTCGGCGCGGGACGAGAGCGAAGCTTCGGCCGCGAATCCCAGCGGCAGATCCAACCGAGCCAGGGCGCCGAAGCGGGGCAACCAATAAACCTGGTCGGCCATGCGGCTGGCGCGGCCCATGCCCGCCTGCGCGCGTCCCGAGAGCATGCCCAGCTCCGGGCTCGCCTCCAGCTCCGCGTCCTCCGCATCGCCCCATCCTTGCTTCCCGGCCTTGTCCGTCCCCAGAGGATTCCCGCTCCAGTATTCGCTGCGGGTTTCCAGGCGTAAGGCCGGCTGGGCGAAGTACCCCGTGGCGCGCATGGCGGCCCGGGCCCGAACCATATCCCCGCTCAACTTTTGCGTGCTCCCGGCCTTCCCGGTACCCGAAGGCACGAACTCGGAGAGGTCCGCCTGATCATGGGCCAATTCGAATTGACCCGTCCACGCGGCGTGCGTCTCTCCGTAGATGGCGCCTTGCCCGAAAGCCGAGAAGCGCGCAGGCATCAGCGCTTGCATACTGTCGGGACCGGTAGGGATCGCGGATGGATTGACCTGATCCTTCCCCCGCGGAAAGGTAAGGCTGGTGGCATTGCGGGTTTGATCCAGAAACACTTCCAATACGCGGTT
>JAHFCH010000292.1 GCA_023249635.1 Fibrobacterota bacterium
CCACCATCCACTTGGAACCGTCGTTGATGAGGATGAATTTCAACACCTGGTAGGAAGTGTCGGCCAGGGTGCTGTTACAAGCGCTTTCGCCATCGCGGAAATTGGTGCGGCTGAACTTGCTGTAGTCGATCATCTTCACGGCCAGCTTGGCGGTGTCGCCCTTGGTGTTGATGGTCACCGCGGCGTCTACCTTGAACTCGGTCTTGGATTCCAGCTTGACCAGTTCCAGGGCCACGGTCGAGGTCTGCTTGAGCATGTCGGCCATGAAGTGGATGTCTTCCTTGGCGGCATCCATGCTCACGGGACCCTTGAACTTGCTCATGTCGGGGCCGAAGCCGTACACCTTGGTCTTGTAGGTGAAGCGGGGGCCGGTCTTGTCCCAGGTCAGGTCGGCCTGGGCCACTTCCTTGTGATCCTTGTCGTATACCTTGGGCGATTGACCGGGCTGCACGTAGGCGCTTACCCAGACTTCATCGCCGCCGCCGACGGGCATTACCTTCCACAGGCCCAGGTGGTCCTTGCAGGAAGCGGTGGAATTGTCGAACACGGGTCCCATGATACCGGCGGAAAGGGCCTGGTGCTCGCCCACATCGGCGCGGATCTTGTCGAGGAACTCGGCTTTGGACTTGATGGAGCCGTCTTCATCGTACATGCGGAAGTTGGGGTGGAAAGCGGCGGCGAAGCGGCCGAGGTCGCCCGAAAGGTAGGCGTCGAATACGCCTTCGACGGTAAGGGCGATGTCTTTGCCTGCGCCGGTGTTGTCTTTGGCGGCGCCTTCGAAATCCTTGACGGTGAAGGTGAACGACCCGGCGGCGCCCAGGGCCTGGCCGGACAGATCGGTAATGGTGGCGGGCATCTTGACCGTGTAGGTCTTGCCGATCGCGAGCGGTAGCTTATGGATGAACACGGCGCGGGGGCCTGAGATTTCCCAGTAACCCGTGATTTCCGGGTCGATGCTCGCGCCCTTCAGCAGGGTTACGGCGTCCACGGGGCGGTTGAAGCTAACGCTGGGATTCTGGATGGGCTTGATGGTTTCCTTGTCGGCGGGAAAGGTGTTGCTCAGCGCGAAGCCCACGGAGGCCAGGTCGGCGGCCTTGACGGTTACGAAGGTGGCGCGGAATTCCTTCTCGAGGGGATTCTTGGCCAAGTCCTTGAGGGTGGTCGGCAGGATGAGGCCGTACTGCGCGCCCGTGGCGAGCGTCGCGATGTTCAAGGTCAGCACCTTGCTATCGCCGCTCCAGCTGAAGGACACGTCCTTGGTGGTGTCGGAAAGTACCATGGAGGTCGAGGTGCTTCCGGTATCGATTTTTCCGAGGATGACGCCTTTGGCGGCATCGCGATTCATGGCCTCGGAGAAGGTGATATTGATCTTGGCCTTGGTATCGGGCACGGAGCCCACCAGGAAGATGCCGTCGCTGTTGGACGAGTTGGCATCGTATACGCCCAGCACCGTCGGCGCGGTCACGTCCTCGATGGCGGTGGCGGTATCCATCTTGGTGATGGAGTCGGCCTTCGGATTCATGTTCGGAATGGAGGTGGTCACCAGGGTGAACGTCTCGAGGTCAAGGTAGACGGCAAAGCCGAAGTACTTGCCCTCGGCCAGCACGCAGGTGTAGTTACCCGTGCTGTCGGTGGTGAGAGTGGTGTCGGCCGCGGTGGAGAGCTTCAACGAATTGAAGATGAGGATGGTGGCCTTGCTCAAGGGCTTCTCTTCATTGACCAACAGGCGGCGCTCTCCGCCGGCATTGCTGGCCATCTTTCCCAGGATGCTCTTGGCGAGCGACTTGTTTTCGCCCGTCAGGAAACCCGTGACCACGCCCTTGCCCTTGCCCTTGTTGGCGTTCAGCAGGGTGTCGAGCTTGGTGACGATGTTCTTCACATCGTTCTTGGTTTTGTCGTCGGGAGCGACAACCGTTTTGTTGGACTTGCCCGACTTTTGGGCGCATCCTACGAACGTGAGTGAAAGCGCGCAGGCCGCTGCTACCAGCGACTTCGCGATATTGAAGCGGGGGATACGAGTCATTGCCGAGATCTCCATTTTGGTTTACCGGGACCGTAATTTGACCTAAGACCAAACCGATTCTATGGGGTGGACTCGAGCCAGGCAAGGATTTTTGCCAATCCCATGACCCGCTCTCGGGGAAAACCTGATAAGGGCGGAGTTATGCCTCGAACTTCACAAATCATCGCGGAAATCGGCGCCGGACCAAGGCGACGGCCTTCGCTGATTAGTCATTCTGCCCTGGACTTTTCCTGCGCCACGGGAACCGCCACCCGGACCGAAGCCGCGGAATCCATGGGTGCCTTGGAGGTTACCTGGGCGGGAGCGCACGAACCCGGATTCGGGGAATACCCCCCATCGGGATTGGGATAGACAGTTGCGGCGGTTCCCGTAGCCGCAGAACTTGTGGTGGGAGGCTGCTGACGCTTGCTGGTCAGCGTGTCCTGGGCCAATGCGGACGCGTTCCCTTGGGCCGAATCATGCTGGGATACGGAGGGATTCGCGCGTTCCGATGCAACCAGGGCGCCGGGCAAATCGCAATCGGTTATGCCGAGCGCCAGGATTACGGTGGCTGTAAAAGCACGGCCAGCGTTGCGGAGCAAAGGGGCTCGGCGAAGCATGACGTCGATTCGAGGCATGGGACAACTCCGTTACAGGTAGGCTGTGGACCGCGTTTACCGGGGTCCTGTTCAATCATCGGCGTAATCCCGAGGCGCCCACATGATGCCGGACACATCCCGGACCCGTCTAAACGGCGGCAACACCGCCGCAAGGCGGCGGCAAGACCGGAGCCGGGACCATTGCTACCTTGGGGCCCTGATTCCTCCGCCGCGCTTGCGGCGGCAAAGGACAAGGAGCAGCAAGTGGCCGCACAGAGCATGACCGGATACGGCAAAGCCGAAACCGTGGGATCGGGATACGTCGTTACGGTGGAACTGAAGTCGGTGAACAACCGCTTTCTGGAATTCCAGGTAAGGGCCTCGAAGAATATCCTCCACCTGGAGCCCAAGCTGAAGCAGGAACTGGGCCGCCATCTTTCCCGCGGAAGCGTGACCTGCCACGTGCAGTACGAGAGCGATGGTCCCGGTGCGGGCGGTCTGGCCCTTAACGAAACCCTCTTTAAAGCCTACCAGGTCATGGTGCAGGACGCCCAGAAACGTTTGGGATCAGGCGCCACGATTGACATCGCCGATCTGCTGAAGATTCCCGACATGGTCATCTCCTCGCAGGCATCGGAATCGGGCGATGTCGCGATGGAACGGATTCTGCCCGTGTACGACAAGGCCTGCCGCGAATTGGTGGCGATGCGCGAGAAGGAAGGCGGGGTACTCGCCGCCGATCTGATCGCGCGCGTCCGCGGCTTCTTCCCGGGCCTGGAGAAGGTGAAGGCGCTGGTGCCCGTGCGCCAGCAGGAATACGTCGCGAAGATGCGCGCCCGCGTGCAGGAACTCGCCGGCGACGCGGTACTCGCGGAGGATCGTATGGTTACCGAGATCGGGATCATGGCCGAGCGCCTGGACGTAACGGAAGAGATCGTGCGTCTGGAAGCGCATCTGCATCACTTCCTGGAAACCTTGTCGGATCACAAATCGCCCGGCAAGCGGCTGGGGTTCCTGCTCCAGGAAATGCTACGCGAAGTGAATACGTTGGGAACGAAAAGCCAGTTCCCGGATATGCAGCACTTATGCGTGGGTTGGAAGGAAGAGCTGGAGATAATCCGGGAGCAGATCCAGAATATCGAGTGAGCCTAGGTGGGCTTTATCTTCGCCTTGATATCCAGCGTGGTCCCGTATTCCGACCTGAGGGCGCGATGGACCTCATCCAACGTCATGGTCGTGGTGATCAGATCGATCTCCAGTTCCTGGGCGCGGGAAATGTCTTTTGGCTTGGGCAGATGCCCGTGGCAAAAGACGATCGCCACGATGTCCACTTCCTCGGCGACCTCCATCAACCGGATATGCACGAGATTGGTGACCAGCATGATGTTGGTCAAATCGTCGGTCAATTCATTGAGGTCAGATCCGACATAAACGAGGTCCACGAAGTCGTGGATAAGCTCGGTATTCACCAAGGTTCCCTTGATGGTTTCCATGATCGAACGCAGGTCCGCTTGCATAAACCTTTCAGCCCTCTGGGCATTCCGTGAAGCGTCACAAAAAGTATTAACAGGCGGTCGAAAAAAGCAAGCTTCTTCGATCCTGGACGCACGTAAATCGCCGTCCGGCCTCGCCCTACCCTACCCACACCCCCGATCTCGAAACTGCTCCCGGTCCCCCTTACCCGGGCCAGGCGGGTCCTACCGCCCCTTCCGGAAGGCCCCCCAGAGCCTGCGGGGTTGGTTCCGGGGGGCTTTTCAAGTAGATTTCCTGGCTGTCTTATTGACTATCCGGCCATGTGGCTCTAAGTTATGGCTCTAAGTCCCAGTAAAATCATGGAGAAACGAATGATTTCAAGGTTCCCGAGCTTTATTTGGCCCCTCGCCGTAGCCGCCCTCCTGGCGGTAACGGGATGCGCCGGCAGCAAACACTCCTCGGCTTCCATGGATTCTTCGGCCTCGGCCGAACCCGATAAGAACCAGAAGCTGGAAGATGCGAAGCATTCCGCCGAGGATGCGGAGCAGAAGGCCCATCAATTGCGCGAAGAGAAGAACCGCAACACCGCCAAGTCCGGAAACTGACTATTGTTTTCATTCAACCTGCCCGCCACGGATGACGAAAAAATCCAGTTGGCGGGCGAAGGCGAGAAAAATTTCATCGGGGTAGAGCGGACCTACAAGGTCAAGCTCCTCACCCGGAACCCCGGCATCACAATCCAGGCCCACGAAGAGGCCAAAGTCAAAAGCGCCCACGAGGCCCTCGAACGCATGCGCGATGCCATGCGCACCGGTCATCAGCTAACCGATTTCTACGTGTCCGAGATCCTGGCCGGAAGTTCGGTAGGCGAAGGCAAGCCGGGCGACTTTACGCCCCACCTGGAAAAGCCCATCCTCATGGACCGCTTCGGCAAGCCCGTGCAGCCGAAGACCCGCGGCCAAGCCAGGTTCATCAGCGTCATCAAGCAGCACGACATCGTACTGGCAGCCGGCCCCGCCGGTACCGGCAAGACCTTCCTGGCCGTAGCCATGGCCGTGCAGGCCCTTGAGAAGAAGCTCGTGGAGCGCATCATCTTGGTGCGGCCCGCGGTGGAATCGGGCGAGAGCCTGGGCTTCCTGCCCGGCGCCATCGGCGAGAAGATCGGGCCCTACATGCGCCCGCTGTACGATTCGCTCAGCATCATGATGTCGGGTGAACGGCTTAAGGAATACGAGGATGGCAACGCCATCGAGATAGCCCCGCTGGCCTACATGCGCGGCCGTACCCTGGGCAAATGCTTCATCATTCTGGACGAAGCCCAGAACACCTCCATCTCGCAGATGAAGATGTTCCTGACGCGTATCGGCATCGGCTCCAAAGCCGTGCTGACCGGGGATGAAAGTCAAGTCGATCTGGACAAGTTCGAGAAGTCGGGCTTCGCGCATGCGCGCAAGATCCTGTCCGGCATCGAGGGCATCGGCCAGATCGAGTTGACCGTCGAGGACGTAGTGCGCCATCGCCTGGTCCGCGACATTATCAAAGCGTACGAAAAGTCGGGCTTTCCGGCTTAGTCTTCCCCACTCTGTACATTATCGCAGGTCCGGGTGCGGAGCCGGCGCAGGCTGGGCTGGCCGGGCCCGGGGGGCCATACCCGGCGCGGACTTCGCTTTTGG
>JAHFCH010000293.1 GCA_023249635.1 Fibrobacterota bacterium
CGAACAGCAAGAGGAGCACATTCATCCACAGGAATACCCGGTCGACTTTTTTTACCGGGTGAAAGGAATTGTGGTGGGAAATCCAGTACAACCCGATGATGATGAAGCTCATGATATAGGCGAAGATGCGGGGCAGGACTTCGACCAAGGCCTGTCGCAGCTGATCGTAGTCCACTTCGGGCAGGCGGATCTCCAGGATGAGCAGGGTGATGACGATGGCGAATACGCCGTCACTGAAAGCTTCCAACCGATTCTTTTCCACGCGCTCCCGCTTTCCGCGGCCCGGGAGGGAAGTAAACCCCGTAGGCCCGGAGGGAAATCTAACTCCCCCATTCACGGACGTCCCGGGCGGGGCCGGGCCGTTGACAGGCAAGCCTCACCGGCGAGCGGAAAAAACCGCCATGGGAAGGGGGGAATGCGACGCCGCGGAGGCCCGCGATCGCGTGCCGGGATGACGCGGGAGCGGTAGGTTCGGGATGGGCCGCCATGGCCCGGTGCCGTAACTTGGACGATACGCGCGGCGCGAGGATCTGGGGGAAAAGATGGGACCGGAAATCCATACGCGCCTGGCGCGCCTAGGCCTGGGTATTGCCCTGGCCGCGATGACGGGGCGGGCCGCAACCGTCACGGCCGACTTCGGCAAAGGGGCGGGCTACCCGCTCGATAAAAGCAAGATAAACCTATACACGACAGCGGCCCCTTCTACCAAGGCCTATGAGCGGGACATTCCCTGGCTGGGCAAACTGCGGCCCGAAGTGCTGCGGCTGGAATTCTTCTGGGGCATGAACCAGAGTCTTTCGCAAACCGTTAGCGGCACGTCCGATCATCCCGTCTACGACTGGGCCCTGATCGACCATTGGCAGAAGCTCGCCAATGATCAGGGATCTCTGGTGCAATGGGGCTTCGACTACACGCCTTTCCCGTTGGGCAATGGCGCCCCGGACGCCTTCAAGCGGCCGCCTACCGTCGATCCCTGGAAGCGCATCGTCACCGATGTGGCCACGCATCTGAAAGGATCGGCGGTCTCGTACCATGAGGTGTGGAACGAGCCCAACTTCGATTGGTTCTTCATCGGCGGACCGCAGGATTATTTCCAAATCTATGAGAACACCGCCCGCGCCATCAAGGCCGCCAATCCGGACGCCAAGGTGGGCGGGCCTACGGTATCGCTCCCGGATTGGTACCAGGGGTTCGTCCAATACGTGCAGAGCAGGGATATCCCGCTGGATTTCTTCTCCTACCACAATTACGGCGAGATGGCGCATGACTGGACCACCCAGGTCGGTAAGCTGCTGGCCGCCGATGCGCGCTTCCTGCGCACGGAGACCACCTTGGATGAGTACAACGTATACCATAGCTGGGTCGCCGGAGCGGCCCAGGATCATTTCGAAGGCGCCAACGAGATGCTCAACTCGTTCCTGGGATTCCTGGAACGGCCGGAACTCACTTCGATTTTCTGGGCCCAGTTCATGGACCCGTGCGAATGCGGCGGCGCGGAACGCCTGGGCCTGCTCGATCTCAACGGCAGGCGCAAAGCCACCTACAACGCCTTCCGCATCTGGGCCATGATGCCGACGGACAGGGTGGCGGTCCAAAGCGATGTCGGGGATCTCAAGGCCGTAGCGTCGACGGATGACCATCATGCCGGCCTGTTGCTCCTCAATCGTACAGCGTCCGATCAGAACGTCACGGTACGCTTCCGCAACGCGCCCTTCGCAAAGGGGACGGTCCGCGTCTACGCCATCGATAAGGGCCAAAACAGCCTGGGAGACGGGGCCAACGAGGATCTCACCGCGTCGCAATCGCTCCCGAATACCGTTCTGGCCGATTGGACCTGGACCGGTTCCATCCCCCGCATGGGAACCTTGTACCTCGATGCCGAGGACGGCTCGCCGGGCTCCTTGCTCGATGCCGCGCCCGTAGGCAGGATCATCGCGGTCAACCATTATTATCCCGAGCGCGGCAAGACCCCGTCGTACGCCGCTTTTGACCGCCGCGCCTGGATCGGCCGCATGGGCATGATGGGGACCGCGGCGGCGGACCAGGAAATCGGGGTAACCGCGGAGTCACTCCCCACCGCGCTGGAATTCGCCTTTAAGGCGGAAGGCAATCCCGCCCGCCGCGACGCCAACAGCTTGCTGGGGGCGCGAATCGATTTCCAGGTCGGGTCGGCTTATACCCGGGGCGTGCTGTTCCATGGCCCGTATGCCGGCGCCGGCAGCGCGGACGTGTACGATGCGGGACGGAACGCGCCCATGCCTTATGGAACCCGGCGAGCGGCGGATGAGACGGTGGCGGTTCCGGACTTGGCCCGCTTCACGGTGGAACTCTCCCGCTATGCGCCGCAAGGTTGGACCGGGCGCGCCCAAATCCTTTTGATCATGCAGAATGCCGGGCCGGAGGCGCGGGCTACGGTACTGATCCGGCCGGGAGCGGGGACGGCATTGTTCCGCAGGCCGGATAGCGACGAAATGGCCGCGGTCAAACGCGGGTTGCGGGGTGAGGCAGGGACGGTCTTGGAAGTGTTGAACCTGAACGGAGCCCGCGTGTTACGGCCCGCTACTGGCGGCGCCTATTTGGCGATCCCGCGATAAAGCGATGAGTCGATAAGCCGGGAGAATCAAAGGGGCAAGGTTAACCGCAGGGTTACCCCGAGGGCTTCTCCGGCAGCCGGCTCCAAGGCCAACGAAACGCGGCTCTCTCCCCCATCATTCCGCTGCCGTACCTCGCGGAAGCGGAACCAGGAATACAGGTAGGCCAGGGTCGAGAGACCCGCCGCGCCGATGGCGGCGCCGACCTTCACGCCGTTTTGCGGCTTATCCGAATATTCATCCCGGGCAAGATCCGCCATTTCGTATGCCAGTACGCATTCGGCACCCAGGCTCAGGATGAAGAAATCCCACCCGCTGCTTTCGCAATTGGCTCCGCCATTCACGCGACATAACTCAGGGGCGGTAACGCCCAACAAGGGCAGACCGCCGAAGCGAAGCGCCACGGAGCCCCCGTAAAAACCCAGGGCCACCAGCCGGTCATGGGTAATGGCGGCGATGCCTCCCGCCAACACGCCTCCCATCGCCAGATAGGTCCCGGTCTCGTAGCGATCTTCCAGCCGGAACAGTTCGCTATCGGACAAACGCGGGGAGTTGTCTGCGGGTGAAGTTGCGCCGAGCACGGGAGCGGCCAAGGCGATACCCAGAATTGCCGAAAACGTAGCCAACCGCATGCGCCGAAACTAATAATTCGACCGTCACCTGGGGATTCGGCCGTAATCAGAGCCTAAATGGGGTTTCCGCCAGGATTTTGCCGAAAGCGACGCCGGCCCCCGGCGTTATCCCGAAAGGACCGTCGGTAATGACCCGATCGTAACCAGTGCCTCAAAGCGGAACCCGGACACCCAAGGAAGCGCAAGCGACGGCTATAGGTTGCTGTCCATGAAGCAACACGTACTGCGTATCACGATTGTATTCCTGCTGGCCACTACGGTCTACGCCACCTCCCCCGCCGAGGCCCCGCTCTTCTTGGCCCCCGCGCCGGCCTCCGCCCTCGCGAAAACGGCCGTACCCCGTTTCGTGACCCGGCGCGCGCCCGTGGCCTGCAAGGCCGATCTCCGATCCCTGTCGGCCATCACGCTGGATCTGTTCGGGGAAACCGTTCAGGTCGAACGCACCCGCTTCGTCCCGCATACAGCCACCCATTATGAATGGTTCGGCCATTTGGCAGGCGATGTGAATTCTTCCGTGCTCTTCGTCGCCTTCGGGGGGACCTGGGTCGGCAAGATCGAAAGCCGGGGAAGATTCTTCGAAGTACGCAGCCTGGGCGGCGACCGTTACGCCTTGGATGAAACCGACATGGCCGCCCTGCGCGCTTCCGTCTCCCATGATGGCCACGATTTTCTCGTCAACCCCGCGCGGCCCGCGGGTTCGCCCACCCCGCCTGCCCTCCCGACGCCCAAGGGCGCGCCGGCCGCGCGTAAAACCGCCCTGGCCGCCGTAGCCGCTCCTACCCAGATCGACGTAATGGTCCTATACGATCAAGACGCCCTCAATCGCCGCGCCGACATGGTCCCCTTCATCAACACCCTCATCGCCGAAGCCAACGATGCCTACGTGCGTAGCAATGTAAACCAGGTGTTAAGGCTGGTGCATGTCGAGAAGATCGAGAAGGGATACGATTCCGCCACCCAGGTCAATTTGGACGCGGCCCGCAAGGATCCCGATATCGAACGCCTGCGCAAGCAGTACGGCGCGGACCTGGTGCCAATCATGACTGCGGAAACCAATGCCACGCGCAACACCGGGCTCGCATATACCGAAGACCCCATCTCACTGGTGACGGTTTGCTGCGCCCAATCCTTGCGCACCTTTACCCACGAGATGGGGCACAACATGGGCGCCTTGCATTCCCGCGAACAATACCCCAACCCCTCGGGCTACAATTACGGCTACCGCGACGCGGCCCATGGCTTCATCACCATCATGAGCTACCTGCTGGAATGCGACAATTGCGCGATCATCAACAGCTTTTCCAGCCCGGATATCTGGTACAACGGCGTGCCGACGGGCGTGGTCAACATGTCGGACAATGCCCGCGCGCTCCGCGAACATGTCGCGATGATGGCCAACTTCATGTCGGACGCATACGCCCTCAAGGTGGAGAAGACCGGCCAGGGACGGATCAAGAGCGACATCGCCGGTATCGACTGCGGCGTCGATTGCGAGGAGGCCTATGCCAAACCCCAGATCCGCACCGTCACCCTTTCCGCCGTACCCGATGCCGGATTCGTTTTCAAAGGCTGGTCGGGCGCCTGCCAGGGTACGGGAACATGTACCGTGGCCATGGGCGAGGATCGCAAGGTTTCCGCCCTGTTCGAAGCCGATGCCGGCAACCTTACCGTCAGCCTTTATGATCTGAAGGGGAAGAAATCCATTGCCAACCTGGAGGGGACAGCGAGTTTCCGCGTGGATACCCTGTCCCCGCAGCTTACCGTGCAGGCCAACCTAAAGTCGGCCGCCGGCAGCGTCAAGTTCGAGGTCACAGGGCCCCTGTTCCGCACCTTCACGGTCTCGACGCCTCCCTTCACCCTGTTCGGCAGCCAGAGCGGACAACCGCTTCCCTGGACGCCCGTCCCCACAGGCCGCTTCAATCTGGGCGTGACGGCGTATTCCGGCCCCGATGGGTCGGGAACCGTCATCTCCAGCAAAAGGCTGGTGTTGGATCTCAAGGCCCCGAACGTGGGTAACCTGGACGTGACTGCGGCCCCGCTCTCGGGCCTGCTGGCCACGGAGCGCGGATTGGAACTGCGCCTCGATCATCCCGCCGCCCTGGAAGTCACCTTGCGCGGCCTCTCCGGCCGGGAAACCGTGCTGCTGCGCGGGTCGCTTCCCGCCGGATCCCGCTCCCTGGCCTGGTCCGAACACCCGGGACTTTCCGAAGGCATCTATCTGCTCCGCGTCACCCATGCCGGTCGGAGCCTGCTCCGCCGCATGATCCGGATCCCCAGGACCAGGTAACCTAAGCGTTACCCAAGGCGACATCCATTACCCCTCCCCTACCCCATCCCCCACGAGGCATTATGCGCATCCGATTCCCATCCTACCCGGCCCAAGCGGCCATCTTCCCGCTGCTATGCCTGCTCGCCCTGGCCCGGCCCGCGGACGCGCAAACCGGCTGCCCCGGCGGCAGCGGTACCCCCATCACCATCAGCAACCTCAAGGCCGGTGAGACGCTTGGCTACGAT
>JAHFCH010000105.1 GCA_023249635.1 Fibrobacterota bacterium
GGCCTGCCGGATAACGTCCTGCATGGCCCGCGAGGTGCCGATGATGCGATCGAGCTGGTAGCGCATGCTTTCGCGGCCGCGCAGATCGGCCACTTCGTCGCGCAGCCGGCCTTTCTCCAGCGCGGAGCGGATGAGCAGCACCATCTCATCCATCTCGAAAGGCTTGGTCACGTATTCCAGGGCGCCGTTGCGCATGGCTTCGACGCCGGTGCCCGCGTCGGCATGGGCGGTCATCACGATGCATTCCAGGGTCGGGTGCGCCGCCTTGGCCTGCTTGAGCAGCTCGAGGCCGGACATGCCCGGCATGCGCACGTCGGTCACCATCGCGTCGAAGGCGTCGCCGCGGCCGAAGGCCAACAGCGCGGCCTCGCCCGATTCGGCCTCCACCGTGTCCAGGCCCTCGGCCGATAGCGCCATGGCCAGCAGGGCGCGCATCTTGGGTTCATCGTCGACTATCAGAATCCTCGCCATGGTCTCTCCTTAAGCCTTCTTGGGCACGCCCACCTCGAAACAGGTCGGCTTGCCGTCCACGGCCGCGTCCGCGGCCAATACCAAAGTCCAACCCGAGCGGTCGCACAGGCTCTTTACGATGGCGAGCCCCAGGCCGGTCCCGGTCTTGGATCCGGAAACGAAGGGCTCGAACAATTTCGCCCGCACCGCTTTGGGCAGTCCGGGCCCGGAATCGATGAAGCGGAGCGCTCCGCCGCGCCCGCGTTCCTCCCAGGTAACTTCGATGCTACCCTGGCCGCCCATGGCGTGGCACGCGTTGCGGGCCAGGTTCTCGGCCATCTGGCGGAAGGCATCCCGATCGCCGGGCAGGGAAAGCCCTTCCGGTACCGATAGGGTCCAGGTGACGCCGGGGAACTGCGTCGTAAGCGCCGCCCTGGCCGAATCGAGGCCCAGGCGGGGCGGGAAGGGACGGGATTCCAGCGGCCGGTCCTTGGAGAAGCCCAGGATATTTCCGATCAGTCGTGAAAGGCGCATCGTCTCTTCGGAAAGGTATCCGAAGGCCGCCTCTTTGCGGTTCGGATCGAGCTTGTTGCGAAGCACGTCGACCGAGGCCTTGATGATGGCGAGGGGATTCTTGAGCTCATGAGCCAGCTCGGCGCTGGTGCGTCCCAGGAAGGCCAGATGCTCGTTGCGGCGGGAAACGGAAAGGGCGGCCTGGAACTGGCGCTCCAGAGCGTATAGGCCCGTCGCCAGCACCGCGAACAACGCTATCAGGAAAAGCGATGCGAAGGCCAGGTAGGTGCGGAACTGCTCCACCGAAGCGAGGAAGTTCTGATCGGATTCGAGTATGGCGACGAAGCGCTTGCCCCGCAGGGCGAAGGGGTAATAAAGGGATTGGAAGGGCACGCCGTCGATCTCGGAAAGCGGCGTGAAGGCGGGTTCGGCATCCCTGGCGGCATGCGCGAACAGCAGGGTGTCCACCAGATAAGGCCGGATATCTTCGCCGCCGGAAATCAGGTTCTGGCTGCTGGCGTACACGAGCCCGGCCGAATCGGTAATCACGGCGCGTTCCAGCCCGGTGGCGCGGGTGAGCCGGCTGAGCCAATCGCCTTGCTGCTGGCCGTAGGCTTCCGGAAATTGCGAGGGGCCGAACTGGAAGGGATAAGAGAAGACATCATCGCCCAGATGGGCCGCGATGTAGTCGGCCAGGCCTTGCATGCGCGCCTCGGAGGCGGCGCGGGCTTGGCTCAGGTTGCGCGAAAGCAACCAGGCGGAAAAACCGAAGAGCAGGATGAGGGCGGTAGCCGCGCCGATCAGGGCTCCGATCAGCGGCCGTCTCATGGGAGTCTCGCGGTGAGCCCCAAGGATACCAGGGTGTTGCTGCTGATGTAGCCGCTGGTGAACCCTTCCGCCAGCTCCAGGCGCCGGGTGGCGGTCGAGTTGAAATCGAGCTCCAGCCAACGCCAGAGGTTCCAATGCAGATTGCAATCGAGGCCCGCGCCCTTGCTGGTTCCGACCGAGTAAATGAGCGGAGAGTAGGGCACCCAGTTGACCTCGTAGTCCACGGACAGGGTCATGAATATAGCTTTCGTGAGCATGGTGAAGCCGGCCTCGTATTTCCAATCGTCGCTGGAGGGCGTGATAAAATGGGGGTAGGGGAAGGCGATGCCTTCCGACTCCTCGAGCACGGGGTAGCGCCCGCGCGTGAAGGCGCAGGCCAGCGAGGTCGAATAGGCGCCCGCCCATTCGGCCGTGACTTCGGGACGGAGCATCCAGCTCGAACCCGTAAGCCGGAAATCCACCGACACCGTATCGACGGAGCGCGCTACGCTTTCTTCCCAATCCTCCAGATCGCTCAAGCCGCTGGTGCGCAGTCCCAGCTTCAGCCAGCGTAATGTGCGCAGCGATCCCCCGGCCAAAGTCTCCAGCCGCCGCGTGCGGAACAGAGAGGAATCGCGGTTGTAACGGGTGGTGGTAAAGCGCGTCTCGGCATCCAGCGACAGGCGCTCGCCGTACCACCAGCCCGAAGCCACCGGGCCATCGCTGAAATTGGAAGAGGCATCGGCCGAAGGATATTGGGTCCCCCGCAGCTCCCATGAGAGCAGGATGAATTTGGCGGTATTCTCGGACATGGCTTGCAGGCCCGGGGTGATGCCGGCGGACCGGTAGCTTTGGGAACCGAATTTCTCGTGGCGGAAAAGCTCCGCCGCGACATACCCCGGCGCCTCGAACGCCAAAGGCTTTCCCAATGGCCGCGTGGTCAGATCCATACGGCCCAGCAGATACAGGCGGTCGAGGGAGTCCCCGTAGCTCTGCCATAGTTTCTTCTCGGCCAACGCCTGCGTCTCGAATTTGATCATGCGGCGTAGGACCGCGCCCTTGGTGACGAAATCGAAATAGCTGTTGCGATCCGAGAATTGCGTTTCCGCCGAAAGCCGATCGAATCCGGAGCCGGGGGGATCCCACTCCAGCTTGGCCCTTACATGGCCGCCTACGATGGTGGTATCCAGATCCTCCCAACGTTCGATACCGGCTCCGGTTTCCACGTAGCCGTAAATCTTGCCAGCGCCGGGCCCGACCGTCGCCCGGCCCATACCGGAAAGTGCGGCCGAGTCCATGGCTTCGTCGAAGGCGCTTTCCCAATCGGCCTCCGAGGTATCCTGCATGGAAAAGATGACGTCGAGCGCTTCGGCGTAGAAACCATCGCGGGCCAAGTCCTGGGCCGCCCCCAAAATGGCTCCCTGCCTCTCGTCCGGGCCGTGCTCCAGAACCTGCGTACGCTTGGCTTCGTACGCCAGGGAATCGGATTTCTCGTCCGCGCGCGCAGTCACGGCGAGACAGGAGAATGCGAGGAACGCTACGAGCAGGGGGGATTCGGCAGCCAAGCAGCCAAAAGCTATTCACGAAAGCGGGGAAAACCAAAGCCCGGGAGGTTCGGCCGTGAGGCTAACGCGACCCGGCGCGGGCGATGTCCACGGCCTTGGCGGCCAATTTCAGGGCCAGGTCCATCTCGACCTCGGCGCGGGCCGTCTGGCCCTCGGCATGGCTGCGCTGGGCGCGCTCGAAATGCTCGCGGCCCTTCTCCAGGATGCGGGCGGCCTTGTCGTTTCCGGAGGCGGATACCAGGTCGGCGGCGCGGTCCAGTTTGGCCTTGAGGCGTTCCCAGGTGGCCGGGGACAAGCGATTGTCCGCGGTCGTAAGGGTGCGGTGCCATTCAGTCAGCTGGTTCTCGGCCTTGAGGCAATATTCCTTGCCGGCTTCGGCCTGGCCTTTTTCCAAGGCTTCCTTGGCCTTCTCCAGCAGATCACTGACCCGCTTCCGCAAAGCCGCGGCGCGCGCGTCATCCGAACCTGCGGGCTTCTCTGCCAGGCGCACCGCGCTGTTGTACACGCGGCGGTAGGTTTCCCAGGCCTGGCCCAGGGCTGGCTGGGTGGCGGGCTGTTGGTCTTTAATCGATCCCGGTCCTTGCCCGCTCAGGTTCTGCTTTTCCGAATTCAGGTTCTCGAGAATCAGGCGTTGCAATTCCGGGAGCAGGGATTCGGCCTGGGCCAACAGGGGCCGCACGTTGGCGACGCGGCCGGCTTCGGCTTCCTTGCGGGCGGCCTCGACCAGGGCGCGGATCTTTTCCGCCAGGCTGGCGGCCTGGGGATTCTTGACGGTCTCGAGGCGTTGCGTGCAATAGGCCAGGCGCTCGGCGGTTCGTTGGATGTCGAACTCGGCGTTGATTTGCAAATCCTGGCGCAGGCGCGTGGTATCGAAACCGCCGCCCGGTCCGGAGTTCGATCCGGATTTGATCCGCTCCATGGCCTGCGCATTGCCCAGGAAGTTGAGCTGGGCCAGGTTACGGTCGATCTGATCGCACAGCCCCATGGCGGCTCCGGGATTGCCCGCCGCAAGTGCCTGCTGGGCCTGTGCCAAAAGGCTTTTTACCGCGGCAATCGCATTGGCGGCCTCCGGGGAAGTCTGCAATGCGAACTTGGATTGGAGTTCGGAGAATTTTTCCGTGAGACGATGGAGCCGTTCCGACACGTCTTCCGCTGTGGGGCCGGAAGGCCCGTAGAGGCCGCTGAACGGCTTGTCGGTCGACAACGCCCTGTCCTCCTGGCGGGCCGCGATGGCGGTGCCCGCAGTGCTTGCCAACAGGGCCAGGGTCGGGAGGATGAGACGGAAGGGCATCATGATAAAGTAGCTTAACGCTATTGACTTGAAGCAGCGAAAAACATACCAACCCCGCTCCCAAATCCCAGCCGATTAACGCGGCTTTTTTCCGCGCTTTCGCGGCTTCCGTTCGCAAGGGTACTTGCGTGTACCGCACGGTACACCTTTCCTGGTCACGGCCGTTTCGGGCTGGGGGATTTTGAGGGGGATCAGAAGGTGAAGGAAACGCCGGCGTCGACCGAGTAAACATCCTTGGTCGTATACGCGGTCGTGTTGGCTTTGTTGTCGAAATCATAGCCGTATGATCCGCTCAATGCGAATCGGCACCAGCCGCGCCAGTCGTACCCGTACGATGCGGTGCCGGAGAGGCTATGCTGCCAATCAGTGCGGTCGATGCCCTCGCCGTCGGAAAAAGCGCCGCTGGAATGCAGGCGCGCAACGTAGTAGGTAGGGCCTATCCCCATGGAGTGCCGCCCGAAGCTGAAGTAGGGGGTGATGCTGACGCTGACGGTATACATCCCGTCCATGCCCAGCTTGGCGTAGAAGGAGCTGGTGTCGATAGTGAGGTCGATGGAGTCGCGCGGCACTTCGATCCAATGTTTCTGCACGTCCACGTAGCCGATGAGGATGAAGTCCGAGAACAGTAGCGCCTGGGAATGACTCAGGCCCAGCACCTGCCATTGGGAGGAGAGTTGGAAGAGGCTGGCGTTCCAGCTCATGTTCCAGCCGCTGCCGGTATTGAGCGAATACCCGAGCGCCAAACGCCCTTGGGCCAGGTTCCAATTTGAGTCGACCAGGATGGCCTGGGCGCCGCTGGTGACGATGAGCGAGGTGGATGGTCGGCGGGATTCATAGCCCACGCCCCAGCCGGCTTCGGCGGAAAGCCCTTTGAAATCGTACTCGCCGCCGAGATTGGCCTGGAAGCCCTGCAGCACCCGCTCGTCCCACTTCGACGTAAGCGACATTGATCCCGTTTCACGGAATTGGTGCAGCCCGCGTTTCTGGTTCGACTCGCCTTTGACGCGATTGGAAAAAAGATGATCGAGATAGGCGTTGCGCGCCCAGCCCGCTTTGGCCGTATAGTTCCAGGCGATCATGGAGGGCGATTTGACTCCCTTCCACTGATCCAGGATCTCAAGCAGGAAAAGCGATCCGGGGTAACGTTGATGCAGCTCCAGCGTCAGCCGCTCCATCTCGGGATATCGATCGAGCTTTCGGTAGACGGTCCAGAGGTGGTAGAGGATTTCCTCATCCTTGGGGCCGCCGATGGCGCGGGCCGCGGTCAGGAAATACAACGCTTCCTTCCAGGCCGAGATGAACAGGAAACCGATGCCCTGGTAGTAGTAGGCCTGGTAGAGCTGGGACGAATCGCATTTGGCTTCGGAGAAATCCCAGGTGAGATAAGTGGGATCGCCTGCGTCGTAGAGCTTGATGAGGGAGTCGGAAAGGGTTTTGCAATCCACCCTGGGCTGCGGGGCCATTTTGCGGGGGGCGCGCTTGGCTTCAACGGGCAGGCCTAAGGCCAAGACCAGCAAGGCGGCGAAGAGGGTACGGGGGCGGAGCATCGTCTTGGAAATAGAAAACCCGGGCATAACCCGGGTTCCCAAGATAGCGAATGAGGGCCGTCCCGGGTAGGGCTAACCCCACTCCGGAACGGCCCTACAGGGGCTTTTTACGCTTTACGACTTAGGGCTTGTCGCCGGCATTGGCATGCGCCTTCAGCCATTCCTCGAACTTGGCCTTCATTTCGGCCTGCTGTTCGGGGGTCAGGGCGGGATGATCGGCCACGTGGTCCTTGAGCCATTCGGCGCGCTTGGCTTCGATTTCCTTCACGTGCGCGTCGAATTCGGCCTTATGGTCCTTCAGGCACTTCTCGATCTCGTCCTTCTTGGCGTCCAGATCGGCGATGCGGTGCTTGCGCTCCTCGTCGAACTTGCCTTTCAGGTCCTTCTCGATGGAGGCATGCAGGGCCTTCAGCTTCTCGCCCAGCTCCTTTGCCAGTGCGGCCTTGTCGGAGTCGGCGGCGGCCTTGATCTTGTCCTTGTACTCCTCGATCAGCGCCTTCACCTTATCCTTGATGGCGTCCATCTCGGCCTTGCGCTTTTCCATTTCCGCCTTGTGCTCGGCGATGCGCTTCTCGATTTCGGCCTTGTGCTCGGCGGAAAGGGAATCATGCTTACCCTTCATCTCCTCGCGCTTGGCTTCGATCTTGGCCTTGATTTCCTCGATCTTGGCTTTCTGCTCTTCGGTCAGACCGGTCGGTTTGGTTTCGTCGGCGAACGAAACGCCGAGCGAAAGGCATCCGACCGCCAACGCGCCAAGGATGAGTTTTTTCATGGTCATGTGGGAACTCCTGGTTTTTTTGTTTGCGCCCGTTCCAGTGGAACGGAAAACCGCTCCGGGGGCATTTAACAGTTAAGCAAGCGAGGTGCCAAGCGGGGCAATGGTGGAGCATTGGCTTTCGCTTCGGATTAGGCGGGTGTAACCGCGGGGATACGCGCGCGACGGCCCCGATGTACCGTAAGGGGCGGACTTGCGCGGACACGGGTGTACCAATCCGTGCGCTTGCCGCACCGAACCTTTGCGCTATAATTGATAACCATGAAAAACCAAAATACCGCTTTCCCATCGTTATCCGGCTTGCGCGGCGCGCTCTCCGTAAGTATGGTCGCTGCTTGCTTGGTCATGCCCGCGCATTCCGGCGCTCAGGATCTGGTCCAGGATACCTTGGCCGTGCGCATCTTGCTCGATCAGAACGGCCTCACGGCGACGCCGGTTTCCCAAGTCGCGGAAATCAACTCCGGCCTCGGGCGCATTACCGCGCTGCGCGTCTCAGGGCTCAAACTGACATCACTGCCCGCGCAAGTAGGTTCACTGACCGCGCTCCGTTACCTGGTGGCTGCGGATAACCTGCTCGATTCCGTTCCCGGGGCGGTATGGGGCCTGACGGGTCTGGTGGAATTGGACGTAGGCGGCAACCGCATCCTTTCCCTCGACGCGCGCGTCTCGCAATTGCAGGGTCTATTGCTGCTGGGTTTACGCGGCAACGGGCTGACGGTACTGCCCCCTTCGTTGTTTTCGCTGCCGCATCTGGAAACCTTGCTGCTCGCCGCCAATGCCTTGGATACCTTGTCCGAGGATGTGGCCAATCTCGCCTTCCTGAAATACCTGGATGTGTCGCATAACATTTTGCGCACGGTACCTTATACCTTGGCGGCCATGGACGGCCTGGATTCCCTGGATCTGTCCGCGAACGTGATGGAATATCTTCCCGATCTGGGTTCGCTCAAGCCTGCGGCGAAAGTGCACCTGGCGGCTAACCGGCTTTGCAACCTGGGCGCGCAACAACAGGCTTGGGCCGATGCGAAAGAACCGGGCTGGAAAGCCACCCAGGTATGCGGATCGGGGATCGCAGCGCGCACGGCGAGGCTGTCCCCGAAAGGGTTGCGGGCCTTTGTCGACGGCGTGTCCGTGCGTCTGGAATTGCCCGGCCCGTCTCCCTCCGGCGCTCCGCGCAGAATCCGGATCCTCGATGCTACTGGACGCGGGCCGGCGGCCATCGCCGTCCCAGCCGGGCTCACGGCATTTTCCGTGCCGCGCGCCGGCGGCAAGGCCGGATTCCTGTGGGCCGAGTTGCGCGAAGAGGGCCGGCTTCCCCTGGTCGCGCCCATCCTGCCTTAATTCAGGCGGTTCAACTCCACGCGGCGATTGAGCGCGCGGCCTTCGGCCGACGTGTTCGGTCCCAGAGGCCGGGAGGGCCCGTAGCCGATCACCTTCAGGCGGTTGGCATCGACGCCTTTGCTGATGAAGTAGTTCGCGACCGACTGGGCGCGGGCCTGGGAGAGCATCTGGTTCTTGGTGGGATTGCCGCGGTTGTCGGTATGCCCGGCGACCTCGAACTGGATGTCCTTATTGGTCTGGATCTGGGCCACGGTTTCGTCCAGGGGCCGGTACGATTCCACCGTCAGCTCGGCGGAATTGGTCTTGAAGTTCACGCCCTTCAGGACCATGGTCTTGATCACTTCCTTGACTTCGAGCTTGTCCGGGCAGCCGTCCAAATCTTCGAACCCGTTCATGGTTTCGGCCGCGCCCGGGCACTTATCGTTCACGTCGGCGATGCCGTCCTTGTCGTTATCGGGTTCAGGGCATCCGTCCTCGTCCTCGAATCCATCCCGATCCTCGGCCTGGCTTATGCACTTGTCGTTCACGTCAGGCACGCCATCCGCATCCTTATCCAGGTTCGGGCAACCATCCTTGCCATCCGGTCCCTGCGCGTCGTTCGGGCAGCGGTCCTTGAGATCCGGGAGACCGTCCTTGTCATTGTCGGCTTCGGGGCATCCGTCATTATCCTGGAACCCGTCCTTGTCCTCGGCCTCCAAGGGGCATTTATCATTGGCATCCGAGATGCCGTCTTTGTCATTGTCGGGTTCGGCGCAGCCGTCCTCGTCCTGGAAGCCGTCCTTGTCCTCGGCTTCGTCCGGGCATTTGTCTTCCTTGTTCGGGATGCCGTCGCCGTCGTTATCCTGCTTGAGGATGAATCCGTTCCAGGTCACCTCGAAGAACATGGAGAGATCCGGACTCCCTTTCATGTTAAACTCGTGGGTAGAGTTGCCATTTTCGAAATTGTAATCGACCGGAATGAAGTGGCTGTTCATTCCCATCATCACGCCGGCATAGAAATCCAACCCGACCGGGGTCTGGGCCACTGCGCCGAGATTCAACGAGGTGGGTTCCGTACCGAACTCGTCATTCCCGATGGCGTCGAAACGCGCCTCGTGGTAGAACTCCGCGAAAAAGCGGATGAATGCCCCCGCTTCGTATTCCGCCGCCGTTGACCAGAACAAAATATCCTGGAACGGCGGCTCTTTGCTGAGATTGGTTTTGCGTACGCCCAGGTTGAAATGCCAGAGAAATTGGAATTTCTCCGCCACCTGGCCCAGGTCCATGGTCAGTCCCAAAGCGGCCAAGAAGGTGGGCCGACCGGCGCCGAAAGGTCCGGAGCCTTCATTGAATTTCGCGGGGTCATCGGTACGGTATTCCAGCTCGCGCGGAATAACTCCACGTTGGTCCACTTCGGTAGGCACGCTACCGCCCAATTCCAAAGCGATGTCCACCACCTGGACATCCTTTAAGGGGAATTGCACCTTGAGGCGGTAGCGCAAATCACCCTGGTATTGCTGGTCCAGGGTAAGGGCGGGGTTGTCGCTGGAAAGCTTTTCATAGTACAGCGGCATCGCCAAGCCGATATCCGTGTAAGGCCCCAGTCCCAGACCCAGAAAAACCGTGGAGCTGAGGGTCAGGTAATCATTGATCTTGGAGACGACCCCATCCCGTGAAATCGAGGAGTTCTCCAGGATAGCCGCATCGTCCACGATATGCGAATGCACGCCGATGGCCAATTTCCCGTGATGGAGGGTTTGCGCCGAAAAGGTCCGGTCGATGCCTGATACGCCGTCCCTGTTGACCGTAGTCGCGAGGGCGGCGGATGCCAATACCATGGGTAGGAAGAAATGCTTCATGGGGACCTCTGCTAAACGTGGAGTTCAATCCGAGGCGGATACCGTAAATTCTCGGTTTTGACAAAATATAACATCCATTCCGCCATGCCAAGCGAAACGAGGCGTTCAATCGTGAGTGGAAAGCGATTAATGTGGGATATGGGCGGGAGGAATCCGGCCAGTTTCGCTGGTCATCCCGCCGGATTCATTCGGGAGGGATGCGCACGTCGACTTGGCGCGAGCGGCCGCGCGCATCGAAGGTGACGTCCACTTCGAAACCGTCCACCTTGCCGCCGCCGGGAGTGCCCCAATGCCAGCGGTCCCCGTCCAGGGAGGCTTCGAAATCTTCCGGATGGAAAGGGGTCTTGCCGTAGGCCGCGCGGCAGCGGTCATTGGCCAGCCGGGCCGCGAGCGTGCCGGCGCTGACCTGGGTTAGCGGCCGCGGCGCGGCGCAGGCGGAAAGCAGGAGCAGGGCTAGGCCCTGCGTAAGGATTCGGAGGCGAGTAGGGATCACGTCCGCCGGCGGTCCGCGCCTATTTCAACTTCTGGTTGTAGATGTCCCAGGAGCCGGGCTCGAAGAACGAAGGCGGATTCCACATGTTGAACGTGGTATCCGAGACCATTTGCAGGCGCTTTAGGATGGCGCCATCGACGGGATTCCACTTGCTCGGGAAGACCTTGGTGGAATCGATCTCGCGTTGCTCATTCTTTTCGGTGACCATGAAAGAGCCGACCTGGTAGAACTTGGCTTGCGCTTGGAAGGACTCGAGGGTATCCTCGGTGACGCTGAATTGGAAAGTACTGTCCTTGGCATTGAGGGTGATCTTGAAATGGTAAATGACCTTGTTGGTATCGTCTCCGTAGGTTTTGGTGAGATAGTAGATGCCCTGGGTGAGCGGCGGGTACTTCTTCAAGTGGTAGGTGATCCAATAAGGCTTCTGGCGCAAGGGAGTATACTCGCGCCGGGTGAAGGTACTATCGGTCACGTTGGAGATGGCGTTGGTATCGTTTTCCATCGGAGTGAAACCGGCGAAGACGCCACTGGAAACCCATGCATCTGTGGTGCTGTCGAACTGAAAATCGGTCCCCACCTGTTTCCATTTGCCGCGCTGATCATAGACGGCTTCGTTCTCCGAGATCCAAAACAACCTGTACGCGCCGTACTCGCCCAACATGAACTCCGATTCCAGGCCATGCTTATTGGAATCGATCCAGGCGTAGTCGCCCGAATAGAGCCCGGGCTTGATCAGCTTTGCCTTGACGACGCTGTCTTTGCCCTTGTCGGTGACCGTCTGCGTCTTGGTTTCGTCGTTACCGCCGAGGTTGCAACCGGCGATGATCAGCGCGGCCAGGGTTGCGGAAAGGGCGAGGAGGATCCGTTTGCTCATGGCTGCACCATCCTATGGGAATAAAAGCGCGATGCGATTCGGGCCAATGGTGATTTTCGAAAACTAACTTAATTATGATTTACCGGATCGCAGATTCACAAGCGATCGCGAGCCGTTGTTTCCTCCTGTGTTTTTTATGGTTTTTCGGGTTTGTTTTCCGTATTCGGCCGGAATTCGGCTGAAGGCGGCAAACCGGGATCGGGAGCATGCCGGAAATGGAAAAAAACTTGCGCTCCGGCACCGATTCCGCCGGTCCCCATCGGCTGCGCTGGGGCGTGCTGGGTTGCGGCGGCGTAGCCGGGAAGTTCGTCCGCGACCTTAACGCGGCCGGAATGCGGGTAGAGGCGGCAGCCAGCCGGGACGGGGCCCGCGCGCTGGGATTCGCCGCGGCCAACGGGATTCCGAGGTCGCATGCGGGTTACCAGCCCCTGCTGGATGACAAGGATGTGGATGCGATCTACGTCGCCCTTCCCAATCATATGCATGCGGAATGGAGCATCCGCGCGGCGCGGGCGGGCAAGCACGTTCTCTGCGAAAAGCCGGCGGCCCTGTCCGAGGCCGATTGCGAGAGCGTGGTGCGCGCGGTCGAACGCGCCGGCGTCTTCTTCATGGAGGGCTTCATGTACCGGTGCCATCCCCAATGGGGATTGGCGCGGGCGCTGCTCGAGGAGGGCGCCATCGGCGAATTGCGCGGCCTACGCGCCGATTTCAGCTACGACCTGGGCGAGCGTCCGGGTAACGTCCGGCTAAGCCGCGAGGCCGGAGGCGGCGCCCTGACCGACGTCGGCTGCTACGGCCTTTCCTTCGCCCGCTGGTTCGCCGGCGAACCGGTCCGCCTGCGCGCCACCGCCACCCTCGGTCCCGAAGGCGTAGACGTGGCCGCCGAGGCGCGTTTGGAATTCCAGGATGGCGTGCGCGCCGAAATCACCTGCGGCCTGCGCGCGGCGCGCCCGCATGTGGCCGTCATCGAAGGCGACAATGGCCGCATCGAAATCGCCAAGCCCTGGCATCCGCCGCCCCAGGGGGCCGAAGTAAAGGTGATTACGGCGGAAGGCGAATCGGTCTATTCGGCCGGCGACGGCTTGGGCCTATTCGCCCGCGAAGCGCTCGAAGTGGCGGAGAACTTGGGGCGGAAACAGGGCCCATCGATGAGCTGGGAAGACAGCTTGGGGCAGGCGCGGGCGTTGGAGGCGTTACGGAAGGCGGCGGGGTTGGGGTGAGGGTGAAGGTGAAGAATAGGTTTAAGGTCTAAGGTTTAAGGAAAACCGTCTCGATGGAATGATTCCCACCTTAGACCTTAGACCTTAAACCTTCCAAAGAATAGTCCACGCAGAGCCCCCCGAATCAGAACGCCAGTAATTTCCCCATCTTCACATCCGCGCCCTTCGGCACGATAGCCGCCGAGGCCCAGCGCTTGGAGACGAAAACGTCGTGAATGCACTTCTTGACGTCGGCGCTCTTGACGGCATCCAAACGCTTGAGAATGGTCTCGATGCTTTCACCCTGCTTGCCATACATGAGCTGGCGCGAGAGGTTGGCCATTCGCGTATTGGTCGATTCCAGGCCCAGTAGGATGCTGCCGCGCAGGTTGGCCTTGGCGAAATCCATTTCCGCCTTGGTAAGGCCGATCTTCTGCAACAGCTTGATCTGCTTGTTGATTTCCTTGGTGGCCTTGGTCATGTCCTTGGGTTCGGTCGCGAACCCGATGGCGTAGACGCCGGCGTTGATGAGGAATTCGGGGCTGGAATAGATGGTGTAGACCAGCCCGAGCGACTCGCGCACGCTCTGGAAAAGCTTCGAGCTCATGCCGTCGCCCAGCACCGTATTCAGGAGCAGCAGGGCGTAGCGATTGGGATGATCCCATGCGTACCCGGGGCCGCCCAGCAGCGCAGTGACTTGGTGCACGGGGCGCTTCTCGATCAGGTGGCGGGGCTTATGCACGTGGCCGGGACGCGGGATGGACTTGCGCGCGGGGCCGTCCCATGCGGGCTTGGAGCGCGAGGCGACGCGGCGCTTGCTCGCCGCCAGGGCAAAAGCCTTTCGCACGATGGCGACCACTTCGCCATGCTCGATGTTGCCGACCGCGGTCACATACAGGGGCACGCTGCCGGCGGCTTTACGCTGGTGGTCGATGAGCATGTCCCGGGAGAGTCCCTTAACGGTCTTGTCCGAGCCGGCAATGGGATAGCCCAGGGAATGGGTATCGAAAAAGGCGGAAGAGAACAGGTCGTAGACGTAATCCTCGGGATTATCGTTACCGCCTTTGATCTCCTCGATGATGACATCCTTCTCTTTTTCCAACTCGACGGGATCGAATTTGGAGTCGAGGATCATCTCCAGCAGCATGGCCAGGCCCGCCTTAACCTCGGTATCGACCACCTTGGCGTAGAAGCAGGTCTGTTCTTTGGAGGTATAGGCGTTGATCTGCCCGCCGGTGGATTCGAAGACCTTGACGATCTGCAGGGCATCGTGCTTGGGCGTGCCCTTGAAGACCATATGCTCGAACAGATGAGCCAGGCCGCTGGTACCGGGCACCTCATCGCGCGAGCCGATATCCAGGTAGACACCCAGCGAGGCGGAACGGATGTTGGGGAGGGTTTCCGTGGCCACTACAACGCCATTCTCGAGGCGCGTGGTGCGGATGTCCATGGTGAGGGCGGAGCGCTTAAGGGGCATGATGAGGAACCGTCCGGGAATGAGGAGTGGAACCTTGTGATGGCGTGCGGGTTTGAATGATTTCGTCGGGCGTCAGGCGACGGGCGTCGGGCGTAAAATGCGCAATGTTCAGCATTGTTCCTCGCATTTTCTTAACGCCCGACGCCCGACGCCTAGGCGCGGACCGTTGACCAGAGCGCGGAGCGCCATAAGACTATGGAACGCGCCGTACGCCCGACGAACGAAGGAAAGACCGAAGTCTATCCCTGCAACAGCAGTTGCTTGCGGCTCAGCTTGATCTTGCCCTGGGGGTCGACGCCGATGCACTTCACTTCGACTTCGTCGCCCATGGAGAGCACGTCTTCGACGCGATCAACCTTGCTGGGGGCGAGTTCGGAGATATGCACCAGGCCTTCCTTGCCCGGCAGGATTTCCACGAAGGCGCCGAAGGTCGCGATGCCCTTGACCTTGCCCTTGTAGACCTTGCCCACTTCGGCTTCGGCGAACAGTTCGTTCACCATCTTTAGCGCCATGACGGCGTTGCCGCGGTGAGCGGCCGAGATGGTGAGGTTGCCCTGATCGTCCACGTTGAGGGTGGCGCCGGAGTTTTCCTGGATGCCGCGGATGACCTTGCCGCCGGGGCCGATGAGGTCCTTGATCTTATCCGAAGGGATTTTCTTCTGAAGGATGGAAGGCGCGTACTTGCTGAGTTCGCGGGCGGCCGGGAGGGCCTCCTTCATCTTGCCGAGGATGTGCAGACGGCCGGCCTTGGCTTGCGTCAGGGCCTGCTGCATGATCGCGAAGGTGAGTCCGCGCAGCTTGATGTCCATCTGGAAGCTGGTGATGCCCTTCTCGGTGCCGCACACCTTGAAGTCCATGTCACCCAGGTGATCTTCGGTGCCGTTGATGTCGGACAGGGTTTCGAAACGGGTGCCGTCCGATACCAGGCCCATGGCGATGCCGGCCACGGGGCTCTTGATCTTGACGCCCGCGTCCATGAGGGCGAGGGTGCCGCCGCAAACCGAGGCCATCGACGAGGAGCCATGCGACTCCATGATGTCCGAGACGAGGCGGATGGTGTAAGGGAAGGACTCGGAAGTCGGCAGTACGGGCGCCAGGGCGCGTTCGGCCAGGAAGCCGTGACCCACTTCGCGGCGGCCTACCGAGTTCATGCGCTTGGCTTCACCGACCGAGTAGCCGGGGAAGTTGTAGTGGAGCATGTAGTTCTTGAAGGATTCGCCCTGCAGCGAATCGACGCGTTGCTCGTCCATTTTGGTGCCGAGGGTGCAGACCACCAGGGCCTGGGTCTCGCCGCGCTGGAACAGGCCCGAACCATGGGTGCGGGGCAATACCGAGGTTTCGATGTCGATGGCGCGCACGTCGGCGGGACCGCGGCCGTCGATGCGGACCTTCTCGGCCAACACCATCTCGCGCATCTCGCTCCACTGCACGGTTTCCACGTGCTCTTTGACTTCGCCTTCCCTGCCTACGGCTTCCTCGCCGAGCGACGCGATCACGTCCTTCTTGATCTGGGACATGGTGGCGTAATGGGCCTTCTTGAGCATGGGGGTATGGAACGCCTTGACCAGCAAGGGCTTGGCAATGCCCTCGACCTTCTTGAAGAGGTCCGCGTCCGTGGCCTTGGGCGTAAAGACGTCCTTGACGACGTCGAACTTGGAGATGAGCTCCTGCTGCGCCTTGACGATCAACTTGATGGCTTCGTGGCCGGCCTGGATGGCGGCGACCATCACTTCTTCGGCGATTTCCCAGCCCGAACCTTCCACCATGCAGATGGAAGTGGCGGTGCCGGCGACGATCATTTCCACGTCGGCGGTTTCGAGTTCTTCAAAGGTCGGGTTGATGGTGTACTTGCCATCCTTGCCGATGACCTTGACGGCGGCGACCTGTTCCTCGAAGGGCAGGGTCGAGAGGCCGATGGCGGCGGAGGCGCCGATGACGGAGAGGGTGTCGGCGTCGAACTTCTCGTCGGCGGAAAGGACGGTGCAGACGATCTGGACTTCCTTCTTATAGCCTTCCGGGAACATGGGGCGCAGGGGCCGATCGACGATGCGGCAGGTGAGCACCTCCTTGTCGCTGGGCTTGGCCTCGCGCTTGAAGTAGCCGCCCGGAATCTTGCCGGCGGCGTAGTATTTCTCGCGGTATTCAACCGTGAGGGGGAAGAAATCGCCCATGGCTTCGGGGCCGCCGCATACGGTGCACAGCACCATGGTGTCGCCCATGCGCACGATCACGGCGCCGCCGGCCTGTTTGGCCATGCGTCCGGATTCGAGGGTCATGATTTTGCCGTCAGGCAGATTGATGGATACGATTTGCTTGGCCATGGAAATTAGGCTCCCGGTTGGGCGCGGCCCTCGCCGCGCGGGGTTGTTTTAGCGGAGAAAAGACGAAAAGACGAAAGGAACAAAAGGCGGATATTAGCGGCGCAGGTCGAGGGTTTTGATCAGACCGCGGTATCCGCTCAGGTCGGTCTTGACCATGTAGTTCAACAGGCGGCGGCGGTAGGCGACCATGGTGGTCAGGCCGCGGCGGGAATGCTTGTCTTTCTTGTGCACTTTAAGGTGCTCGGTGATCTCGGCGATGCGATGGGTCAGAAGCGCTACCTGGACCTTGGGATTGCCCGAGTCCTTGTCGTTCTTGCCGAAGTCGCTAATTGTCTTCGCCGCGATTTCCTTGGTCATGGTTGCCATACTGATTGGTCTTTCTGCTTTAACAGGGTCAGTTTAAGTGGGGAAGAATAATAGCTTTACATGGGGATTTTGGCCACCGGACGGGGCCTCAGAAGCTGGAAAAATGCCATAAAAAAAGGCCTCCGCGGCTGGAACCGCGAGGCCTTTGACCCTTGGATTCGGGTACGCCTTACCAGGCCGAGACGGAGGACGGCATAAAGAGGCCGGCGATCAACAAGACCACCACAACCACGATACCCACCACTACCAACGGGACGATGAAATTCTTTTCCTCGTCCGCTAATCCGTTATTCATTTTTTCCTTTCCCGCCGGGCATCCCAACCTCCCCTGCCATCATGGGCAGGTTCCGGTCCCTCTGGTTCATCCCAACGATCTTTCCCAAATATATCTCATCCGAGGCGAAAGCCTCGCCTCGGAATCGGGCTGAACCCCTCCCATCCTTGAGGAAATTCCCCGAATTTGGGCTGAATTTGGGGAATTTGGGGAAGAAAAAAGATTTTTTCCGGCTTAGGGCCGAAGCCGATCACGAACCAAGGCAACGTCCAGGGCGATTTGCGCCTTTAGGGCGTCCACCGAGGGGAAGCGCTGTTCGGAGCGCACCGCGAAGTCCAGGCGGAACTCGATATCAGCGTCGTAGAGGTCGCCGTCGAAATCGAGGAAATGCACTTCGATTTTGACGGCCTCGCCGCCGAAGGTGGGATGGCGGCCGATATTGGCGACCGCGGGCAACTTCCGGCCCTTCACCTTGGCCCATCCGCCATAGACGCCCAAGGCCACGCGCACCTTCCAGGGGTAACCCACCTCCAGGTTGGCGGTGGGGAAACCAAGGCCTTTGCCGCGGCCGTCACCCCGCACCACGGTGCCGGAGTAAGCGAAGGAACGCCCGAGCAGTCGATTGGCCTGGCCGATGCGGCCTCCCTCGAGATGGGAACGGATGGCCGAAGAGCTGACGGTCTCGCCATCGAGGCGGAAGGGTTCGAGGATGAGCACGTCGCGGGACGGATCGGAGACATGGCGCTGGACCAGGGCCGCGTCGCCCTTGGCGCCTTTGCCGAACCGGTGATCGTGGCCGAGCAGGAAGCGTTTGCCTTGCAGCCGGTGCTTGAGGAAGTCCTCGATGAACTCCTCGGCGGGAAGGCCGGCTAGACCGGCGTCGAAGGCCAGGGGGACAACTTCGATGGGCCACTCCGAAAGCAGGGTCAGCTTTTCCTGCGGCGTGGTGAGCAGGGAGGGCTTTTCGTCCGGGCGGAAGAAATATCGCGGATGCGGCTCGAAGGTGACGATGACCGGCTGGAGCCCCGAGGCGCGGGATTCGCGAAGCAGGGTTTCCAGCACGCGGCGATGCCCCAGGTGCACGCCGTCGAAATTGCCCAAGGCGACGATGCTGCCCTGATCGCGGCGGACGGTGTTCCAGGCAACGGGATTCACGGCAGCGCTCGTTCGTCGGGCGTTACCTGGGCCGGGGCGGTTGCGGCGGCCACCGTGGCCTTGGCGAGCACCTTGCGCGGCGATAGGCGACCGTCGGCGGAAAGGGATGCGATGGCAAGCAGGCGGCCTTCGGCATCGTGGGCGCGCGCCTCCATGTGGGAGGAGTCAACGGTGGCCGAAGATGCCGCGTCGGGGTCCGCGGCCATGCGGGCCGGAACAGAGGTCGGCACGGCGACCGGTATGGTCTGCCCGTTCAGGAACCGTCCCAGGTATTCCGGCGGAACGGTGACGGCGCGCAGGTGGGCGACAGCCGCCTCCAGGGGTAACAGGGAAGTTTCGGGGGTAAGGGCGGCGGGATCGGTGGCGGACTCGACGCGGAAGGGGCCGATGGCCAGCCTACGTATCTTGCCGGTTACGGCGCCGCAACCCAAGGCCCCGCCCAGATCGTGGACGATGGAACGCACGTAGGTGCCCTTGGAACAGGTCATGACGAAATCGGCGCGGGCGGCGCCTTCCAGGCCCGTTCCGGAGCCGGGTACGGCCGGCGTAAATGACTTGAGCTCCAGGGAATGGACTTCCACCTCGCGCGATTCCAGCACCACGGTTTCTCCCGCGCGCGCCAGCGCATAAGCGCGTTCGCCGCCGACCTTGATGGCGGAGTAGGCAGGGGGCGTTTGGCGGATACGTCCGCGGAAGGGCGCCAAGGCCGCTTCTATGCGGGTCGCATCCGGCGCGGTGGCGTCGGCGGAGGCGGGAAACGGGAGTACGGCGCCTTCCAGATCGTAGCTGTCCGAGGTGAATCCGAATACGGCGGTGAAAGCGTAGGTCTTGGCTTGCCCTTCCAGGTATTCCAGCAAGCGGGTACCGCCACCCACGCCCGCCAGCAGCAGGCCGGAAGCGGCGGGATCCAGGGTGCCGGCATGGCCGACCTTGGCCTTGGGGAAAAGCCGTTTGACCGGTCGCAAGGCCTGGAACGAGCTTAAGCCCTCGGGTTTGTCGAGCAGGAGGAATCCGCCGTCGCCGGCGTATGCCTTGGCGGCCGCGCTTACCGGGCCGGGGCGGATCTCAGTCATCACCTTCGGCCGGGGGCGCGGGCTTGGGCTTGATCTCGTTGAGGATTTCGTTGATGCGCAAGCCGTGGTCGAGGTTCTTGTCCTCGACGAATTGGATGCGGGGAACGGTACGCATCTTCATGACCTTGGCCAGATGCGTGCGCAGGTAGCTGGCGCTATGCGTCAGGCCCGCCATGGAATCGCGCTTCTGCTTGTCGGTCCCCATCACGGAAACATGCACCTTGGCGAAGGCCATATCGGTCGTGACTTCCACGCGGGAAACGGTCACGAACCCGATGCGGACATCGGTAAGTTCTTTGAGGATGACATCGCCTATCTCGCGTTGGATGAGGGCGGCGACGCGTTCGGTGCGACGGGACATGGGCGGGTTCTCTGGGGTCTGTTGAAAAAAGGTTTAAGGTCTAAGGTTTAAGGTAAAGGTGCGGGATTGGTAATCCTTAGACCTTAAACCTTAAACCTTTCCCTGTATTCTCAGGCGTTCGCCGGCGTCAGCTTACGGGCGATCTCGACCTTCTTGAAGAACGCGATGATATCGCCTTCCGCCAGGTCTTTGATGCCTTCGAGGCCGATGCCGCATTCGAAGCCGGACTTGACCGACTTGGCGTCGTCCTTCTCGCGTTTGAGCGAGGTGACCTTCGCTTCGCCGACCTCGATGCCGTTGCGGTAGACGCGGGCCTTGAGCTCCCGTTCCACCAGACCGCTCTGTACCTTGCAACCGGCGATGATGCCGACCTTGGGGATGCGGAAGATCTTGAGGATCTCGGCTTCGCCTGCGACCTCTTCCTTCACTTCGGGCGAGAGCATGCCTTCCATGGCCAGCTTCATTTCATCAACAACCTCATAGATGATGCGGTAGTTGTTGATGGTCACGCCTTCGACTTCGGCAAGGTTGCGTACGGCCTCGGAAGGCAATACGTGGAACGCGATGATAAGCGCTTCGGAGGCCGCGGCCAGATGGATATCGGCATCCTTGACGGCACCGACGCCCTTGCTGATCACGTTCACGCGCACTTCCTTCGTGGACAGCTTCTCGAGGGCGGCCGAGATGGCCTCCACCGAACCGTCCACGTCCGCCTTGATGATGACCTTGAGTTCGTGGAACTCGCCCGACTTGATTTGGTCGTACAGCTGGTCCAGCGTGATATGCCGCTTCTGGCGCATCTCGCGTTCCTTGGCCGCCACGCGGCGCCGGGTCGCGATTTCGCGAGCCTCGCGCTCGTCTTCGACCACGATGAAGCTGTCGCCGGCCTGGGGCGCGCCCTGGAGGCCGAGCACCTGCACCGGAGTGGAGGGACCCGCGTCCGTGCGGGGCTTTCCGCGTTCATCGAGCAGTGCGCGAACGCGGCCCGAGAAGGTACCGGTCACGAATACATCGCCGACCTTGAGGGTTCCGTTCTCCACCAGGATGGTGGCCACGGCGCCCTTGCCCTTGTCCAGGCGCGATTCGATGACCACGCCCACGGCGGAACGGTTCGGATTGGCTTTGAGCTCCAGCACCTCGGCTTCAAGGGCCAGGGTTTCCAGCAGCTTGTCCATACCGGTGCCTTGGCGCGCGGAGACTTCCACGCAGGCGTAGTTTCCGCCGTATTCCTCGACCGCGACGCCGGATTCGGCCAGCTGGGCCTTGATCTTGGCCGCGTTGGCGTTGGGCAAATCGATCTTGTTGATGGCCACCACGATTTGGCAATTGGCGTTCTTCGCCAGGGTGATGGCTTCCTTGGTCTGGGGCATGACCATGCTATCGGCAGCGACTACCAGCAGCACCACGTCGGTGATGTCGGCGCCGCGGGCGCGCATGGCCGAGAAAGCCTCATGACCGGGAGTATCGAGGAAGCAGACCGGCCCATGCGAAGTCTGCACCTGGTAGGCGCCGATATGCTGGGTGATGCCGCCGGCTTCGCCCGCGAACACGTTGGTCTTTCTGATGTAATCCAAAATCGAGGTCTTACCATGATCGACGTGGCCCATGACCGTGATGATCGGGGCGCGCGTGATGAGGTTCTCCGCGGTGTCGGCGGCCTGATCTTCGAGCAAGGTATCCGTGGCGTATTCGTCCATCAGATGCGCCTCGTATCCGAATTCGTCGGCGATGAGGGCGATGGTCTCGTGATCCAGGCGCTGGTTGATGGTCACCATCATGCCCATTTCCATGCACTTGGCGATCACCTGCGCGGGCATCAGGTTCATCAACCCGGCCAACTCGCCGATGGTGACGAATTCGCCCACGTTGAGGACTCTCTTTTCGCCGGACTGATCCTGCTCGTCGTCGCGTCCCTTCTTGCCCTTGCCCTTGGGTCCCTTGGAGAGGGACGCCATGACCTTGGTCACATTGTTGCGCGCTTCCAGCAGTTCGGCTTCGATTTGCTCCTTGGTCTTGCGTTTGTGCCCGCCGCGCGAGCGGTTGGGCGGCGCGAATCCCGTCGCAGGGCGATCGGTATGCTTGTCCTTTTCCTTGTCCTTCTCGCGATCGAGACCGCGGCGTCCGTCCTTGCCGGTGAGCCCGGCCAGGGTGTTGATG
>JAHFCH010000294.1 GCA_023249635.1 Fibrobacterota bacterium
ACCGCGCTCACGGGCGGCCTGCAGGAATACGCCCAGGCTTTCCTTGAGCTTCTCCTGTCCCACGAAATCGGACAATGTCTGCGGCCTAAGGGAAAGTTCCTGATCATTGTCGTCGCCGAATTGCTCGGGAGCGATGATGCGTTCGGCCATGCCTGCCTACACTTCCTGCAACGCTTGCGCGATGATCTGGCTGGCCTGGGCTTTGGGGCCCAGGCGCTCGACGGCCTTTTGCACCGCGGACTGGGCCGCGGCGTCCTTGACCCCGAGGGTAACCAGGGCGAGCACCGCGTCGCGCGCGGCTTCTTCGCCCGCTTCCAGGGGCACGGCCTTGCCGTCCCGCGGGGGCTGCAAATCCAGCTTGGCCATGGAGGTCCGCAAGGATGCCACCATGACTTCGGCGGTTTTCTTGCCGATGCCTTTGAGGGATGTGAGGCCGCGGATATCGCCGGAGAGGATCATGTGGGCCAGTTGATGGGGCGGCACGGCGGAGAGGATGCGCAAGGCCAGGCGCGGTCCGATACCGGAGACGCTGAGCAGCTTGAGGAACAGGGTCTTTTCCACCAAGTCCTGGAAACCGTACAGCTCCAGGCTCTCTTCGCGCACATGCAGGTAGGTGATGAGTTCGACGGTCTCGCCTTCGCGCGGATACCGTTCCGCGGTCCGCAAGGAGACGTCCACGCCCATCCCCACGCCGCCTACATCGATGACCAAGCGGGCAGGTTGACGGTGGGCCAGGCGGCCGCGGAGGAACTCGATCATTGGGTAGGAAGGTAGCAAGAACAGGTTTAAGGTTTAAGGTGGGGTGGTCACCCGGCGGGTCCCCCCTTAAACCTTAGACCTTAAACCTTCTTCCCCTGTATCAAATGGCAAAACGCGATCGCCAGCGCGTCCGCCGCGTCCGCCGGGGTCGGCGCCTTTTTCAAGCCCAGGTGGGTTTGGATCAATGCCGCGACCCGCTCCTTGGACGCGCTTCCGCTGCCGACCACGGCTTTTTTCACCAACCGCGGGGCATATTCGGAAACCTCCACGCCCATACCCTGCGCGGCCACCATGATGGCGCCGCGCGCATGCCCCAGGATCAAGGCCGACTGCGGGAACTTGGCGAAGAAAATGCTTTCCAGGGCCATGGCGGCGGGACGGTAGGTATCCATGAGGATACGGAGTTCGCGATGGATCTTTTCCAGGCGCTTGGGCAGGGGATCGGAAGTGGTATTTCGGATGACGCCGTACTCGAGGACGCGGATACGGCCTAGGTTGGCGGCTGGGAGGCCCGGGGCCAGGGCGCTGTCGCGTCCCCGCAGCTCCAGGAAGGCATAACCGGTGCGTTGCGTGCCGGGGTCGACCCCCAGGACGATCACAGGTTCTCCAGCTCCTTTTGATCGAACTCGGCGTTGGTATGCACGCTTTGTACGTCGTCCTGCTCGTCCAGGGCTTCCAGCAATTCCAGTACCTTCTCGGCATCGCCGCCGGTCACCTTGACCATATTGTCGGCTACCTTGGAGACTTCCGCGGTGAGGGGCTTGATGCCCTTCTTTTCCAACGCGGCCACCAATCCGGAAAAATGGGCCGGATCCACTTTGACTTCGTATTCGCTGCCGGAGGAGTCCATGTCGTCGGCGCCGTTGTCCGTGATCAATTCGAACAAGGCATCTTCACCGATGGCGGCTTTGGCCACCGTGATCACGCCCTTGGATTTGAACATCCAGGCTACCGCGCCTTCGGCGCCCACGTTGCCGCCGTTCTTACTGAAGATGTGCCGGATTTCGGCGATGGTGCGCACCTTGTTGTCGGTCATGGTGTCGATCATGATGGCGGTGCCGGCGGGGCCATAACCCTCGTAGGTGATTTCGGAATAGTTCACGCCTTCGAGTTCGCCCGCGCCCTTGGCGATGGCGGTCTCGATGTTCTTGGCGGGCATGTTGGCGCCCTTGGCCTTATCAACCGCGGAACGCAGCCGGGGATTGCCTTCGATGTCCGAGCCGCCCAGGCGGGCCGCTACGGTCATTTCGCGGATGATGCGGTTGAAGACCTTGGCGCGGGCGCCGTCGATCCTGGCTTTCTTACGCTTGGTGGTCGCCCATTTGCTATGGCCGGACATGTGCGTGACTCCCTGTGGAATTGAGGCCTATAAAGATAAAACTAATCCTTACCCTTGGACTTGGCCTTGCCCTCTTTGACGCCGTTCCCGGGGCCGCCGTTTCCCTGGGCCTTCCGGTACTTATCGATGGATTTGGCGAGGTGGTCGGCTATCTGGCGTTGGCCCTTCTCCGAGGATAGGATGCGCCGATCCTGGTCGTTGGTGAGGAATCCCATTTCGAAAAGCACGGCGGGCATGTACGCGCCCACCAGCACGTAGAAGCCGGCCTGGCTGGCCCCGGTCCCGTACTTGGCGATGGAGGCGCCGTTGAATTCCTTGATGATGTTCTCGGCGAAGTCCTGGCTTTCCTTGGAATACAGGTTGAGCTGGTGCTCGAGCAGGATCCATTCCACCGGCGGGATTTCCCCTTTGCTCTTTCCGCCTTCGGCCCCGATGGCCTCATTCTCGCGCCGGGCCAGCGCCTTGTCTTCTTCGCTCTCGCCTTCCCGCAGGATGTAGGCCGTGAATCCCGTGACCTGTTGCTTGTGCTTGGGTGCGCCGCCGATGCTGTTGCAATGCAGGCTGACGAAGAGATCGCCGCCTTGATCCGAAGCGAATTTCGGGCGCTCGGGAAGGCTGATGAAAGTATCGTCTTCCCGCGTCATCAGGGCCTTGTAGCCCAGCTTGGCCAAGGCGGTTTTCAGTTCCTTGGCCACCGCCAGGGTCACCTGGGCTTCATTCACTCCGGACACCATGGCGCCTTGATCCTTGCCCCCATGGCCCGGATCGATGATGATGGTGGTTCCTTTGGGCGGGGCTTTCCGGTCGCCGGCCTCGGCGGCGGCGGCCTGGGTATCTTCCTTTTCCCGGCGCGCGCTTTTCTTCCGCACGGTAACCTGGTAGGCTTGGCTTTCCCCCGAATACGCCACCTCCACGGTGTCGATGGCCTTGGGGATATTCAAGGTCACCTGCACCAATTCCTTTTCCTGGACGGTGAAGATGGATTTGACCAGGCCAACGCCCTGGGCCTTGAGCGGGTATTGCGGCCCCAACTGGCCGCCTTGGAAGCGCAGGATATAATGGGGAGGCACCCATAGGCTTTCCCATTCCATGGGTCCGGCAACGCGTACCGAGACCAGGGTGCCGTTCTCGCGATCCTCGGCGCCTACGTCCAGGATGTTGGAACCGCCCGGAAGGGCGATCGGCTTCACTGCGGGCTTGGGAGCGGGGGAGGGCTTGGGCGGGGCGGTTTCGGCCGACGCAAGTTCCGGAGCCGAAATCTTCCAGCCATGTTGCCCCAATACGCGCAGCAGTGGAGGCAGAGGTAGGTAGAGGAATTCCGGTCCGCGCCGCACCGGATACACCAGGTTGCCGACCTCATCCCCGACGTTCATGAAGGGGTTATCGAGGGTGAAATACCATTTGCGGCCGGTGGAATCCGGGATCACGAATTTTTGCCGATCGGGAACCCAGGCGCCTTCGCGGCCGAACAGGCCTTCCAGGAATTGCGAGGAAACGTAACGGACGCCCTCGAACGAGGTATCCGGAAAGTTACCCCCGGCCAGGGCCACGCCCGCCGAGGCCGGAGCCGCACCGGCTAACAGCAGGCCCAGGGCCAGGATGCGCATCATAACCGGTTCCTCTCCTTGAGGGCCCGATCGATTTCGCGCTTGGCTTCCTGCTTGAACTTGTCGGCGCGCTTGTCCCGCGCCTCTTTGCCCTTGCAGATGCCGACTTCCAGTTTCAGTACGCTGCCCTTGAAGTAGGCCTTTAGCGGAATCAGGGTAAATCCCTTGAGATTAGTGGCATCCTCCATTTTGGTGATCTCGGGTTTATGGGCCAACAGCTTGCGCTCGCGGCGCGGAAGGTGGTTCCACACATTGCCCTGGGAATACTCGTTGATGTAGGCGTTGACCAGCCAGATTTCGCCTTTGCGAACGACGACAAAGGCCTCGGCCAGTTCCAATTTCCCGGCCCGCACCGATTTCACCTCGGTCCCCTTGAGCATCACCCCGCATTCGAAGGTATCCAGAACAAGGTAATGGTGTCGGGCAGCCCGGTTGACGGTTTCCGGCGCGTGGGGACGATTCATTTTTTCAATCTAGTAAGTGAAACCCGGACATCCGCGCCGCCGGGTAAGCGCTGGGCCAGCTGGGAGCTAGTCTTCTTTCTTTTCTTCGGTGCCGTCGGAGTTGAGTACGTTCTTCAACTCTTTGCTGGCCTCGAAGATGGGCTTAAGGCCTGCATCGATGTGGACCATCTCGCCGGTGCGGGGATTGCGGGCCGTGCGGGCCTTCTTCTCCTTCACTTTGAACCTGCCGAATCCGCGGATCTCGATGTTCTTGCCTTGCACCAGGGACTTCGCGATGGCATCCAAGAAACATTCGACGATGATCTTGGTATCCACCTGCGTCAGCCCGGTGCGGGCCGCGATCTCATCCACGATATCTTTCTTGGTGACGTTCCCCATAGGGCTCCTGTGGTCCGTAACAGTAGGTATAATAACACTTTAGGTAAGGGCAAGCAAGACCGCGTCAACCTTTTTTGCCGGGATTACCGGAAGGCCGCTTTGGCTTGTAAAGAGTCCCGGCACCCCGTAAACCCTATGTTCCTAGCGACTAGCGACCGTTACGAAAGTTGCCTGAGCTTGAAGAGGACCAGCTTATTCAAGGGGTCCAGCTCCAAGGCCTTGTTCAGGTAGGCCCGGGCGCGATCCGTTTGTTTGAGGTTTTCGTAAGCCAGGGAAATCTGCACCAGGGTCGGCACATGCCGGGCATCCAGCTTCAGGGCGGCCTCCAGATGCCGGATGGCTTCTTTATACTGGGCATTGCCATTGAGCAGCACCCCGACCCGGTAATGGGCCTGGGCGTGTTCGCCGTTCAATTCCAGGGCTTTGAGGTAGCACTCCATGGCTTCGGCGCGCAGGGACTGGATGGTTTCGGCCTGGGTTTCCTCCGCGGCGTGGGAAAGCTGCAGTTCGCCCAGGTTATACCAGGTATTGTAATCGGCCGGATTCATGGCCAACTCGGCCCGGAAGGATTTCTCCGCCTCGTGCTCTTTCCCGAGATGGTATTGGGCCATGCCCAGTTGCCCGAAAGCTTTGGCGTTGGCCGCATCCAGCTTCACTACCTTGGCGAAAGCCGCCTCGGCTTCCTTGTAGTCCCCTTCCAGGGCCGCCCGGCGGCCGTTCTGGTATAGCGCGGGAGCGTAGTCGGCATCGAGTTTGAGGGCTTCGGCCAACGACTTTCCGTAGTTGGGGCGTCCCGGTCCCATTTCCACTTCCATGGTGCCCAGCTCGGTGAGCATGGCCAAATCGGCGGGATGCTTTTTGAGCGCTTCTTCGGCCACCTTCATGGCCTTCTCCACTTGGCCCATACGGTACTGGGCCTCTACCGCCTGCACGCGCAGGGCCATGTCGTCCGGGTTTGCGGCCAGGGATTGGTTCGCGTAGTTCAGGGCCTCGGCGTAATTGCCCGTGCCCAGGAACACCTTAACGGCCAATGCCAGCAAGGCGCCTTCGTGGGTGGGCATCTGCATCACCCGTCGCATGGGTATTACGGCCTTGTCCAGGTCCCCATGGGCGGTGTGCAATTCGGCCAC
>JAHFCH010000295.1 GCA_023249635.1 Fibrobacterota bacterium
AGGACCTGAGGAAGTCTCAGGTAAGAGTTGTTGAATCAATGGTTTGCATGGGAGAAATTGTGGAGCGATTGAGTGGGCATATCGTCGGGCGTCGGGCGTGGGGCGTCGGGCGTAAGAAAAACCAAAGGCCCAATAGGGCGCTTGGTTTTTCCGGTATGCGATTTATCGCAAGCCTATTCCTTTCTTCACGCCCGACGCCCGACGCCCGACGCCAAACGGTATGCTGCTCTGAGCTCTACCGTTTCAAGACCCTCCGCTTCAAAATCGTAGGCATCCCGACCTCCGAGGTCCGCCCGTGAAGCGCCTCCGCATCGACATATTCCTGCTCCTCGGCGTCCTGGCCCTGGTGGGTTTCGGCATCGTGATCATTTACAGTTCGTCCGCCGCCTTTGCGCAATCGCGCGGGTTGCCGGACTCGTTCTACCTCTTCAACCACATCAAGAAAGTCATCATCGGCTTCACCGCCTTCCTGATCGGCATTTCCGTGCCTTACAAGACCTGGGAGGGGATGGCCCGGCCCATCATGTACCTGGCCGCCGGACTCTTGCTCTTCGTGGTCGTCATGGGCGTCTCGGCCCACGGCGCCCGCCGTTGGATCAGCTTCGCCAGCTTCGGTTTACAGCCTTCGGAACTGGCCAAGGTCGCCATGGTCTTTTTCCTGGCCAAGCTGCTTACGGACAAGGCCGAGGTGATGCACAAGCTGGGGAAGGGGTTCTTCGCCTCACTGGCGTTCTCCTTCGTGGTCTTTCTGCTCATCCTCAAGCAGCCGAATTACTCTACCGCCGCCACCGTGCTTGCCATCTCCGTGGCCATGGTCTTCGCCGGGGGATGCCGCGTGGCGCATATGGTGAGCCTGGCACTGGTCGCCATCCCCGCCCTGGGCGCGCTCATGATCAGCAGCCCCTACCGCCTCAAACGCGTCATGGCCTTCCTGCACCCCGAGAACAACCTGGCCAGCTCCTACCAAAGCCTGCAAGCCCTGATCAGCCTGGGCAACGGCGGCGTGTTCGGCACCGGCCTGGGCACCAGCACCCAGAAGCTGGGGTATCTCCCCATGCCCTTCACCGATACCATCTTCTCCATCCTCGGCGAGGAATTGGGGCTGGTGGGCACTTTACTCTGCCTGGCCCTGTTCGCGCTGGTCATCTGGCGCGGTCTGCGCATCTCCTACCATTGCCCCGATCGCTTTGGCAGTCTGGTTGCGCTGGGCGTGACCATCTCCTTATCCGTCAACGTGTTCATGCATGTCGGCGTCTGCGCGAAATTCTTCCCCACCACGGGGCAGACCTTACCATTCGTTTCCTACGGTGGCACTTCGCTGGTGGCCAGTCTTTTCGCCATGGGCGTCCTGCTCAACATATCCGGGCACAGCCTGGATTCGATCCCGGAATCGTGGCGGAACAATCCGCAGAAATGGCAGATGCTGGCCGGAGCCGCCAAGGCGAAGGTCGGCGGCCGCGTGGGCCTACGCGGAAAGGTGGCCGCGTGAAGCCGTCCCCGCGCTTCAAGAACCTGCACTTCATCGGCATCGGCGGGGCGGGTATGAGCGTCCTGGCCGAAGTGCTTTCGGCATGGGGCTTCGCGATATCCGGATCCGATGGCCAGGCGGGCGAGGCCCTGGATCGCCTACGCGGACTGGGCATGCGCGTAACGGCGGGTCACGCGGCCGGGAACCTGCAGGAAGCCGACGCGGTGGTCTATTCCTCGGCGGTACCCGCTTCCAATCCGGAACTGGTGGAAGCGCTGCGGCGCGGCATCCCCTGCGTCAAGCGCGCCGAGATGCTGGGCGAAGCCCTGCGCGGCAAATACACCCTGGCGGTTTCGGGCACCCATGGCAAGACCACCACCACCACCATGCTGGGCCGTATCTGGTTGCAAGCGGGCAGGCAGCCCACCCTTTTGGCCGGCGGTACCGCGCGCGGCGAGAATCTTTCCGCCTTGGCGGGCAAGGGCGACGCCGTAATCGTGGAGGCGGACGAATTCGATCGTTCCTTCCTTTCGCTCCGCCCGGCCGCGGCCCTGATCGGGAATATCGATTCGGATCATCTGGATACCTACGGCAGCCTGGACGCCATCCGTGACGCCTTCAAGGAGTTCGCCGAGGGCATGCCTTTCTATGGCCTGGTCGCGGCCAACCGCGACGACGAGGGCGTGCGCGCGGTGCTCCCGCGCCTGACGCGGCGTATCGTGACCTACGGTTTGGAAGCGGGCTCGGACTACCGCGCCTTGGAAGTGAAAAGCCATGGGCAGGGCATGGCCTTCGCCCTGGAACAGCGGGGAAAACGCCTTGGGGAAATCTCTTTGCAGGTGCCGGGTATCCATAACGTTTACAATGCCTTAGGGGCCGCGACTCTCTCGTTGGAAGAAGGCGTTTCCTTCTCCGATGTGCAGAAAGGCCTGGGCGCGTATCCCGGCGTGAAGCGCCGTCTGGAACCCCGCGGCGTCAAATCCGGCATCGCCTTCTATGACGACTACGCGCATCATCCCACCGAAGTGGCCGCCGCCCTGCAGGCCGCCCGCGGTCTCATCTCCGGCCCTGGCCGGCTCATCGCCGTGTTCCAGCCCCACCTGTATTCCCGCACCCGCCTGCTCCATCGCGAGTTCGCGATGGCTTTCCGGGGATGCGATGAATTGATCGTAACCCGCGTGTACCCCTCCCGCGAGCAGCCCATTCCCGGCGTGGAAGGGGATTTGATCGCGGCGGACGCCCGCGCCGGCGCCTTACCGGCCGATAAGGTCCATTATGTCGAGGAAATCGGGACTCTCCCTGCCCGCGTGGCAGCCATTGCCAAGGCCGGGGATCTCGTCATGACCATGGGCGCAGGCGATATCAGCGCCCGTTGCGCCGATATCATGGAGGCGGTGGCATGATGCGCGCCCGACCCGGTACCCCGGCGCCCAAGGGCCGCGTATCCCGCGCCCCGCGCAAGGAAGCCAACGTGCTCCGTAACGTCCCGCCTACCTCGGTACGCAAGGGCGTCAATGGCCAGAAGAGCGAGCAGGCCAGCCGCGCCCGCGTCCGCGCCAAACGATCCGGAACGATTCGTCGCGCCTTCTCCGTGTTCCGCGTAGCCACGGCGGCCCTATTGGTTACGGCGGCCCTTACCGGCGCGGGCTGGGCGGGCTGGCACGCCTACCAGACCCATGACCTGCTGGCCCTGCGCGAGATCGATGTGGTCGGGAATAATCTCGTGGCCAAATCGGCCATCCTGGAGAAGGCCGGGCTGGAACTGGGTTCCAAGCTGCCGATGATCAGGACCGGTCTGGTGGAGTCGGCGCTGCGCGATCTGCCCGGCGTGGGCGAGGTCGAGGTAAAGCGTATGTACCCGTCGCGTATAGAGATAAGGATACGCGAATCGGAGCCGGTGGCCATGGGTTTCGCCCGTGGTTGGTACGGCCTCGCGCCCGATGGCGCGCGTATCGCCGGGCTCGATTGGGGCCGCTCCGATTTGCCCGTGGTCGACGGCTTCAACGCATTGGACAGCAATGCCCGCGCGGCCCTGGGGGCCTTTCTGGACGGGGCCCGCAAGGACTATCCTTCCCTTTACGCGAACTTCTCGCAGCTCGCCTTCCATGCGCCCGATGGGGTGGAGATCATCCTCCGCGACCGGCGCCTCAAGGTGCTGATCGCGCTCGATCGCTTCGCGCCGGCCGGGAAATCCGCTACTCAGGGATCCAATAAGTCATTGATATCACTGGAATTCCTGCAGGCCCTGCAACAGCAGCAGGCGGCCTCCCTCGAGCCCGGCCGCACGGTCGATCTGCGCGTGGAAGGATTCGCTTATGTGCATTGAGGGTATGTTCCCGACCTTGATTGGCGGCCTCGGCGAGGGGGGTCAAACGGATGTTACCCCCTCCCGCGGAGAAGCGTCCCATCGGGCCCGCGGGACGATCGATAAAATTATCGTTGCGGAAACCGTGACGGAAGAATTACTATAATTGAAGGAGATCCCCATGGCGAACCCAATAGTCGGATTGGACATCGGCACCACAAAGATCGGCGTGATCATCGGCGAGGTGGATGCCAACGGCCAATTGAAAATCGTAGGCGTGGGCACCAGCCCCAGCGAAGGCCTGCGTAAAGGCGTGGTGGTCAACATCGAAAAGACCGTCAAGAGCATCCATCGCGCGGTGGAAGAAGCCGAGCTGATGGCGGGCGTGGATGTCGAGTCCGTGTTCGTCGGCATCGCGGGCGACCACATCCGCTCCATCAACAGCCGCGGCGTCATCGCCGTCTCGCGCACCGATAACGAGATCACCCGCCAGGACGTGGCGCGCGTGATCGAAGCCGCGCGCGCGGTCGCCATCCCCATGGATCGCGAGATGCTGCACGTGATCCCCCAGGAGTTCATCGTCGACGATCAGCCGGGCATCAAGGATCCCGTGGGCATGAGCGGCGTGCGCCTGGAAGGCGACGTGCATATCGTGACCGGCGCCATCACCTCGGCGCAGAACATCTATAAGAGCGTGGAGAAGGCCGGCCTCAAGGTCGCCGACATCGTGCTTGAGCCCCTTGCCTCTTCGTACAGCGTGCTGGAAGACGACGAGCGCGAGCTCGGCGCCGCCGTGATCGACATGGGCGGCGGCACCACCGACCTCATCGTCTTCATCGAAGACAGCGTGCGCCATACGGCCAGCATCGGCCTGGGCGGCAAGAACGTCACCAATGATTTGGCCATCGGCATCCGCACCCCCTTGGAGCGCGCCGAAGAGATCAAGCGCAACCACGGCACCTGCCTGCGCTCGGGTCTCGAGAATTCGGAATACATCGCCGTCCCCGGAGTGGGCGGCCGCGAGCAGCGCGAAGTGAGCCGCGCGGTGCTGGCATCCATCATTGAGCCCCGCATGCGCGAGATATTCACGCTCATCATGCGCGAGCTGCAGAAGAACCACTACCTCGACATGCTCGGGGCGGGTGTGGTCCTGACCGGCGGAGGCGCCTTGATGCATGGCGCCGTGGAACTGGCCGAGCAGGTTTTCGGGATGCCGGTGAAGCTGGGCATCCCCAAGGGTTTCGGCGGGCTGGTGGATTCGGTCGCCACTCCGGTGCATGCCACCGGCGTGGGACTTGTCCAATACGGCGTGATGCGTTCGAGCCAGAATCGGGATGAGCAGGGAACCGCGCAGGGCGGCGACCGTTTCAAGGAAATCGTGCGCAAGATGACCGACTGGGTCAAGCAGTACGTTTAGGATCTCTTGGGATTGACAACCCTTTAAGGGTAAGGAGCAACAGATGATATTTTCATTCGACGACAACGTGAAGACGGTCGCCAAGCTGAAAGTGGTGGGAGTCGGCGGTGCCGGCGGCAACGCCATCAACCGCATGGTTGCCTCAGGCCTCCAGGGCGTCGAGTTCATCGCGGTCAACACCGACGCGATGGCTTTGGAACACAATCGCGCCGACGTCAAGCTGCAGATCGGCACCAAGCTGACCGGCGGCCTGGGCGCGGGCGCCAACCCCACCGTGGGCAACATGTCCATGCAGGAAGATCGCGAGCGCGTACGGGCCCAGCTCGAAGGCGCCGACATGGTGTTCATCGCCGCCGGCATGGGCGGCGGCACCGGCACCGGCGCGGCCCCCGTGGTCGCGGAGATTGCGCGCGAAATGGGCATCCTGACCGTCGCGGTCGTCACCAAGCCTTTCCTCTGGGAAGGCCCCGTGCGCGACAAGAACGC
>JAHFCH010000106.1 GCA_023249635.1 Fibrobacterota bacterium
TCCTTTTCGGCTTCTGCAGCCTTGCGGGCGATTTCCGCGTCGCGGGCGGCTTTCTCCTTGGCCAGACGTTCCTTCTCCGGATCAGCCTTGCTGGGGGCGGCTGCAGGGGCTGCTATGGGGGTGGTCGTGACAGCCACCGGGGCGGCGGGCTTGGGGACTTCCTTGACCACCGGGGCCGCGGGAGCCGAAGGCGCGGCGGCGACCGCCAGCGCGGCATCCTTGGGATCTTCCGGGGGCTTGGCCTTGGCCGGGGCCGGGGTAACCTTGGCGAGACGTTGCTGCTCGGTTACGTAGCCTTCGCGTTGCGCGGCTTGGCTCGAGTATAAGGCGGCCTTGCGGTAGCATTCCGCGGCGGCCTGGGGATCGGCGGGGGCCAGGGCCGCGCCGAGGCCGGCCCAATCTTCGCCGGACTCGGGGCTCTTGACCAGAAGGCCGCGGTATTCGGCTTCGGCTTTTTCCAATTGGCCGCGTTTGAGGTAGGCGGCGGCCAGCTTTTCGACCTGGTAGCGATCCGCTTTGGGCCCTTCGCTGAGGGATTGCAGGGCGAACAGGTATTCGTCGGGATGGCGATCGGGACCGGAGGCCTCCACCGCGGCCAGCAGACGCTCGGAGTCCTTGCGGTCGGAAGACTTGCGGCTCGCCAGGATACGCAGGATAGGAATCTGTTCTTCGCTGCGACCGGCGCCTTCCAGGGCCGAGAGGTAGGCGGTAAGAAATGCATCGTCCCCGGTCTTGATGCCTTCCGCCTTGGCGAAAGCGTCGGCGGCAGCTGCGAATTTACCGGATTCGAGATTGGCATTGGCCAGGGCGGTCCAGGCCTCGCGATTGCGGGGCTCGTGCTCTACGCAATGGGAGAGCGTCTTGATGGATTTGACCACGTCGCCGGCGGCATATTGGGAGCGGCCTTGTTTACAGGCATCTTTCGCGTCCGCGGCGGCGGAAGCGCCTTTAGCGTCCGCTCCCAAGGAAAGCGAAATCGCGAAGGTGACTGCAGTGAAAGAAATGACGTGTTGAAATGCCATAGGTCCCCCGAGTGGGATTGTGGCACCGACCGGCCGGAAAATAAGGGCCGGTTGATGTGAAACGTTTTAGTTAGAGCAGCCGGCGAATGGTTCCGTCCTGCGCCGGGGCCGGAGCAAAGCCGCGCTCCGGCAAATGGCATCAACCCGGCCGGGCCGGGTATGCCCACCGCGCGGAAACCGCGCGAATCTTTACGGAATGTAGGATATGCTCCGCTTCGTCGCAGCGGAATCGCCGGAAATCGCGGACGCTACCTGGGGCGGATCGTCCCGCATCCCCCTGCTTGTTGGAAAAGGACTCGAAAACAAAGAAGCGGAGGTTTCAGGACTTTCGGATAGGACCCCCGCGTAACCCCAATAATCGCTGGAATGCGCCATAGTGAATGTCTTATCATGGTCGCGAATGCAAAGGCTCAGGTCTTAGTTTTGGGCGCTCCCAAAACCACCGATTACCCGATTGCGGCCGCCTTGCTGGCCGTACTCATACTCCCGTTCCGTTTCCCTGAATTTACGCGCGCCAAGCGCGCTGTCCCAAGCACAAGCTTTGCTTACGCCATGGCCCAGGCCCCGGAGCGAACCCCGCTACCCTCCCTACGCTTCGCCTGGGTCGGGGATTTTTCCGAAGCCTTGGCCGCGGTCGAGATCGGCGGGAAGTACGGGTATCTCGATTCCTCCGGTGAAATGCGCATCGCGCCGAGCTTCCAAGGCGCCGCCGGGTTCTCCGGGGGTCTCGCTCCCGTCCTCATCGACGGGCGCTGGGGTTACGTGGATGTTACCGGTGGTATCGCCATCGCGCCTGCTTTCGCCTGGGCGGGCGGATTCCACGAGGGACGGGCGGCGGTATCCGGGGATTCCGGCTATTACTTCATCGATTCGGCGGGAGTTCCCATCGGGCGCTCACACTTCAGCGACATCCGTGATTTCTCCGGTGGCCTGGCCGCTGTCCGCTTCGGCACGGGAGAGGATTATGCCTGGGGCTTCATCGATCGCAAGGGATCACTCGCCATCCCTCCCCTATTCACCGAAGCCCCCTCCGGTTTTTCCGAAGGCCTGGCGCGGGTGCAGATGGAGACCGAGCGCCCCTGGCGGGCGGGGTTCATCGACAGCACGGGAGGATACGCCATCGATACCCTGTATGATGCGGCGGCGGATTTCCACGAGGGCCTGGCTGCGGTAGGCCGCGGCGAATGGCGGGGGACGCGCTTTACCGGGAGCTACGGATACGTGGACCGCGGAGGCCGGCCCGTAATCGCGCCCGGATTCACGGCGGCAGGGCCTTTCCGGGACGGGCGGGCGCTGGTGCGCTTGGCGCAAGGCGGCAGCGCGCTCATTGACCGGACCGGACGGGTGGTCCGGGCCTTTCCGGCCGATGTGGAAGTCGCCGCCGGGCAGGATGGCTCCATAGTAACATACCGGTTACGGGGCGGCGGTGGACTCATCGATCTCGAAACCGGAGCCATTACCGAAGCGACCTTCACCGAGGCCGGCCCGCTGCGGCAGGGATGGGCGCGGGTGCGTTTTCGCGGCGCGGAGCCGGAGGCTTGGGCTTTCATAGGCGGAGACGGCGCCTATATGGGAGGAGGCATGCATGTCGCCTCGCATTGAAATGACGCAAGCGCGACGAGCCGGCAAAAAACCGCAACTCCGCGCCTTGCCCAAACACCTCGCATATCGTGGCCGCAATACCGCAAACACCATCGGATCGGGGGAAGAAACATCGACCATTCCCCGCGCAGGGGATTACCTTATCCCTCAGGAAGCCGTCCAAATCGGGCGGAAACGCGTCAAGAATAAACATGTTGAAACCTCGGGAACATTTGTTTTTATTGGGAAGCGGCCGTCCTCAGTGGACGCGGCTCCGTCCTGCGAAAACAGGGGATGAGATGGGTTCCAGGGCGCACACAACCGTAGCGGCAGCCTGCCTTGCAGGCTGGGCCGGCTTTGCGATGCCGCTCTACGCGGGGCCGCTTGAGGCCAATCGCGCGCTCATCATTACCGATAAGGCCTTTACGGCCGATAAGCATATCCTCGATCAAGCCTGCATCATGATCGAGCTGTATTACCGCATGGACGAGAACGAAGGATTGCTGTTCGATCCCGAGGCTCCCGAGGCGGTACTGGGCAGAGTCCCCCTTCACAACCTTACCGCCAAATCCGCCGAGGATAGCCTGGTGCGGGCCCGCGATCTGATGAAAGTGCGCCTGCAGAACCTGGCGGTTACTCCCGAAACGGATTGGCCGGAAGATCTGAAAGCCCTTCGTCGTATGCTTCCCGCCTCATGGTCCGCATCGGAAATCGCCGTTACCGCGGAACGCCTGACCGGTCGCCGCGGAATGCGCAAAACCTTCCGCGCCTCCTTGGAAGCATCGCTCGGCTACCAGACCCTGATGGATTCGGTCTTCGCGGCCGAAGGCGTGCCCACGCGGCTCAAATACCTGGCCCATGTGGAATCCCGTTTCAATCCCGCCGCGGTCTCACCGGCCGGGGCCGCGGGCCTGTGGCAATTCCTGAAATCGTCGGGTAGCCGCTTCTTGATCATCGATGAGCGCATCGATCAGCGTTTCGATCCGGCCGCCTCGACCTATGCGGCGGCCCGCTACCTCAAGCTGTGCCGCAGCCATCTTGGTTCGTGGCCGCTGGCCATCATGTCGTATAACAACGGTCCGGGGCAGATGCGGGACGCGGTGAAGGAAACCGGCACGCATGACGCCGGCGAGATCATCCGCAGCTACCAGGCGGGCGGGTTCGGCGCGGTGTCGCGCAATTACTACGCCATGTTCCTGGCGGCATCCAGCCTCGGGCTGCAATCGGAAAGGTTGTTTCCGGGATTGCACAAGCCCCACTCCGCGAATCCCGCTTGGAAGACTTTGAAGCTGGAGCATGAATGGACCCCGCGGCAACTGCGCATCCTCTCCGGCTATTCCACCGCGGTACTGATGCGCTGCAATCCCGCCCTCAGGCCCATAGTCTTCGAACGCAACATCCCCCTTCCCAAGGGTTTCGAGCTTAAGCTTCCCATGGGCCTGCCGAGCAGTCAGGATCTACAATTCGCCGATCTCCGTATCGCCGGCGAAGGTACCGACGAACTACGTGGCCGCCCCGGAATGGCGGGACTGCCCATACCCAAGTTCGCCGAGTCGGTGCTGCTGCGGGTGCGCAATACCCTGTTCTCGGGACGCCGGCGCGACGACCAGCCCGTGCTCGCTTACATGCATTCCCAGGGCCTGCTGGACGCGGAATGCCTGGCATCGGCCAAGCAGGACCGCATCCTCATCGAGCCGCATCCCGCCTTGCACGCCATGATCCGGAATATGGGCGGATAGGCGGGGATTTCCCCTTCTTCCCTCCTCCTTGCCCCTTCCAACGTGTAGATTACCTTGAGGGGCGCAACCCCCGGAGGTTTCCATGCTGTTCGATACCCTGAAGAAGACCCTTTACGCGGGCGTGGGAATGGCCTTCCTGACGCGCGACAAGATCGAGGAGATGGCGAAGAAGCTGGCCGAAGAGGCCAAGCTTAGCGAGGCCGACGGCAAGAAATTCATCGACGAGATGCTGAAGAAATCCGAGGACGCCAAAGCCTCGTTCGATCGCACGGTCAATGCCGCGGTCTCGGCCGCGATGGAAAAGCTGGATCTCGCGCGCAAGAGCGATCTCAACGCGCTCGAGTCGCGCATCAAGGCGCTGGAATCCCGGACCGCCGGCTGAACGGCGGCGCCTCCGTGATCCGCAATATCCGAAGGCTGTCGCGCACCGTAAGGAACGCCAACCGCTTCCGTGAAATCCTCTCCGTATTCGTAAAGCACGGCTTCGGCGATCTTTCCGATAAGCTGCACCTGGACAAGTACCTGGATATGGGCAGCAAGTATTTCCGCCTGCCGCCGCGCGTGGCCGCGGCCCATCTCACCCGCCCGGAACGCTTCCGCACCGCCCTGGAAGAACTCGGCCCTACCTTCACCAAGCTCGGGCAGATGATGGGCAATCGTCCCGATCTGCTGGCCCCGGATTGGGCGCTGGCGCTGGAAAAGCTGCAGGACTCGGTTCCGCCCTTTCCGAGCGCGGAAGCCCGCGAGGTGGTCGCCGCGCAATTCGGAGCGCCGGTGGAAACCTTGTTCACCAGCTTCGGCGAATTGCCTATCGCATCGGCTTCCATGGCCCAGGTCTATAAGGCGGAATTGCCGACCGGCGAGAAGGTGGCCGTAAAGGTGCAGCGGCCCGGCATCGAAGAAACCATGAAGGTGGATCTGGAAATCATGTTCCATATCGCCTTCCTGCTGGAGAAATACGTGCAGGGGATGGACGTGCTCAATCCCGTCGCCATCTGCGAAGAGTTCGAACGCACCATGCTCAAGGAATTGGACTTCTCCCTTGAGGCCTCGCAGATGGAGCGTTTCGCGCAGGCCTCCGCCGATCTGGCCATCTTCTACGTTCCCAAGGTTTACCGGGAACGCACCGGTCGGCGCGTGCTGACCACGGAATTCATCGACGGCCTGAAGGTCACCAATCTCGAAGGACTCCGCCACGCGGGCCACGAGCCCGGTCGCATCGCGGGTGATCTTTCCAACGTGCTCTTGCACCAGGTTTTCAACCAGGGCTTCTTCCACGCCGATCCCCATCCGGGGAACATCCTTATCCTTCCCGATCGCACCGTATGCTTTCTGGATTACGGCATGGTGGGCTCCCTCTCCCCCACCCACCGCGAACGGCTACTGGATATTCTGGTAGGCGTGGCATCCCAGGATGCGGGACGCATCGCCAAGACTCTGCTGCAACTGGCATACCAGCCTTCCGATATCGTGGAAGACCTGGAATTCCAAGTGGGCGAATTGCTGGAGGCGTATTCCTTCGTGGCCTTAAAGGATTTCCGCATCGGCGAATTCCTCAACCGCCTGATACGACTCATCGTCCGAAATCGCTTGCGCATGCCGCCGGGTTTCTACCTGATGCTGAAATCCATCGTGACCTTGGAGGGCGTGGCCCGGCGTCTTGATCCCGCATTCGACATGGTCGAGAGCATCAAACCCTTCGCGAAGAAAGCCATGAAAGAACGCATGCGGCCGGATAGGCTGGCGCGCGACATGTATTACGGCGCCCTGGACCTGACGCCCATGCTTAAGGAATTCCCGGCCCAGGCCCGGGACATTCTGGGGCTCATCAAGCGCGGCAAGCTGCGTATCGAGTTCCAGCACCAAGGGCTGGAACCGATCCTGAAAACCCATGAGCGTATGATGACGCGCCTGGTCTTCGCCCTTGTGCTGGCCTCGCTCATCATCGGCTCGTCCCTGGTCGTGCTTTCGGGCATCCCTCCCAAATGGTACGGCATCCCGGTGATCGGCGTAGTGGGCTTCCTGAGCGCGGCCTTCGTGGGGTTCTGGCTGTTGGTGGGGATTATGCTGAGAAAAGGATCCTGGAAGTAGCCCCAGGCTACTCGTCGACCCGCAACGGGCCGAATCCCAGCACGCCTTCGACGCGGCCCGCGGCCAATGCCAGGCGGCCGAAAATCCGGAAGTACAAAGCGTAGCAGCGGCCCAAGGCCTCTTCGGCGGCGGCGTAATGGCCGCCGAAGTCGTGTTCGGCAGGCAAGGCATCCAGGGCGTAATCCGCCAGACTGGGCGCGGTTACCTGAGCGCCGAAAGGGTATTCCAATCCGGCCAAGGCGTGGCCGACGGCTTCCAGCTCCAAACGGATGGCCAGGGCTTGGGTGCGAAGTTGCGCATCGACTTCGGGAGCGCTTTCATTGCCTTCCAGGTTCTCCAGCAAAATGCCCATCCCGTGGAAGGAACGGCGCAGGGATTCCAACCTGGGTTGGATACGGCCCAGGGCTCCGATTACCGGTAACAGGCGCGTTACCTCCATCGAGCTGGAGCGCGCATCCAGTAGCTTTTCACGCACGGCCGGATCGGCCAGCAGCCGCAGCGCAGCGGCCAGTCGCTGGCGCATGGCTTCCTCGAAGCCGGCGAGCCCCACGGCCAGCCGGCGCTGGTCGTTTTCGGCATCGCGGAAGGCGAGCCCGGCCTGGGCCGCCCCGCCCTTGCGTAATTGGAAATCCCCCGGTTCGATCCAGAAATTGGCCCGCATCAGGGCCAGCGCCTGGACCGCGTCCAGCATGCGCGCATCCGACGCGGCATAGGCACGGGATAGTTCGCAGGCCTTACCGTATTCCGCTTCCAGATGGGCGCGGGCGGCTTCCAAGCGGGCGCGCAGGCGGCCGGCCTCTTCGGGGGCCAAGGGATCGTGGAAGGCGGGCGTGGTACCGTCCTCGAAGCCTTGCCCCAGGTCGGAAGCCGCAAGCCACAGCGGGCGCAGATTGTTGAGCAGACCCAGGAAATAGCCGGAGACCGCGGATTCGCCTACCTGGATTTCGCTTTGGCCGGTAACCAGATCCCCGGTGGCGATCATCCGGGAAGCGTTGAAGTCGTCGCCCAGATCGCGTCGATAGAAGGAAAGGGTTCCCTTCCGCGAAAGGGAAGCGAAGTCGCTGAACAGGGAATGCGCCGGGCCTCCGGCATGGAACATGCCGCGCACCGAAGAGCGCCGGGCGCGGCGCACACGATCGGCGAGGCTGGGATGGGTGTCGAACAGGGCGGTTTTCTCGGCCAGCAGGGAACGTTCCATCTTGCGGCGTACTTCGGGGATAAAGACGCGGGTATGCGCGGAGACCAGGGCCGGCAGATCGTCGGCCAGGTTGCCTTCGCGCAGCGCCAGGCCCAGGCTCCGGTTGGCCAGTCCCCATGCGGCTTCGATGACTTTGGCTTCCAAGACCATGCCCGCAAAGGTTTCACCGCCTACCAGACGGATGGCGGCCCCATCGGCCTGATGTTCCATTTCACGCAGGAGCAGGCAGCTGATGGCCTGGCCCGCGCGCACGTGCGCCTTGAGAACCGCCCGCGCCGACCATGCGCATATCAAACCGCACCAACCCAGCACGTAAAGAAACGGATCCATCCGGTGTCCGTTACCGGCCAAATTGCGCTCCCATGCATCCTCACGGGCGGCGGAGCGCGCGAACCATTGATTCACGGAACGGATGCCGTGCACCATGCGCATGGCGGCGCCCTGGCGGAAATGCCCCAACTCATGGGCCAGCACGCCGGCGAATTGCCCCAGCTCCAGTCCGCGGACCAGAGGCAGACCGAGCACCAATTCCAGACCGCCGTTGAAAAGATTTTCCCATCCCGGGGCCAGGCGCGCGCTGGCGTTCACGTCCATACTCACCTGGATGCGCACGGGGGTGGGTGATCCCAGTGCATTGCAGATCTGCTGCACGAACGCGTGCAGGCGCGGCTCCTCATCGGGCCGCAAGGTGAGATCCGCCTTATGGCGGCGGCGCGCGGCCACGAAAGGGCGCAACAGGAACACGATGATTCCCGACAGGAACAGCGCCAGCAGCATATAGGAGATTCCGGGAAAGAACCCGGCTTCGGGGCCCACGATCCACCCCAGGTCATGGACGAGATGGAAACGCAGCGACCACGCCATCCCGGCGCAGCAGGCGAGATAGCTGATGGGTAGGAGGATGGTGGCGATACCGACACCGAACAGGCCGGCGGCATATGCGATAGGCGGGCGCTCGCGTGACCCGGGTCGGCGTCGCAAGGAAGGGCGCGACCCGGTTTTCGGGAGCAAGGACATGGAGCGCATCGCGTAATTGTAGGGGCCGGGAGCCGCCCAGGGCAATGCGCATCGGACCCGGCAGCGGTAGCCCGCATGCGACGGCCTCACGCGCGTTACGCGGGTTGGGGCGGTGGAATTTGCGATGCATGGGGAATTTGATGGCCATCGCCGCCGTGTCCGGAACCCGGGGGTCCGTTCGAGCCCTCAACCCGGCGTTCCCGTCCTTGCTGGCCCTGGGGGCCGGGAGTACAATTGGGTACGCTTCGCCCGGCGGCATCCGCATGCCGACATCCGGGTAACGATTGGGAAAATGCCCGGAACTCCAGACTTCACCCCGGTGCCCGATCCGGGACTCCCCGATGCCCGGCATACGGGATCCCGCCAAGTAGCGATCGTCGGATTGAACCGCGAAACCGCGAATCTGCTTCCGAGCCTTTTGGACGCCGAAGGCATCCAAGTCATCAAGGTCCTCAATCCCGATCTGGAAGACTTGAGCCGGCTGACGCAATATCCCCACCTCGACATCGTCATCGATACCACCCGCAACGCCTCCATCGCGGCGCGCTTGCGAAAACTACCGTTGAAAAAAGTCGATGTCATCAGCGGATTGGGCGCCCGACTCCTCTTCTGCAGCATCCGGGACGGCCGGGCCGAAGGCAAGGAGGGCGTGCTTCACAGCCTCGAGGAGATCCGCGACGCGGTTTGCCTGGCCAAGAGCAAATCTGACATTCTCAAGGTGATCCTGAATACCGCCGTGAAAACCGCGCGGGCCGATTGCGGATCCCTCATGCTGCTCGATCCCTCCAAGCGCCAGCTTACCATCGAAGCCGCCTGCGGCCTCGAGGAGAACGTGGTGATTTCGTCCATCCAGCGGGTGGGAAAGGGCGTTTCCGGATACGCCGTCCGCCGCTGCGAATCCGTGCTTATCAATGGGGCCGTGGATCGCCAGGCCTACGCGGCCGATTACCATAAACCCGAGATCGTTTCCTCCATTTGCTGCCCTCTCATCAACGGCGAGGAGGCCGTCGGGGTCATCAATATCGCGAGCAAGAACCCGCAGCGTATCTTCGACGCCGGGGACGTGGAATACCTGGAGGAGTTGGCGCGCCTGGTTGCCGAAGTCATCCGCACCGCGCGTACCGAAGAGGCCGTGCAGCACTCCGCCCATGCGCTGGGGCTTTTGGACAGCGCCCGCGGCATCCTTTCCATGAAATACCGTTTTGAGGAAAGGCTAAACCTGCTGTTGATGAAGATCGCCAACACCTTCGGCGCCAAGGCCTGCACCTACTACGAATTCAGCCCTGCGGAACGCTGCTTCGTGGCGAAGGCTTCCAGTTCGGTGGGACCCACCCTGTTGCGTGAACGGCCTATGCTCCTGGACGATTTATTCGCGCAACGCGTGCTCAAGAACGGGAATACCTTCTGCGTGAACTCGGCGGGCAAAGGGCGCGCCAAAAAATGGTACATGCTGCAGCCCATCCGCTCCGGATCGGGATTGGCCGGTACGCTGTTCGTATACCTGCATTCGGAACGGAACCATTGCAAAGAAGAGATGGGGCTGCTCAAGCGCATCGGGGATCTGTTGGGCCGTGAACTTTCCAAGAACCGCGAGCTGGAATCCATCAAGGTCCAGTCGCTGCGCCATTCCGCCATCTCCCAATTCTCCCTGGACATGGCCAAGGCGACATCCCTGGCCGAGCTGGCGAAGATGATCCTCGCCAACGTGAGGCTTATCCTGGAAGCCGAAACCTGCGTGTTACGGGTGCGGGAATCCGCGGCCGAAGATCTTCGGGTCATCGAGACCCTCTCCCATCGCAATCCCGTATGGATGAAGGATATCCTGGCGGTAGACGGGCAGATTTCCTCCCACCTCGCGCCCGGGGCGGGTGCGCTCAAGATCGACAAGCTGAGGGATTCCGGGTATGGCTCCGAGCATCAGGCGGCCGAATCGGCCTTGGCCATGGGCTTGGAAATCGGCGGCCGGGTGATGGGCACCCTTGCCCTATACGACAAAAAATCCCTGGACATCGCCGCCGCGCGGGCATTTTCAGAAGAGGATAAGGACGTGCTGGCGAATTTCTGCCGCGAAGCCGCCAAAGGCTTACAACGGTTTCTGCCGGGACCGGCGCAGGCATCCGTCCCGGAAGCGGCTATGGCGGAAACGCGGCCTTAGCCGAGCGCCCGATTAAACGCGGGCGCGCTACCTCTCTCCCGAAGGGCGGGAAACCTCCTCGACCACCTCCACGGTCTCCCGGCCCCCGGTATGCAAGACCAGGTCGGCCAGGGAGACAATACCCACGCAGCCTCCGGACCCGTCCACCACCAGGATGCGGCGCAATTGAAGGGATTCCATTTCCCGAACGCATGCGTCCAGGCCCGAATTCTGGAGTAACGTGACCGGCGCCGCGGTCATGATATCCTCGGCGTTCAATTCCAGGGGATTACGCCCCTCGGCGAGCGCGCGGCAAACGATGTCCCGATCGGTCAGGATGCCAATCGGTTTGTAACCTTCTTCGTCGGCCACCACGGGTATGGCCCCGCAGTCATTTTCGGCCATCATGCGCGCCACCTCTTCCAGTCCCGTTGAAGGCAGGCAGCAGATGGGGTTTTCCGTCATGATTTCGCTGATTTCCATGCTTGGCCTCCCGGGTCGAGCGGCCCTGTCGGAACCGTCCCAGTCCCGAAACTATCTTTTGGCGCCACCCCCGGGAAGCTTTAAAACAGCGAAGGCATCCCCTACCGGAGATGCCTTCGCCAAGACCAAGCCAGGACTGGGGTTAGCTTATGCGCCCGATTCCATTCGGCTCTTGAAGCGATGGAGTTCTTCATCAACCAACCTGTCGGGGTGCTTTCCGAAAAGGCGCGCGAAAATCCGACCGGTTTTACCCGGGGGTAGCGCGTATTCCAGGTGCACGCCCAACTGGGTACGGCCGCCGGCCAAGGGATCGAGAACCAGGGCCCCTTCGCTGATGATTTCCGATTCCTCGGAGCTCCGCCAAGCCAATTTCCGGTTGGGACGCTCTTCAACCAATTCCGTTTCCCAGGAGAGATCGGCCCCGGCGGGCATCCGCGCGGTCCAACGCGAACGTTTGCCATCCAAGGAGGAAACCGATTTCAGATGCTTGAAGATTTCCGGCAGGTTCCCCAGTTCGCGCAGGTGCCGGTAGATATCCTCGGCCCCACGGGCGATGGCGATGGACTTGTCCACGCGGATGAGGTTGGCGGTCTTATCCTGTCCCGGCAGGCCATTACCGTTGGCGGTATTGATGCCGATGGCGCGGTAGAACAGGCTGCGGCCCAGGATGCCCCGCAGCAGCAGACCCGCGCCCGCCATTCCGATCAAGGCGCCTGTCCAGCTGCGCTTGCGCATGCCGTAAACCAGCAAACCCGTGCCCAGAGCCGCCGATCCCCAGCGTTCCGCTTCCGAGATGTTCACTTGCATGGAACGGAGCCGTTGCCAGGCGGCCAGGTCGAGGGCCTTATCGGCGGAGTCGCTTTCGGTCGAGTCGGAGTCCAGGGCGTAACCTTCTTGTTCCATGAATACCTCGTTTTGAGTCGATGTACACTTTTCCCAATTACCCAAGATAGTCCCAGAAAGCCTCCGACGGGATAAACCCCTAATTTTTACCTTCTCGGCATTACCCCGGAAGGCAACGGAATGCCCAAGGGCGTTGGATTCCAGGTGGGGAAACGGTTCCATGAGTTTTACTAATCTCGACGATTCTTTCGGATTGGGGTCTTACCTCGGCGGAATCGTCAAATCCGCCGGCCGCATACATAGACCCGCGGAGGCCGAGCCCGAACCCGAAGAAGCGGGGCCGGAGACGGCCGCAGAAGAGGAAGAACAGAAGGAAAAGGCGGTCCTCCGCAATCCCAAATGGGAAGCCGCGGACGTAGGATTCAACGAAGAGACGGATATTTCCGTCGAGGCCCAACTCCCGGAAGCTTCTGCCCACAAGACCAAGGTCGCCTTCGAACTCTTCGCAAAGGTACCGGGCAAACTCGAACGCATCTCCCAGGCCGAAGGCCAAATCGCGGATGGCGTCGCCAAGGCCAAGATCCCGGTCTACATCCCGCAATACAAGGACGCGGACGGCAATCCCCTCGACAAGGTGGAGTATTACTTCACCGCCAAGCATGCCGATTCGGATCTGCTCGATGATGATACGGTGACCAAGCTGGTGGACCATATGGCGAACCTGCTTATCGATTGCCACATCGTATCGGATGTGACTTTCGCTACCGACAAGAGCCAGGTGCGCATCGGCCAGAAGGAGGCCATGAAGGCCATGGTCGACCGCGTCGGGCAATGGAAGCAGGATCATCCCGACGGGAAGCTGGCCGTATTCGGGCATGCCGACGCGGTGGGCAAGGACGAGGACAACAAGAAGCTCTCCGAGAAGCGGGCGCGCGCCATCCACGCCTTTCTGGTCAAGGACGGATCGGTTTGGGATTCGCTCGCCAAAGAGGAGAAGTGGAAGAAGAAGGAAGACTTCGACCATCAGGCCTTCATGGACGAGAACAATACCCTCTCGCTGTCGGACAAGGATTTCGACGTCATCGACGGTAAGCCCACGGCAGGGTGCAGCGAATTCAACCTGGTGGAGCAATTGAAAGGCGCCAGCGAGAAGAACCGCCGTGTCTCCGTGTTCCTGCTCAAGTCGAACAAGAATTTCCCCATCCAATACCCGTGCAAACAGGGTGACATCAAGCCTTGCCAGGCGCAGATAGGCCGCAAGGGCGACCGGCGCACCCCCGGCTTCAGCTGCTATTTCTACGACAAATTGATCACCGAGCAACCCGGGGCATGCGGCGCCCAGGGCACGGTCAAGTTCGTCGCGATCACCGAGGCGGAAATAAAGCAGTACGTGAACATGGAGCCCGAGGAAGGGAAGCCCGAGATCGGCAAGGATCGCCTGATCGAGGTGGAAGTGGCGGCAGGCCTGGGCGACGGCGACGAGGTGTATTGGACGATTACCGCCGGCGAGACGAACAGCGCGCGCAGCGAGCCCAAGATCGGCCCTAAGCTTTTGCCCGACGATGCTCCGGCGGAATTCAAAGAGCGGGTGGCCGTGATCATCTCGACGGTCGAGGCCGGTAAATCGCATATCATCCTGGATTGCGGCCCTTGCGGCGGCGACGAGTTCACGGTGGAAGTGGGCGGCTCGCGGGACAAGGCCGATGTCAAGGTCAAGATCATCTCCTGGCGCCGCCTGGAATACGAGACCATCCATCCCAAGGCCACGGGCGGCCAGCGCCTCACCGACTACACCTATTACCAGGATGATAAAGGACCGGGCTTTTCCGACGGCATGGTGGCCTTTATGGACAAAGCCCTCTCCCCGGTCTTCGTGGAGTTCAAGGAAGTCCACAAGGCCTGCTTCCTCAAGGACGATTTCCCCGAAGAAGGGAAGTACAACATCGTGGATGCCAAGGTCGTCCGCCGCGACGCGGGCAATCGGGCCCTCATCTCAACCATGGAGCTGCTGGACCTGGCGGTCTTTTCGTACAAGAAGAACACGGCCAACAAGCGCTCGGTGAGCATCAGTTGGTGCGACTACATCGTGGAACGGGCGGACTGGCGCGATACCTATACGGAAATTACCGGTCCGACGTATAAGGCCCCTAACAAAATGATGCTCTTCGAAAAAGTGCCCGATTCCGGGGGCGGCTACTCGCACGGGGATTATTTCCTGCAGGGTATAAGGTGGAAGGTGACCGACTACCTGGACGGAACGACCTGGAAACCGGTGACCCATCCCGACGATCCCGGCTATGCCTGGAAGGGCGGCGCCATCATCGACGAAGAGGACGAAATCAAGGAGCATATCACCTACGTCGACGCCTGGGCGGTGGGGATCAATTTCCCGGCGACCAAGGCGCATTACCCCGGCAAGAAAATCGGCCGCGACGGCGAGTACTTCAAGGATAAGGGCCACCGCCTGCGCCTGAGCGTTACCATGAACGGGAGGGGTTGGACCGCCAACTTCAACGGGCTCGCATTGCAGGGCAAGATCTGGATGAATTCCTACGCGGGCAGACAGAAGGATCCGGCGGGCGTGGGTGTGGTCATCGCGCATGAGTTGGGCCACAATATGGGCCAGGGGTACGGGGGCAAAGACCTGTCCAACCGCGGACGCACCAATCCCATCGCGGGCATCCCTTTCCCCAAATACGTGACGGAAGGCAACATCTACGTGGATCACGGGCATCGCGGCATCCATTGCGCCAACGGCATCGCCGACAAGTCCCGCACGGACTACAGCGTACCGTGGGACGTGTCCATGGCCGAGCACAAATGCATCATGTTCGGCGCCATGGATATGGGTTCTTCCACTGCCTTCCCCTACTGCGAGGAATGCACCCCGCGCATACGGGCGGAAGAGCTCACGGATATCCGCAAGGACTGGACCGCGTGATGGCTCTCGCCTCCGCCTTGCCCGTTTTCATTCTCCTTCAGCTGACAGGAAGCAAAATGCAAGACACCCGGACCCCGCCCGCCGGAAGCCCGTTCGGACTTTCCGGGGAACAGTATTGGGTCAAGCCCATGGATCAGCGCTCCGTGATCGCCTATGCGACGGATCTGTCGTACAAGGATAAGGAGGGCCAGGGGATCCACGTCGACGTGCCGCCTAAGGTGTACACGGACCGGCATAAGGACGTTCCCTTGATCGCCTTCAATTCCAACTCCTTCGCCGACCTGCATCATTATCCCTTACGGAGAACGGCGCAGATCGTCCTGGTGCATCTGGAGACGGGTAAAGCCGGTATCGCCAAGGCCGCCGATACCCCGGCCAGCGATCCGAACGCCCCCGCATGGGAGTCCCAGCCGGGATGGTCCGTGGAGGATTTGATCGCGGATGCTGCGGAACCGGGGTTGGGGCCGCGCCTGGGACACTATGCCGTCTGCATGCTTAACGGTCCCGACGCCTCGGAAACCCGACGCTTCGCCGTATACCCTTCGGAGGCGGCCGAGATCAAGCCGGAGACGGCGAAGGCATTGGAACGCTTGCGCGGGGAAGGTGGGCCGCCGCTCCCCGCGCTCAAGCCGGGTCAGCTGGGATTAGTCCACCAACAACCAAAGGTGGTAACGGAGAACCATTGGAAGATCGCCATCGTGCCCGGCAAGGACGGAAAATGGCTGCATCTGTCTTATCGCCTCCAAGGATTGCCGCGCTTCCTCTTCCCCAAGGATCATCCGCACTCCGATGAAACCGGTAAGCGCGTCTATGGCGTTCTGCCGGTCCTGCTTGCCGGCTTCGACGGGAACCGGGCCTTGGTGTTGAACCGGCAGATCGGGATTCCCGTGATCACCCAGCCGGCGGGAGATAAAGACCATCCCGTGCTGGGCGGCTATGTGTCCATGCCTCTGGATTCCCTGGTCGATGGGAAGACGGGGCCTTTGACCCTGTATGCCTTCGCGTTGGATCAGCGGGCGGTGGCGGAAGCTGAGATCAGGTAGGGAAGGGTATAGGAAATGTACCCTCATTTGGATTTAATCTCCGAGCCACGAAACCGTGCGGTAGGCCGCTCCTTGCCGCGTCTCCACCGAAATGTGATACAAGCCCGGAGTGGGGAATGGAGGGAAAGTATAGTACCTCTTACCCGTTCCGGAGAGTGTCACCATCAGGCGGCCGCGGGTATCCAGGATCCGGATAGTATAGGCACCCGGCGCATCCACCGAAACCGATTTCCCTTCCAACCGGATCCACTCCGTAGGTAAACGCCTCCGAGCCAAGGCGGTACCGCCCGTGCAGAGGCGGGAATCATTGAACGCTTGGGGTGTGGCAGGATCGTAGTTGGCGAAACCGGGGGTCGCGCAACCCGTTTTCTCCGGGAGCAGGGCGTCGTCCTGGCAAGTCCCCCAGTACTCGATGCGGTTCAATCCGCCCCGCCAATTGATGAAGTAGATCGAACCGTCCGGACCTTGCTTCAGGTCTACCAGCGTGTTGATCGGTATTTGTTTCAGGATGGCCACATTGCCGACCACCTTCTCCCCCAGGCTGTCCAAGGTAAGCAGATTGAAACCGAAACGGTTGTCGCTGCAATCGGAGACGAGCCACTTACGATCAAGCTGGGGAGGAAATCGGCCCGACGAGCGGACCGAGCCATCATAACGGAGGATGGAACCGGAGATGGCGCATGCCTCCGGCTTCGCGAAAATGGGTTCCCGGACTGTCGGCAGTTGCCGTACGCCGGCGCTTCCGCCATGGTTGTTCACCGGGTTGGCGCGCGTGGTCCCGGCCGGCAGGGGCGTCGCGTAGGGAGCGATGCCCGCCATATTCTCCTCGCCCGCGAAATAGGGCCAGCCCATGTAAAAGGGCTCCTTGACCAGGTTGTATTCCTCGGAAACGCGCCCTTGATCGGGGCCGACGTCCCCCCACGCCAGCCAACGACGGACCGGATCCAGTGTGACGCTGTAAGCGTTGCGCGTACCCTTCACGTAGATTTCCGGCTTTACCTTGGCCGTGTCGGCGTATTGCCGGGCCAGATCCGCATTTCCCTCAGTCTGCAATCGGGCCGCGAAGCGCTCCCCGAAATTCCCCTTGGGTATGGTGTAGCCGCCCGCCGCACGTTCGTCGGGATGGATACGCAGGATGCCCCCTCTCAGGTCCGCGGTATTGCCGGGCCCGAGTTCGGTGGAGGTATTGTCCCCCACGCCGATCCACAAATCCCCATAGGCATCGAATTCCATGGCGCCCCCGGTATGATCTCCGGCTTGGGTTTTGACCCTCGGAATCCCCAACAAGACTCTTTCCGACGCCAAGTCGATATTTCCGTTCGGCCCAAGGCTGAAGCGGGAGAGGCGCCAGGTATAGTTTCCCGCCGACTCAATCCAGGAAAAGTAGCAGTACAGCCAGCGATTGGATTTGAAAGCGGGATCCAAGGCGATGCCGGTGAGACCCTCCACCAACTCGTGGTCCACCGGAATGGCACCGATGGAATCGACAGTGCCCGAGCGGCCGTTATACCGTTTCACCCAGCCATGCTTTTGGATGAAGTACACGTCGGCGAAACCGCCATCGCGGGCATCGAAGGCCATCTTGATGGCCCCATTGCCGAGATTATCGTTCTCTATCGCTGGCCCCTCCCAGAGGCGCGTGGATTTGAATTCCGTATCGGATGCGGCGCAGCCGTTACGGGTACCCAGATCCGTGGCTTGGACGGGAATGGCGTTTCCCAACATGATGCCAAGGAGGGCGGAACGGATTGGACTGATCATGATTAACTCCGTGCAGAGGTTACTTGCGGGTTACGGAAGAAGGGCCCCATCGGCGGAATATGAATGTTCTTTCCGGAGAACCCCAAGGCATCCGGTTCCCCCCTCAATGAAAGACAATACGCCCCCACGACCCTGTCCGGCCGAACGGGGTACGCGGGTCGGTAACGACTTGATCCGGACCGGTTTGGACGTTCCCATGGCGTAAAGAATGCCTCCGCGTAGATGGACCAGGAAATTGGAATCCGAATAGCATTCTGCGGTGTGGCCCAGGGCAGTGTACCAGGCCCGGCCTCCTTCGAAATCGTGATACCAGGAAATAGGGTGATCGGCCCCCATTTTGCCGCCTGGATAAGTCTTCTCGTCCACGGTGAGCAGTATATGGACATAGGGCCGGGGATTGGCGTCGAAATCGTACCACTCGTCGATATGGGACCATTTGCCATTAGCGGGCAATCCGACGGTGGAAAGGTGCGTTTGATCTTCCACAATGAGAGTGCCTTGGATGATGCCGGAATGACTCTTAAAGTATGCACCTACCAGGCTGCGGTACCATGGCCAAGCCAACTCGGCATAACTGCTCGCGTGGATTCCGGCGAAGCCGCCGCCCTTGCGGATATAGGCCTGAAAGGCGATCCTTTGCGCGGAGTCGAAGACCTCGCCGAAGGTGTGGTTGAAAAATACCGCCTGGTAGCGTGCCAGGTTGGTGGGCGTGAAGGCTTTGGAATCCTCAGTGGTGTCGACTGCGAATGCGTTTTGCCGGCCGAGCTTGTTGATGGCGGTAATGGCCAGGGGAATAGCTTCATGGCGATAGCCGTCCGGGGCAATCTTCGAAAACACCAGCAACCTGGGCTCGGGGGCGGATGCGTGAGCTTGGGCCGTTAAGCTTGATAGGAGGAGAAGCATACCTCCCGCAAAAGCTGCTGCGATACGGGAGTTGATGTTCATTTTCCGGGCAAGTGCACGCCCTGCCCCGGACGCGCCCTTCTGCCATCCACGTCATAGCGGTCCACTTGGCCCCGGCGTGAGCCGGATAGGCGCGCTCCGGGAATTCCCGTTTGCGTCCCCTGGTCCAGGTAGAACCAGGTTACGCTACGTGACGCTAGCGCTACCGTAACTGACACGTTACCCTGGGAATCGCACAGCCGGGTCTCGGCGGCGCCTTCCTGTTCCCGGACGCGGACCTGACCGCGTATTCCGGAATAGTAGAGGGGGATCGACAGGGTCTTTTCCCGCGTCTGGGCCGTCTGATTGTATACCATGAGCAAGGCCCGGCGGCCGCTGGGATCAACGTGCATCATGTAGTCCAAATCCGCGGTGAAATCCGGATTGCCCGGCTGCGGTTCCGGCCGTTTGAGGTGGATGATGTCGGCATTGAGCAGGGTGCGGTAGCGCTTGAAGAAATCCACCCATTTCCGCACCAGGGCCTTGGTTTCCGGGCCGTCGAATAAGCGGGATCCCCGCCAGCTGGATTGCACGCCGCTCCCGAAGTTCTGCGCCAGGTGCCATTCGTATACCTTGAGGTTCTGGGACAGGGGCTCCACCGTGGCTTCCGCGCCGCCTCCGTGGTATTCCTCAAGGGGCGTGAAGGTCCAGCTCATGGGCGGAGTCCGCTTGAAGGTGCCGTCGAAAAGGAATTGACGGCCGGCCAGGATTTGCCGCCAATGGGGCAGGCTCCAGCTTTCCTCGGAATACCCTACGGGGAGCTTGTGCGCGCCGTTGAACATGTACGAATCCGGGGTGTTGATATAGATGCCTTTTCCCACCATTTCATGGTACCAGTCCGTGAGAATCCTGTGCTGGCTGACGCGGGAATCGTCCAGCCCCTTGTGGTGCGGATGGATCGTAGAGGCGCAATGGTCGCCGTGATACGGCCCGTCCGTTTCTATCACGTCCATTCCCGTTGTGGCCATGAAGGTTTTCACCTTGTCATCGAGGACGTCCTCTTTGTATCGGCTGGCCAGGCATGCGCTTTGACCATACTCGGGGCTTTCCACCTTTCCGGTCAACGGATTCACGACATTGTTCGCCGCGCCGCCGTCGGCGGAGGAGGAGACCAGCCAGTACCCGCCCACTTCGATGCCTTTGCCATGGGCGTAGGCGAACGCCTCTTTCATGGAACTGACGTAGCCGGGATCCGTATTGAGGATATTGAAGCCGGTGAAAAAGGTAAGGATCATCATCTCGAATCCCGCTTCCACGGATTGGTCGGCGGCCGCCTTGATCTGCGCGGGGGATGCGCCGGTGATATGCCAGAAAATGGGGTTCTCGGTGGTTTGCGGCGCCAGCACGCGAAACAATCGGCGGATGGCGAGGCCGCGCCGCTCTTCGTCCTTATCATCGTGAAGCATGACGATGGCGCGAAAGCCCGTGAATCCGGCGCCGGAAATGAGCTCGGCATCCGGCCCGCCCTTTCCGGCTTTCCCTTCCAAAGGTCCATTGGTGTAAAACGCCCGCAGCGTCCCGTAGCCCGCTCCCTGCTCCCATTGGAACGGCGGTTCCGCGGCGGGGCCCCCTGGCCGTCGGTTCACCAAATGGAATCGGTAGTCCGAATCGAAGTGGAGCAATTCCCGTTTGGCGTCGGGCACGGCCAATCGTTCCGTGGTCAGACGGGTAACCTTGAGGGTACGGATGCCCCCGTTCGTGACGGTCACCTGCTTGGTGTAGGCGGGTATCCCCTGGTACAGCTCGTAGCGGACGTCCACTTTCACGCCTTGGTATGCCGTAGGCATGCCCGGGCCCGCGGCGAAATGCAGCACCAACGCCACCCCCGCAGGCGGCCAGGGGCGGGCCTCGGAATGGCGCGCGGGTTTCCAGGCATAGGGCGCCTTGGGTTTATCTACAGCGTACCCGGTGTATCGGAATGCGTTCGTCGAGTCCGCGCCGCCCACGGAGTAGGCATTCCCGTCCAGCTCCACCTCCGCTTCGGGCTGGGGGCCGGCCAGCATCGTCATCCCCGTCGCCGCATTGATCAGTTGCGTGGTCGAAAGGTTTCCGGCCAGGGAAAACGTCCTTTCCAGCAGCCCATTGCCGAGTTTCAAAGTGCCCGCGGCCGCATCGAAGCGGACCGCTCCCGGATCGGGAATCGAGTCTACCAGCCAATCCGCAGCCTGGATCCGCCCGGCAGCCATTACCGCGATTAAACACACCCAAAAAGTCCGCACCTTGCATGAAAATGTCATTTCAATCTCCCCCTGTTGGATTGCGACCTCGAATGACCTTCCGGATCGTATACCACTGCCTGGCCCCGGTATCCGGAAATCCATAGCCGATTACCCTGCCGAATAAGCCGGGGCATCTCCGCGCGCTCAGCAACGCTTCGCGTTACCCCGCGTGTGGCCGCAGGGGGCACGCCAACTCGATTGTCCCGCTGGTAGACGAAGTGCGATTCAGGGGAAACGCGGATTACCGCTGCCGCGTTCAGCCAGTTACCCTCGATGACGGCGTCGTCCACGAGGCCCCCCACTCCGATGCTTCCGCCGGTTGCCTTGCCGTTGCTGTTGCCGCGGAATACCGCGCAGCGTGTCGTGGGTCCCGTGTACCAACCATAGTCCAGTCCAAAGCGCGTTTTCCAATCGCTGCCGCGGTTGGGGTTGGCCCCAGATGCGTCGATGCCCACTTTCCCGCGGACGACTTCGTTGCGCAAGCATTGGAAATGCCAGTTGGGGATCTGCCCCAGGTTCAGGTTTCCGCCCCCGGATCCGAAGGCTCCCGCGATCTCGTGGATGTAGTTGATCCGGTTCCCGGCGAAGATGACGTCCGCGGTCGCGTAGTAGGCGACCAGGTAGGGAACGTCGTCATTCCATTGGTTATCCACGAGCAACACGCGTCCCATGAAGTTGGTGATGGACACCGCCGATCCCGTATCCGGCGGCGCCTCCCACTCCTTATCTAGGGTAAGGGAT
>JAHFCH010000107.1 GCA_023249635.1 Fibrobacterota bacterium
TTACCTTATGCCGGAATGTTCAAACAGATGATCGGGGGCGTGGGCTCCTTTTTCTCGGACTGGTTCCGCCTGGTCCGTAAGGATTTGGGCAAGTCCGCCTATCGGCGCAGCTTGGTCCGCTGGTTCCTGGTAATCGGGGTATTCCCAATCGGTGGCCTGGCCGTAGTTGCCGGAGCCCTGCTTTTCTTCTCCCGCTCCCTGCCCTCCCTGGAAACCCTGGAGCGCATCGAACCCAATCTCATCACAAAGGTATACGACAAAGACACCACCTTGATTCACGAGTTCTACACCCAGCGCCGTATCTGGACACCATCGGACCAGATCCCCAAGGCCCAGAAGCTGGCCGTTTTCGCCATCGAGGATCAGAAATTCTACCAGCATTGGGGCGTGGACCTCGCCGCCTATCCTTCCGCCCTGCTGCCCGCCTTGTTGGGCAAGCGCGCCCGCGGGGCCTCGACCCTGACCCAGCAATTGGCCAAGAACCTGTTCCTCAATCCCGAGCGGTCCATCGTCCGCAAGATCAAGGAGATCCTGGTAGCCGTGCAGATCGAACGCACCTATACCAAGAACGAGATCCTCGAGTTCTATTTCAACCAGGTGTACCTGGGCGCGGGCGCATACGGATTCGCGGCGGCCTCGCAACGCTATTTCTCCCGCCCGCTGGATTCGCTGGCCATCAACCAATACGCATTGCTGGCGGGACTCTTGCAGCGCCCGGAATCGTACCGCCCCGACGCCAACCCCGAGCTTTCCCGTGATCGCCGTAACACCGTACTGGGTGCGATGAAATCCATGGGCTACATCACGCGCGCCCAATACAAGGAAGCCTCCAAGAGCGGCCTAGACGTCAGGATGTGGCAGCCCCCGACCGGCTTCGCCGGCTACTATGTGGAAACCGTTCGCGCGTTCATGGAGAAGAAGTGGAACGAGGATCTGCTCTACAACCAGGGAGTCAGCGTCTACACCACCCTGGATTCGGCGCTTCAGGATATGGCGGAATCGACGTTGGTGGCCAACCTGCATAAGGTGCGTGTACGCTTGCGCTTTCGCACCGCCCGCGCCTTCAATATGCCGGGACGCCTCAAGCAGCCTATCGATACCATCGTGCACTACTGGGACGAAACCTACCCGCGGTTCGATTCGCTCTACCTACACGACCACGACACCACGGCCGAATATCAAAAGCAATTCCCCGATTCCATGCGCTACGTCCACGCGCAATCGGCGCTGCTCATCCTCGACAACGAGACGGGCGCGGTGCGGGCCATGGTGGGCGGGGAGAATTTCGAGAAGTCCAAGTACAACCGTTCCATCCAAGCCGTGCGTTCCCCGGGCTCGTCGTTCAAGCCCTTCGTTTACGCCACCGCGGTCGATAACGGTGCGAGCCCCGGCGACATCCTCAATGATCAGCCGATCACCATCCCCGATCCCATCGACTCCACCAAGTTCTGGCGGCCGCACAATTTCGATCCCGGCTTCGATGGGAAGATCAGCATGCGTCGGGCCCTGTACAAATCCAAAAACCTGCCCGCCATCGAAGTCGCCATGAAGTACGGGCTCAAGACCGTCGTCTCCTATGCGCGCAAGTTCGGCCTCACGCATAGCGTACTGCCCGTGCCTTCCCTGGGCATCGGGTCTTGCGAAGCGACCCTGATGGAAATGACGAGCGCCTATACGGCTTTCCCCAACGGCGGCGTGAGGCCCACGCCGTACCTTATCGAGAGGATCCTCGACAAGAGCGGTCAGCCCATCTACGCCAACGTACCCCAGACGAACGAGGTGCTGCGCAAGGAAGCCGCCTGGATCATGTGCACCATGATGCGGGACGTGAACATCCACGGCACCGCCGCCTCCATCTGGGCCAGCGGCTTCAATCATCCCAGCGGCGGCAAGACCGGAACCACGAACGATTTCAATGACGCATGGTACATCGGGTTCACCAAGCGCCTGACCATGGGCATCTGGGTCGGCTCGGACGATCACCGCTCCATGGGCCCCGGCCACACCGGCGCCGACGACGCCGTGCCCGTCTGGATCACGGTAATGACCCGGGCCGAGAAAGGCAAGAAGGCCGAACCCTTCCCGCGCCCCGACGGCGTAGTGGAAGCGACCGTCTGCGAAACCTCCGGCCTGCTCGCCCAATCCTTCTGCAAAGCCTCGACGACCGACTATTACATCGCCGGCCACCAACCCACCGAACCCTGCACCCCCGAAGAGCACAACAAGAACAACTCCGGCGAAGACATCTTCACCGCCAACCAACACCACGACCGCCGCAGCACCCTAGCCGACCCCGTAAAAATCGAACACGGCCAACCCGTCAACAAACCCAAAGACCCCCCCAAACCCCCCGACCACCGCGTCCGCAAAACCTTCTAACGCAGCACCCTGCGTCCACCACCCCTCCGCTCCCTCTTTTCCTCCGCGACCACGCAGGCCGACCCGCAAAGCGGGTCGTAAATAAATCTCCGGTCGAAAATTGCCCCCGAAGTATGTCCCACTCTCCGCCCGTCCGACCCCCTGCGACTAGCGGAGTCGGTAAACTCGCAGCCGCAGACTTTCCCGCCGGATAAAATTCGCAGCGGTGCCCAGCCGCAAAGCCGCCTGAGGAGCCGTGCCGGGGCACGGCGACGAAGGCAATGCCGCGGATGGGCGCCGATGCGGATTTTAGCCAAGGGAAAAAAGGCTCCAGCCCGTCGACGGCTAAGGAGGGGTACGCCGCCGACGGGGGATGGAGGGTATTCCCGGCGGCGTGGGTGGTGGGGGAGAAATGCCGCCGGCCGGGAAACCGTCTGAAGGAGCGCGGGAGCCTACCTGACAAGCCCCCGCGCCCCGAAATCCAAAGGCCAATCAAGGCCCCGATGACCCCAATGTACCCGGGAATTCCTCCTGGACTTCCGTTATCCGCTCTTATATTATCCCAGGTAGTTCCAGCACCCAGGCGTGGGGAAAAGAGGACGCTCGGTCGATGCACGGAAACAGCAAAACCCCCAGTGGACGCAGGCTTTTTGAGTCCTTGGCGGCCGATTTGCGGCAGCGGGCCGACGTCCGTCCCGGCGGCAGACTGGAATCGATCCAGACCCTGGCGCGTGAAGCGGGCGTATCCAAGGCGACCATGCAAAAAGCCTTGGATCTCCTGCGCGAAAAGGGGTTGGTGGAAAGCTTCCGAGGCAAGGGAACCTTCTGGACACCGGTGGGCGGGCCCGGCGATGGACCCGATCCACGCGCCCCCCAGGGTAACTCGCTAGTTACCCTGTCCGGCAAGCTACGTGATCGCATTCTGGACGGGACGTATCGCGTAGGCCAAGCCCTGCCCAAGGTGGGTTTCCTTTCCGCCCAGGAAGGCGTTTCGCCCGACACCGTATGCGCCGCCTTCAAGCTGCTCTCCGGCGAGCGCCTTATCCGTAAGCACGGCAAAAGCTGGTTGGCCGGCGGCGAAGAGGCCCGCGGCGATTCCCCGGGGCCTACGCACCGGACTCCGCGCAATGCCCAGGCCATCCTCCTGCTGGTTCCCGACTACCCCTTTTGGGACAAAGCCTACCACGACGAGCACTCCGCCAAGTTCGTGCAGAACTTCTATCTCGAGATCGAACGGATGGGCATGGAAACCCAGCTCGCCACCGTAGCGGGGTCCGACTCCGCTTTCTTCTCCTCCGGACGGCCGCGCATCCAATCCCTTATCCAGGGGTTGGGAGAGCGCTACCAGGGAGCCATGGTCATCGCCCGCGACGCCGATCCCGCGTTGCTCTCCTGGCTGGGCCGCTTCAAGCGCCCGGTGGTTTGGCTCGATCTGGAATGCCTGGTGAAGGACATGGATATGCGCTCCATTCCGGGCGGATCGCGCCTGTTCCGCTGCCTCAAGGACGAAGAGGCGGCCGTCTCAATGGCCCTCGACGCCCTGCAGGGACTGGGGCATACCCGCATCGGCTTTCCACTGCTGCGTTCCCCCGAATTCCCGTGGATGCTGCATCGACTGGCCGTACTCAAAGAGCAGGGAGCCGCGCGCGGCATCGCCATCGTGGAGAGCGAACACAAGGAAACCTTCTGGCATCCCAAGCCCTGGCTCGGCCCGGACGACTTCCGGACCTGGCTCGACGGCCAGCGCAACGGGCGCGGCGCGCGGGCCCCGTTGCGCGACTTGATCCCCTCCCTGACCGATCTTCTGGACAAGGAGAAATCGGCGCGGCGCGGCGGGCCGGTGACGGCCATCCTGGCCCCCAACGATTATTTCGCGCACCAGTATTATCTCTGGTTCCGGGAGATGGGATGGCGGGTGCCCGGGGATGTAACGCTGCTGTCGTTCGACAACAACCATTGGTCGCGGCCCTTTTCCATCTCCTCCATCGATTTCGGGTTCAGCGATTTGAGCTACCAGGTGGCCCATATCTTCCTGGGGGATATCCCGGTAAAACCCGATCACCTGCATAATCTGCGCAGCCGGCCGGTATTGATGGGGCGCGATACTTTGGGAACCCTGAAAAGCCCCCGCCCCTGAGATTCCGGAAGCGCACCGCCGCGCCGGAACCTATTTTGGATCCGGACTCTTTCGGAAAGCCTCTCCTTTGGACCTCACGGAAATCCGCCTCCGCATTGTAGCTGCTATTTCCGATCCGGAATTCCGTTTCTGGTTCCGCCGTATCGGCATCGTGCTTTCGGTACCGGCCGCCATCGTTCTGCTCGCCCTCGGCGTCGCCTGGCTCACCCTGCCGCCCTTGGAACAATTGGAGCGGCTGGCGCCCAGCCTCATCACCCGCATGTACGACAAGGACTCGGTGGTATTACGCGAGTTCTTCAGCGAGCATCGCGTATGGACGCCTTTGGAAAAGGTGCCGCCCAGGCAAATCCAGGCCGTGCTCGCCATCGAGGACCAGGATTTCTGGACCCATGGGGGCGTAGATCTCCCGGCCATCGGGGCTTCCCTGCTTTCCGGCGCGGCGGGCAAGCGCATGCGCGGGGCCTCCACGCTCACCCAGCAATTGACCAAGCTGGTCTTCCTCTCGCCGGAACGCTCGGTATCCCGCAAGTTACGGGAGATATTGCTGGCCCTGCGTATCGAGCGTACCTACACCAAGAAGGAGATCCTGGAGTTCTACCTCAACCAGGTGTATCTGGGGGCGGGGGCCTATGGGTTCGGCGCCGCGGCCGAGCGCTATTTCTCGTGCCCGCTGGATTCTCTTGATCTGGGGGAGCAGGCCACCATGGCGGCCTTGTTGCAAAGGCCCGAATACCTGCGGCCCGATCGGCATGCCAAGCGCGCATTGGATCGGCGCAATCTGGTTTTGCATGCGATGGCCGAGGTAGGCGCCATCACCCGGGCCCAGGCCGATTCCGCCGTCGCCGAACCCCTCTCCCTGAGGATGCGCGAGTTCGATCAGGTTTCCGGGGACGAGGCAGGATACTTCGTGGACGCGGCGCGCCGGGACATTGAAGGGCGTTGGGGCCGCGGTTTTCTCGACAGCGCAGGCACGCGCATCCGTACCACCTTGGATCGGCGGGCCCAGGCTATCGTGGAAACCGCCTTGCGCGAACACCTGGCCGACATCCAAGCGCGCATGGACGCGGATGATCCCAAACATCGGCATGAGCGCCGGGCCCAGGCGGCCATGGTGGTCATCGAGAACGCGACCGGGGCGGTAAGGGCCTTGGCCGGCGGATTGGAGTGGAAGGATTCGGAATTCAACCGCGCCACCATGGCGGCCCGCTCCCCGGGATCCGCCTTCAAGCCATTCGTCTACGCCGCCGCCGTTGAGGGCGGGGCTAGCCCGGGCGGACGCGTGGTTGACAAACCCTTTTCCATGCCGGATCCGGATGATTCCACCCAATTATGGCGGCCCCACAATCTGGAGGGCGATTACGAAGGCCCGATGACCCTGCGTAGGGCGTTCTACCGTTCCCGCAACATCCCCGCTATCGAAGTGGCCATGCAAACCGGACTGGACACGGTGGCGGCCTTCGCGCGCCGCTTCGGGCTATGGCGGCCCATGCGTCCGGTCCCTTCCCTGGCCCTGGGCGGCTGCGACGTTTCCCCGCTGGAGATGGCTTCCGCCTTTTCCGTTTTCCCCAATGGCGGACTGCGCATCAAGCCCCGTTTCCTGGAAGCGGTGCTCGATCGCCGCGGAGAACCCATGACCTTGCCCGAGCCGCCGCCGTTCCGCGTGATCAGCGAACCGACGGCCTGGATCATGGCCACCATGCTTCGGGACGTGAACATACGCGGTACCGCCGCGGACGTGTGGGCCGGCGGGTTCGTGCAACCTTCGGGCGGCAAGACCGGCACCAGCAACGATTACCGCGACGCTTGGTACGTGGGCTTCACCAAGCGGTATACCGCCGCGGTTTGGGTGGGCACCGATGATCATGTGCCCCTGGGACCTGGCCACGCGGGCACGGACGACGCCATGCCCATTTGGGCCGACGCCATGGTCTCGCTGCACAAGGGCATGAAGACGAAGGAATGGGAGAAGGATTTCCCGCGGCCTCAGGGGGTAACCGACGTGTCACTTTGCAAGTATACGGGTAAGCAGGCGCAATCGTTCTGCGATTCCGTCGCCCACGATTACCGCGTCGCCGGAGCCTTACCAGCCTTGTCCGGATGCCGCCGCGAACTTCACGTGGGGGAAAAGCGCACCGGGGAAACGCCTACAGCGCGCACGGGAGGCGGGGACGGGAATTTTCTCGAGGGATTCTGGAAGAAGATCAAGCGCCCGTTCTGAAAGGCGCTGCTGGAGCGTCCGGGCTCAGAGCCCGATTTCCATTTTCTCGCGGGCGAAGGACACTTCCACTTTCGCGTTCTGCATGCGGCACTTGTCGCGCACTTCCGCTTCGTAGCCTTCCAGGAAATCATCGGTGTGATTGGGGTCGTGGTGAAAGACGATGTACTTGCGCACGCCGGCGTATTGCGCCAGCTCGAAGCCCTTCTCCCAGGTCGAATGGCCCCAGCCCTTGTATTTGGTCTCGTACTCCTCGGGAGTGTACATACCGTCGTAGATCAGCAGGTCGGCGCCCTTGGCCAGATCACCGATGTTCAGGTCGAGTTTGTTCGCGTAATGCTCGGTATCGGTCGCGTATACGAAGGCGGTCTTCTTGACCAAGTCGTCGAGACGGTAGACGAGCACGCCGTTCGGATGGCAGCCTTGCGCGCAGGTCACCTTGGCGACTTTTTCCCCGGCCGCGTTCTTGATATCGATGGAATTGCCCGGGGTGATATCGGAATAGGTGAACTTGGCGCCGAGTTGATGCAGGGAAACCGGGAAGTTCGGGCCTTCCATCTGCCCGGCCAGGATTTCGCCCAGGGTATTGTCGGCTTTGCCGCGACCGTACACATCGATGGAGTAACCGTCGCGATACCCGGGTCCGAAGAACGGGAACCCCTGGATATGATCCCAATGCACGTGGCTCAGGAACATATCGAGTTTGGGCTTATCCTTTCGCTCCAGGATGGTATTGCCGAGATTGCGGATGCCGGTACCCGCGTCGAATATGACGATATTCCCGCCTAAATCGGCGGAAAGGCATGACGTATTGCCCCCGTAGCGTACGGTATCCTCGGAAGGCGTCGGGATGCTGCCCCGCACGCCCCAGAATCGGAGTTGCATCGATTAGGCCTGCTTGTCCTGCATTTGAACCATTTTACCCCCTTTTACCGGGATCCCACAACAAGATATTGATGTTATGGCCAGACGCAAGGGTGGATGCCTGGCATGTGTGAGGGGCCTCACACACTTCAGTCGCGTAACGAACCGGCTTAAGGTTGGAATGGCTCCAGGTGCCCTATTCTTTGAGGGGTCGAGTCGACAGTTCTCCTACGATCGACCGTAGAATATGGCCAGCTTTTGCGCCAATTCCGCGGTGGGGACCAGGGAAAATTCCTTATCCTTGCGTAGTTTCCACTCGGCCTTGCCTTCGACCAGCCCCTTCTTGCCCACGGCGATGCGCACGGGAATGCCCCATAGGTCGGCATCCTTGAACTTCACGCCCGGACGCTCGTCGCGGTCGTCGAAGAGCACTTCCAGACCCTGGGATTCCCATTCCTGCATAAGCTTGGCGCAGGTTTCCAGGACTTCGGGTTCCTTGCCGATATTGACCAGGTGTACGTGGAAAGGGGTGATTTCCTTGGGCCAGATAGGCCCGAATTCATCATGGGAATTCTCGATGGCGGCCGCCATCAAGCGCCCGATGCCGATGCCATAACAGCCCATGGTCGGGGTCTGGTGTTTACCCGATTCATCCAGGTAGTTGCAGCCCATGGATTCGCTGAACTTGGTACCGAGTTTGAAGATGTTCCCGATCTCGATTCCGCGTACGGCGCGCAATGTCGATTTGCCGTCCGGTGACAGGTAGCCTGCTTGCGCCTTGGCGAAATCGCCGCAATGGGGCGTGTTGAAATCGCGGCGGAAGTTCACGTGCTTGAGGTGGAAGCCTTCTTCGTTGGCACCGCCCACCAGGTTGTTGCCTTCGCTCACGGAAAAATCGGCGAGAACCAGCAGGTCCTTGCGCTCGGCGAGGCCGACGGCGGAAGCGTAGCCGGGCACAAGACCGAAGCTCCGGATGAAATCTTCCTGGGCGGGCAGCAGCCAGGGGACCTTCAGGTAATTGCGTACCTTCACGTCGCTCACGTCGAGATCGCCGCGGATGAGCACAAGGGCGAGCATGCGCTTCTTGTCCTGCTCCACCTCGTACATCACCGCTTTCATGGTTTGCTCGGGCTTAACCGCGAGCAGGGCGGAGACTTCTTCGATGGTCTTCTTGCCGGGCGTAGCCACTTTCTCCAGGGGCAGGTGATCGGCCTTGGTATGCACGCGCTGGAACTCGGCGATTTCCTGGTTGGCGGAATAGGAGCCGTCCTGGGCGATGATCAGGTAATCCTCGCCGTGACCGGTTTCGAGCATGAATTCATGGGCTATTTTACCGCCCATGATGCCGGTATCGGATTTGACTACGATGGGCTTGATGCCGGCGCGGGCGAAGATGTTTTCGTAGGCCTGGTACATGCGCTGGTAATAGCTGTCCAGATCGGCGTCGTCCCGGTGGAAACTGTAGGCATCCTTCATTACGAATTCGCGCACGCGCACCAGGCCTCCGCGGGCCCGCGGTTCGTCCCGGAACTTGAGCTTGAACTGCCAGATCATGAACGGCAATTGCTTGTAGGAGGAGAGCATGTAACGCGCCAAATCGGTAATGGCCTCTTCGTGGGTCATGGCCAGCACCATGTGGTGCTCGGAGCGATCCTTGAAGCGCAGGAGCTCGGCGCCGATGGCGCCGTAACGGCCCGACTCCATCCACAATTCCGCCGGCTGCACCAAGGGCAGATCGACTTCCTGGCCTGCGACTTTTTCCATCTCGTCGCGGATGACGGCTTCGATCTTGGTCAAAATGCGTTTGCCAAGCGGAAGGATGGAATAGAGCCCGGAAGCGAGCTGCTTTACATAGCCGCCACGCAACAGGAAAATGTGGCTGGGGAGCTCGGCTCCCGTAGGCGATTCACGCAGCGTTTTCAGGAGATATTTCGATACCAGCATGGGAGAAAGATATTAAAAACCCCAAATAACCGGAAAATACGGCAGCAATGGGCTTCCAGGGCCTAGAATCGGGAACGGTAATCCGTAGATGCTGAACGAAATCGCAAGGGTCTTTTCCTCCAATGGCGTGCTCATCCCGGGCAGCGACTACGCTCCCGTGCAAGGGCGGAAAGCGAAGGCCACGTCTGCATGCGATCATAAGGGCCCTGACTGCACATGCTTCGAACCGAAATTCGATCAGGCCGCAGCCAAACTGGAGTTGTCGCAGCAGGGGAAGGACAAGGCCGAGGCGGGAGCCAAGGCCGACGACGCGCCCGGCAAACCCGAAGCGGGCGCCGCGACGAAAAAAGGGGCCGACGGAAAGCCCCTGAGCGATGACGAACAGAAGGCCGTGCAGGAACTAACGAAGCGTGACCGCGAGGTCAAGGCCCATGAGGCTGCGCACCAGGCCAGTGCGGGCGGCCACGCCAAGGGCGGCGCCTCCTTCGATTACCAGACCGGTCCCGACGGGCGGCAATATGCGGTAGGCGGCCACGTCGATATCGACGTAAGCCCGGTCAAGGGTAACCCGGAAGCTACCCTGCAGAAGGCCCAGACGGTGCAAAGGGCGGCCCTGGCCCCGGCCGATCCTTCCGGCCAAGACCGTGCGGTAGCGGCGGCTGCGGCGCAGATGGCTTTGCAGGCCCAGCGCGAAGCGGCCGAGGAAAAGGCCGGCGCGGGGAAATCCGAAAACGGCGGTGAGGGCTCGGGGAACGATGCCTCAGACCGTCGTGATCCCGGCGCGGAAGCTACTTCAGCGGCGGATTCCGCGCGCATTCGCGGCTACGGGCGCAATCGGCAAAATGCCGGAGAGGCCCTCAACGTAGTCGGCTGAAATCGGGCGCGCGTGGCGCTCAAGCCCCCCGCAAGGGCCAATCCTTCCGTTTCTTCTCCTCGTAATCCGGTACCTGGCGCGCGTATTCGCTCTTCATGAAGGGCGAAGAGAACATGAAATCCGCCGAAGCCAGATTGCTTACCACGGGGATGTTCCACACCACGGCGATGCGCAGCAGGGCGCGCACGTCCGGATCGTGCGGTTGCGCGGCGAGGGGATCCCAGAAGAAGACCAGGCAATCGATTTCGCCTTCCGATATCTTGGCGCCGATCTCCAGATCGCCGCCCAGCGGTCCGCTGCGGAGTTTCTCTACCGGGAGCTTCGTTTCCTTTTCGATGAGGGCCCCCGTGGTGCCCGTGGCGAACAGGATATGCTCGGCCAGTTGCTCGCGATGGCGTTTCGTCCATTCCACCAACTCGGCCTTCTTATGATCATGCGCGACCAAGGCGATGTTCTTGCGCTTCGGCATCTTCACTTCCTGGTATTCCACTCTGGCCTCCTGCAGGCGGAGCTGCGGCCCCGCACGGCAAAATGTACCTAATGGTACGTTCACCGGCGGCGTCGGGAACATCGGCCCCGGAAACGCCCCTGGATCACGGGGCTTCGGGGGTTTTGCCCGGATGCTCATGCGGATAGTTTTCCTCCCAGGTCGAAAAATCGCGCCCGCAGGGGGACATGGCGGGCGTATTCATCCAAACCCTCGGGGGATTCAATGTTCGCATACCTTCGTTCCATTCCGATTGCCGCACTGATACTGACTGCTTTGACCGCGCAAGCGGCCACTGTCAGCGGTACGGTTACCAACCGCACTTCGGGTGATCCCATCGCGGGCGCGCGGGTCATCATTGGCACCTTCACCGGCACGGGCAAGGCCGATACCACCCTGACCGATGCCAAGGGCGCCTACAGTTTCGACAGCGTAGCCACGGGATTCCATACCTTGGTGTTCTCTAAGGACGGCTATACGCCCAATACGGCAAACGTGAATGCCGTGCAGAACAACGGCAACTATACCTCGAACATCACCTTGGCCCCTACCAACGGCGGTGGCCAGAACGGCGCGATTTCCGGGACCGTCAAGGATGATTCCACAAAAGAAGCCATCAAAGGCGCCATGGTCGTCCTCTCCCACCCGGCCGGTCGCGGCGGGCCGACCCCGATCGATACGGTAATGACCGACGGCGAGGGCAGGTTCTTCTTCCCCGTGGTTCCCGCGGCGACCAACTATATCGTCACCGCGAGCATCGCGGGCTATGCGGACGCGGGCAACGACAACGTCGACATTGCCGGTAAGGACACCGTCGCGGTCCCGCTTACCCTGAAGAAGCTGCCGAAGCCGAACTCCGTGGTGCTCGGCAAGGTGACTGACGCGGGATCGAAGGCTTCCGTTTCCGGGGCCACCGTCATCTTGCGCCGACGCGCCACCGCTGGCGGGGCCTGGAGCAATACCGACACGACGACAACCGATAGCACCGGCGCTTTCAAGTTCGCGGACCTGCCCCCGTCCACCCTCGGCAACCCTTACTCCCTGCTGGTGTCCAAAGCCGATTACAACACGGCCACCTCCGGTAACATTGTGGTGGCCGCCAATGCGATGGATACGGTCAACGTGGCCCTGACCAAGATCGCCAAGGGCAGCATGAGTATTTTCGTCGGGCTCGATTCGACCGGGAACTCGCCGCTGGCGGGCGCCGAAGTCGCTGCCTCCCTAGATGTCACGGGGGGTGCGGTATATACCGGTACTACCGATGCCAAGGGTTGGGTGACTTTCGCTTCGGTGACGGCGGGCAGCTACTCCGTCTCGGCCAACCTTGCCGGCTTTGTCAGCAAGGCGACGGTCCGCGCCGTTACCGCCGATGAGAAGGATACCGGATACGTCTATCTGGCACGCGCCACCACCCAGAATTCCAAGTCCCTCTCGGGCCTGGTACGCGACGCGGACGGAAAGGCCATCGCGGGCGCCAAAGTCCTGTTCGAAGGCAATGGCGGGAACGGCATCACCCTTTCGGCCACCTCGACCGCGACGGGAGATTACAGTTTCAGTGGGATCCCGACAAATACCACTGGCGGAACGGTAACCGTGAGCAAGGATGGCTTCGCCACCTTTACCGGTACGGTAACCTTGGGCGGCCAGGCGAGCTTCCTGAATGTCACCTTGAAGGTACCGGTCGGAATCCATTCCATCGGCACCGCGCCCGAGCGCCTCGGGTTGGTCGGCTCCGGCCGCACATTGACGGCGGTCTTCGCTCCCGCCACCAAGGCCGGATCGCTTTCCATCTACGATGCCCGCGGCAGCCTGGCGCATCTCTATGTGATTCCCGCCGGCGCGCAACGCGCCGAATTGCGGAGCACGGACCTGGTTTCGGGTGGACATTACCTGGTTCTCCGTCAAGGCGCGCTGACCCAACGATTGGCGTTGCCGGCCCGCTGATATAAGCAGCGCTCGTTTTCCAAGGCTGGTCCCATGCGGGGCCGGCTTTTTTGTTTTGTACCCCGCCGAGTCCCCTTTTCGTCCCCCGACATACCCGATCAGGCTCCCGAAGCCCGTTTTGGGCCTTGACCCGTGTCCCGGGAAAAGGGAATAGTTATATTCCAAACCGGATTTATGGGTTCAAACGCCATCCCGAGGCAATCGGGAATCCCCGCTCCCGCATCAAACCGGTACTCCCGGTTCGCCGCCCTATTCTGCGCCTTCGCCGTTTCCTGCCTCGCGGTTTCCGTGCACGCGGCGCCCGCTGGCGAGCTCAAGAAGAAGGATGTCAAGTTCCCGGACGGTAAAACCAAGGAACACTACTCCTACTTTCTGGACGACAAAAAGCACGAAGTGAAGGACGGCCTGGACGAGGAGTTCTTCAACAACGGGAACAAGAAGGGTGAAATCCCCTGGCAGGACGGCAAAGAGAACGGCCCCGTCATCTATTACTATCCCGACAGCCGCAAATCCTACGAGGCGAATTACAAGGAAGGCAAGAAAAACGGATACGCCACGGTGTGGTACCAGAACGGCCAGAAACAATGGCAGACCGTGTTCCGGGAAGGCCTCACCAACGGCGTATGGCGGGAATGGTATTCCGACGGCAAGAAGAAATTCGAAGCCAATTACAGCGACGGTAAGCTGGATGGCCTCGCCACCTGGTGGCATGAGAACGGACGCATCTGGCAGGAGCGTTCCTTCCAGGCCGGCATTTTGGTGAAGGGCACCGTGCGCGAATGGGATAAGGTCGGCAAGCAAACCTTTCCGCCCCCGGATAACGGCTCTTCCGACGCAGGACTCGGCGGCGAACCCGCCACCCTTCCGGGCGAACCCGGCGGCGGCGATTCGGCGCCTGCTGGCGGTGAATCCCAGGCAGGGAAATAAGCCTATGCCCAAGCCCGTGAAATCGTCCGGTCCATCGGCGAAGTCTGCCAAACGCGGGAAAACCGCGCAGCCATTGGTCGGCGTGATCATGGGCAGCATTTCCGATTGGGAAACCATGAAGGATGCGGCCGATACCTTGAAGCAATTCGGCATCCCCTACGAGGCGAAAGTGGTTTCGGCCCATCGCACTCCGGAACTGATGGTGGAATACGCCCAGGGCGCGCGCGCTCGCGGCATTGAGATCATCATCGCCGGCGCGGGCGGGGCGGCCCATCTTCCCGGCATGACGGCTTCGCTCACTTCGCTTCCCGTGATCGGGGTGCCGGTTTCATCGAAGCATCTCAAAGGCATCGACTCCCTGCTCTCCATCGCGCAAATGCCCGCGGGCATCCCCGTGGCCACCATGGCCATCGGGAACGCGAAGAATGCGGCCCTAATGGCCGCGCGCATCTTGGCCCTCAAGCATCCCGCGATGGCCAAGGCGGTCGATTCCCATCGCGAAGGCCTGGCACGCGACGTGCGGGCCATGCGCATTCCGGAGGCGTAGAGTTGCGCCCCGTGCTTCCCGGATCCACCCTGGGGATCCTGGGCGGCGGCCAGCTTGGCCGGATGTTCGCCTTGGAAGCCAAGCGCATGGGTTATCGCGTCATCACCCTTGAGCCGTCCCCTGATTCCCCCTGCGGCCAGGTCGCCGACGAGCAGATCCAGGCCGACTACGCCGATGAGGCGGCTTTGCTCCAATTGGCTTCCCGCTGCCAAGCCATCACCTACGAATTCGAGAACATCGACGCGCGCGCGGTGGAGTTCCTGGAAAGCCTGGGCCAGACGGTGCATCCCGATAGCCGGGTGTTGCGCGTAAGCCAGGATCGCCTGTTGGAGAAGAATTTCCTGCGCGATGCGGGACTGGGCGTGACCGCTTTCAAGGCGGTGGATTCCCTCGCGGACCTGAAGGCCGCAGCTGACGAAGTGGGCCTACCCGCGGTGATCAAGACCGTGCGGGGCGGCTATGACGGCAAGGGCCAGGCCGTGGTCGCGGATTACCAGGCGGCGGAAACCGCGTTCCGGAATTTGCATCGCGGCGAAGGATCGCCTCTCATCTGGGAGAAAAAGGTCGCCTTCGTCAAGGAATTGAGCGTGATGGCGTGCCGGGGCACGGACGGATCGGCCACGGCCTATCCGGCTTCCGAAAACGTGCACGTAAACAACATTCTCGATACGGGCACGGTTCCGGCGGGAGTGTCGGCGGCGGTGTCGGCCAAGGCGAAAGCGATGGCCGAGGCGGTCGGGGACGGCCTGAAGATAGTCGGCGCGTATTGCGTGGAACTGTTCCTGGACGCGCAGGACAACCTGCTCGTGAACGAGATCGCGCCGCGTCCGCATAACTCCGGGCATTACACCCTTGATGCCTGCTACTGTTCGCAATTCGAACAGCAAGTACGCGCCATGTGCGGGTTGCCATTGGGATCGACCGCCATTCTCAAACCTTCGGTGATGGTGAATATCCTCGGGGATGGGGGCGGCGACGTGTTGCATGGGGTAGACTCGGTGCTGCGTCAGGAAGGTATCGCTTTCCACCTTTACGGCAAAGCCCACGCTGTGGCCAAGCGCAAGATGGGCCACTTCACCGTGCTGGCGGACAGCGCGGAATCGGCCATGGCCAAAGCCAAGGAAGCCCGCGCCAAGCTGCGCTGGGGCTGAAACCGTGCACGGCTCCATCGGCTTTTTCCTGGTCGCCGTCATCGGCACCTGGTCGGCGATGCACTACTACGCCTACCGTTGTCTCGTCTCCGTCGGGCTCGATCGCGGCATCCTTATCGCGGCCCTGTGGGCCTTGGCGCTGCTCTTCCCGCTGGTGCGCGTGCTTACCCTGCGCTGGCGCAGTCTTCCGCTTCGCATCGGCTATTGGATCGGCGCGGTGTGGCTGGCAGGTATCTTCGTGCTCGATTTCTGGTTCCTGGTGGGTTTCGCATTGCGCCGCATGCTGATGCTGGCGGGATTGGGATCTTACGCGAACCCCGTGATCTGGGCCCAGGCCATCGCCGGCGCGGTGCTGGCCATGTTGGTGTGGGGAGCCTTCAATGCTTGGCGCGGACCGGTGGACGTGCATTACCAGATCGATCGCTCCAAACGCTACGGCCAGGGGAAGCGGGCGCGCATCGTGCAAATCTCGGACGTGCATCTGGGGCTTACCCTGGGGGCCGACTTCCTGGAGCGTCTGGTGGAGCGCATCAATGCGCAAAAGCCGGATCTGGTCCTCATCACCGGCGATCTGCTGGATCCCGAATTTCCCGACGACGCGCGGGCGGCCCAAGCGTTGCGCAAGCTGACGCCCACCCACGGGACCTTCGCCGTCAGCGGCAATCACGAATTCTACGCGGGCATACCCCGGTTTTTCGCCTTGATGGAAGCCTCGGGCATTCCGGTGCTCGACAACGAAACCCGCATGACGGGCTCCGGCATCCAGGTGTGCGGGATCCATGATCCCACCGCCGGCAGCTTTACCAAGCACGGTCTTACTTCGGATCTCGCCAAGGCATTGGGTGGCGTAAAACCCGATGCGCCCACGCTCTTGCTCGCGCATCAACCGAAGCATCTCGAGCCTGCGGCCGCGGCGCGCGTGGATCTCATTTTCAGCGGTCATACCCATGCGGGTCAGATCTTCCCTTTCCGCGCGGTGGTTCGCATGCGATACCGCTACATCGAAGGCCGTTACGCCCTTGGTCCCGATACCGATCTGATCGTGAACACGGGCACCGGATTCTGGGGCCCGCCGATGCGGCTTGGCACCGACTCGCAGATCGTCGTCGTCGATCTCGCGTATTAAAAATCCAAACACCGCAAACGATCCAAATACATCCTCCCGTCCTTCCCGCTTTTGACGGTATTCGCGCCGGTACGCAGCGTCCGCAGCCCTTCCATCACGGGGGATTTATCCTAATTTCTTGGAAGGCTGATGACCAATCCTTCCACTATCGGTAACCAATCCGTGCAGAGGTGATAAGATGGATGTGCAGACTTACGATCACACGCATGAACTCGCGGACCTGCTTTTTACCGAGCTACAGCGGCTCTACCGCGAGAAGACGCTCGGCAAGGTCGAAGACAAGCTGAAGGAGATTTCCGCCAGCTTGCCCAAGGGATATTCCATCACGGTCAACTTCTCGGTAGAGGTTTTCGACGAGAACCGCGAGAAGTCCCTGAAGACCACGGATGCGGGTATCACTTGCATGGACGGCGACCGCCCCTACCTTTCCAGCAGCGAAAGCACTCCGGCCAAGTACATCGTGGACGGCGAGCTGATGAAGGTGCCCCATGACCATTGCCCCAATTGCTGGTCGCGTTGGCTCTTCAAATCCCGCACGAAGGAATGCCGCGAATGCGGTTACCGCATGGGTCGCGAGATCAAACTGCTCCTGGATACCAACGTCTGCCCGCATTGCGAAAACAGCCCGATTTCCCTGCATCATCCGCAATGCGAGAAGTGCGGGTACGTGGCCGACGCGAACATCGTAAGCTGGGGATGAGCCGGCCCACGCCGGTGATTCGCCACCCGATATGAAGCAATGGGCCCGGTCATAAGCGACCGGGCCTTTTTTATTTCCCTGCCGCGGGGCCCCTCCCGGCCCAGGACCCATTCGACTCCGGTTGCGCCACCCCGTAAAATCAGCTTATGACCGAGCCCGCCCAGCAGGATATCGCTGAACTGGTCCGCCGCCTGGAAAGCGGTCATTATCCCGTTGCGGATATCCGCGAAGCGGGCGAATTGCTGGCCGCGGCACTCTCCCGCGATGCCGCCTACCGGATGGCCCTGGGATTCTGGGAATCCAACTGCGGCCAGGTCCGCGCCCTCGGGCTGGCCATGATGCAGGTGATCGCCCCCGCCCATGACGGCGCCCGCGGATTCGTAGCGGGAGCCAAGGATACGGCGACCATTCTCACGGCCCCGGCGAAGTCGAACGTGCCCGACTATAGCGCCATCGGTGAAGTCATCAAGCTGTGGATGCGCGAGCATCGGGCCCAGCGCAACAAAAATCGTTGAACCGACGCGATCCACGATCGCCTAACCGCCGCATTATCGCCCCATTTACCCTTCCCGTCCGAACTTCCGATTTTCCCACCTCTCCGGTTTTGTTACCTTTCGCGAAACAACGGCAGAGGTACCCATGCTGAATCGCATCCCCGTCGCCGCCTTCGCGCTGGCCGCATTGACGCTCTTGGCGGCCACCGGCTGCGCACGCAAGGTTTCCCGCACCGCCAACTTCGGCACGCCGGACAATGTGCTTTCCTACGGCGTCTATACCGCCACCACCATGGATTCCGGTCTTTCCGTGAAGTTGAGCCTGAATCAGAACAGCACCTATTCGAAAAAGAAATTCCAGGGAAGCTGCTTCCTCATCGAGTACAAGGGTGACTGGAAATGCGATAACGAATCCATCGAATTCAAATTGCAGGAAATCCGCCGCCGCCCCGATTGCAATACCGAGAATTGGCAATCGGAGAAGGCCGAAAAGGAAACCCACCGCCTCATCCGCTCCGTGACGACTACCGCCTTCGAATTGCTCGATCAGGACGATGCCTCTTCCGATGAATGGGTCAAGTTCGTAAAAAGGTGAAAATACCGGGTTACCCGGGCCGTTTTGCCTATGGTCCTGGGCCGCGGCAAACCTATCTTAGCCCTGAAGGGGAGCTGGGATGACGGAAGCAGTAACCGGAAAAAAAGCGAAAATCCTTTCCTGGGCCGGAACGGCCGCGGCGGCGGGATTCATCGTTTTTGCCATCTGGCTTTTTGCGCGCACCTTGCACCGGTACGATTTCGGCGAGGCCATGGCGCGGCTGACGCAACTCCCTTCGCAGCGGATTCTTCTCGCCTGCTTATGCGTGGTGGCCAGCTATCTCATCCAGACCGGGTACGATTACTTCGCGGCGGTTTCCGTCGGCGTGGATGTCACCCCGGCTCGGGCCAGCCTGGCCGCATTCGTCGGTAACGCCTTGACCAATAACATCGGATTCTCGTTGTTCACGGGAACCTCGGTGCGCTATCGGTATTATCTCGGCTGGGGCTACTCACCGCTGCAGATCGCGGAAATCATCGCCCTCGCCAAACTCGCCTTCGTGAACGGGCTGTTCGTTTTCGCCGGTCTTTCGCAAATCATTTCCCCGATACGGCTACCCGTGGATTTGCCCTTTTCCTTTTCCCCGCGTGTCATGGGATGCGCGCTTTTGCTGCCTACCGCGGGGCTGTTGCTCTGGAACGGTCTGGCCCGGGGCGGAACCCTGGCGGTGGGCAAGTTCCGCCTGGTGCGCCCGCGCCAGACCCTGCTCATCCTGCAGATCGGCATCGCGTGCGCACACTTCGCTTTCGCGGCAGGGACCCTGTACTACCTGCTCCCCGCGGCCGATTTGGCGGCAGGCGGCCTTTCCGGTCCGCTGGAATTCCTGGGGACCTTTATGGCGATCAAGTTCGCGGTGATGTTCCTGCCCGTGCCCGGCAACCTTGGCGTGTTCGAAGCGGCGGGTATGTCGATTCTCACTCCGGCTCTCCCGGAGTATCCGGTGCTGGGCGCTTTGCTGGGATACCGCCTGGCGTACTACCTCATGCCCTTCGCCCTTGCCTTGCTTTCCATGGCTGTCTACGAACTCTCGGCGCGCTCGGGATTCCTGCCCTCCCTGCTACGGCGGCGGAGGGCGAGGAGGATAGCGTGAGGAATGGGAGCTGGATAAATCACACTCCCCCGGTCATTTGACTTTGAACCCTCGATAGCCTTTCCAGTCCCCGGTTACCGCTTCCACACCCGCGACCAAAGCGTATTCCGGCCCGCGTCGGCACCAGGCGATGAATCGATCCAGCGGTTCCGAATCCCCTTCGGCCTCGGCGTAGACCGATCCGTCGGGTTCGTTGCGGACGAATCCGCAAAGGCCCAGGCGTTCGGCCTCGGCACGGGCGGAGGCCCGGTAGTAGACTCCCTGCACCCGGCCGGTGACGCGTATGCCCTTGTGGAGTAACATGCCGGGTACCAAGATAGCTACCTTTCCCGGCATGTCGGGCATGTCTGAATCGCGACCGGATGCCAATGCGGACCAAGCGCCCTGGGGCGCTTTTCTCGGCGCGGGCGCGGAAGATTGGCGCGTATGGCAACAAGATGCGCAGGGCCTTTGCCGCCTGGAACTTTCCGGCCGCTGGGCCGCCAAGCCATCCATGGGTTTGCTGGGTGCCGCCGGCGGCAAGGTGGAAGCCCGTCTTGTGCGCATGGAAACCGGCGCGCCCGTGAACGCGGATCTTGATTGGCGCGGCCTGGAAACCGCGGCGGACGGAACCTGGCGCGGCCAGCTGGAAAACGTGCCCGCGGGCGGGCTCTACCGGCTGGAAACCCGTTTCAATCCCAAAGGCAACAAGCTGGGGGAATGGTCCCTGCGCGGCGACCTGCGGCGTTTCCTGGGTGTGGGGGATATCTGGCTGCTCGCCGGCCAGAGCAACGCCTCCGGCTACGGCCGCAAGCCCTACCATGAACTTCCGGAACTGGGGACCCACGCCTTGCGGGCCGACGGGGCCTGGGCCCTGGCTTCGCATCCCCTGCACGATTCCACCGCCACCCGCTTTCCTGCCTCGCGCGAGAACTACAACAACGGCCATTCGCCTTTCCTGCGCTTCGCCAAGGAATTGCGATCGGTCCTGGGCCATCCCATCGGCCTGGTGCCCGGGGCTCTGGGCGGTTCGCCGCTTTCAGCCTGGCATCCCGGGCGCGGACCTTTGTTCCGCAATCTGCTGGAGATGGCCCGGCATGCGGGCGGCGCGGTGAAGGGATTGCTTTGGTACCAGGGAGAGACCGATGCCGAGCCCGGCACCGCGGAAGATTACCTGCAGCGCTTCGTGGATTCAGTGGCGGGTTGGCGCAAAGCCTTGGGGCAACCGGAGCTCCCCATCCTCACCGTGCAATTGTCCCGCTACCGCTCGGAGCGGCCGGGAGAAGAGGATTTGCAATGGGCCCAGGTACGCGAAGCCCAACGTCAGGCGGCCCTCCGTGATGGGCGGATATTCGTGGTACCGGCGTTGGATTTGCCCCTGGACGATACCATCCATATCGGAAGCGAAGGCAACTTGACCCTGGGCGCGCGTCTCGCGGCTTGTGCCTTGGGTGCGGTCTATGGCAAACCGCTGGCGTGGCGGGCTCCGGAGTTGGCCGAGACCGGCCTGGACGGGGAAAAGGGCGTTCGCCTGCGCTTCGATCATGTCGTAAGCCGTTTGGATAGCCTGGATCCCACCGCGAACCCCTGGCGCGTTGCCGATGGCGACGGGGTGATACCCGTGGAGAAGGCGGTGTATTTCCAGCGCGACTCCGTGCGGTTGGCGCTGGCGCGTCCTTGGCGCGGAGAGGTCTCGGTGAGTTGCGGCTATGGCGAGAATCCTGCTCCACTCCCCGTGGACGTGGAACGGCAAATGCCGGTGCTGGCATTCCACGCGGTCGCGGCTTGCTAATTTATCCGCATCGTTAAATCTTTTCCGGAGGTGGTGGATGTCGCATCCCTTTTCATTTCCCTTTTCCTTTCCATTTTCGCATTACCTGCTCTGCTTCGCCCTTGGCTCCGCTTTGGCGCCTTCCGCATCGGCCGCCGGGCCGGCGGCCCAGCCCGCCAAGGAAAGCCTGCCTGCGCGTCCTGCCAGTGAACGGAAATCGGTGGATCTTACCGTGTACAACTCCGGACAGGCACTCATACGCGAGGAGCGCGCGCTCAACCTGGCGAAGGGATCCAACCGCGTGCAGATTCCCGATATCCCCGCCACCATCGACGCCACCTCACTGCATTTCGCCAGCCTTACGGCGCCGACCTCGGTACGCGTGCTGGAGCAGAACTATCAATACGATCTCGTGAGCCAGTCCAAGCTGCTGGAAAAATACCTGGGCAAGAACATCGATTTCATCCGCATCGATCCGGAAAAGAAAAAGGAA
>JAHFCH010000108.1:0-20087 GCA_023249635.1 Fibrobacterota bacterium
AGGGAACCCATAAACTGATCCGTGAAGGGGCCCATCTTGTGGAGCGCGCGACGGATATCCTGGCCGTGCTTTCGGGCACCAGCCAAGCCGTGCCTTCCCGGCGGTTCCACGAGAAACGGGTTGTGGCATTGGCTAGAAGCGTTGCCGATGAAGGTGAAGTCGCGGTGCTGGAGTTGGATCTCCCCGGTGCCGATACGGTCGAACCAGCCGCGCGCGGCGCGTCAATGGAGGCGTTCCCGACCTCCGGCGCCGGCGCGGCGGTCGTTGTTTCCGCCATTCGCTCTGCTACCGGCGCCACCGTTCTGGAGGCCGCCGCCGCAGGATTGGATGAGGACGCGCGTTCTCTACTCAGCGTGCTGGGCCGCGAAGCCCAGAGCCTGGACGCCATCGCTGAGAAGGTGCGTCGCAAGCCGCGCTTCCGGGACGCAAAACCCCATCGCCTGCTCACCGGATTGCTGGAACTGGAATTGAAGGGCCGGGTGAAGCGCTTGCCGGGCGCGTTGTTCCGGCTCCCGTGAAAGTATGGCCATGCCGAACATCCATAATGGGTTGCGCCCATGACCGCGCTCGCGCATCGCGCCCGATGGCAGCCCACCCGCGAAAATGTTAGACTGAGGTTGAGAAAGAGCTACCTTTCCCTTCCGGAAGCGCGATACATGTCCAAATCCCCTCCAGGCGTCGGCGCGAAGCACAGGATCAAGTGGGTCCGCTACGCTCTGCTCGCAGCCTTCGCGTTCGGCGTCTACCATATCCTCACCGGTCCCAGCGGCGCCCTGAATATCCTGCGGCTGCGCCAGGATAACGCCAGACTCGGTTCCGAGCTGGACAGCCTTGCCTTGCGCAAGCAGTCCCTGGAAATCGAAAAGCAGCGGCTGGAAAAGGATACCGCCTACATCGAACGGGTGGCGCGCAAGGAACTGGGCATGGCCAAGCCGGATGAGAAGGTCTTCCGCTTCGTGGTCCCCAAGGACCGGAAATAGCGCCGGCCGCGGAGATGCGGTAGCGGGAAAAATAAAGGGCCCGCCGTTAGGCGGGCCCTTCCCATTTCCCCGGGAGGGGAAACTTGCGTGTTAACGGAACCGGGAAGTTACTTCTTGCCCTTTTCCTTGCAAGCCACCACGAAGCCGGCGAGCACGCCGTCCATGTAGAAGCGTGAAACCGTCATGATCCCGTGCAGCTGCTTGCCGTAGCGGGTCTCCTGCTGGGCCTCGATCTGCAGGGACTTGTCCTGCCAGGGGGCGCGCACCAGGGTGTCCAGTCCGGCTTCGGAACCATGGATTTTGGCGACGATCTTGTTTAAAGGCTTGCCCAGCATCTCGACCTGGGTATGGCCGTATAAGGTGCGGGAGGCTTCGTTCCAGGCGATGACCTTGAGTTCCGGGTCGGTAACCACTACGGCAGGGCCGGTGGCATTGCGATAGGCCGCGGCGGCCTTGGTGGCGCGGGCGTAGATTTCCTCGTCCAGGGCCTCCGGGGAGATGCCGATCTCCTCGACATAGCGCATAACCGCTTCTTCCGTGAGGCGACGGGGACCACGTCCGATCCGCTCGTACGGCATCCGGCCTTGATCGAGCCAGTTGATGACCGTCTGGGCAGAGACATGGAACAACTTCGCCACTTCCCCTGTAGTTAACATTTTGAACTCCTGAAACTGCACTCGCCGGTACATGCGGTCCGGGTAGTCATTTCTGCCAATGATTATCCAGCATGTTTAGCGGAGTTTCAACGATTTTCTTTCTTTGGAAGGTTACCGGGTCTGCCGAAGCTGCGTGTTCATGGGCTTTCAACGGCATTGGCGATGCGGGGAAAAACCCAAAAAAACCTATACGACGGAATGCGACAACCGGCTTCGCGGGTGATATAATCTCCCATGTCAGGCTACCTTATGAACATGGAACCGCATCTCCCCATCCCGGTGATTTTCCTCGGGGCCGACGCGGCGCTGGCGGAACGTCTAGGGGACTGTTACAGCAAGATTACCTGGAACGAGGACTACCGTATCGCCCCCCGCTTCGTCGCCAAGCCCGCCAGGGCATGGGGCTCGGTGGTGCCGGAAACCGGGCGCGGCATGGTCTTCGTGGAGATCACGGAAGCCGGCACCGCGGGCGAATCCCGGTTGATCAGCGAAATCGCGGCTTGTAATCCCGCCTTGCAATTGGTCCTGCTCGCCGACGACGGCGTGGATTATTTCCAGATCGCGCAGGACTTCCGCATCGGCAACGTGATCAAGAAAACCCGCTTCGATGTGGCCATCATCCGCGCGCTGACCATCCGCTTGCTTACGGGTAACATCTTCGGGTTCGCGCCTTATTTTCCCGAAGGCTTCACGGTGGGTCCGCTGTACCGTACCTTCTCAGGCGCGGTCTCCATCGAAGCCGTGATCGAGGAATGTTTCAATGCCTGCAAACCTCACGTGAATCCTGAAGAGGTTTCCAGCTTTCGCATCTTCATCCACGAGTTGCTGATCAACACTTTCTCTTACGCCATTGAGGGCATCACCCCGGAAGACCGCGACAGCAAGCTCTTGCGGCCACGTCCCGAGGTTTTCATCCCGGAGAATCGCGCCATCAAGATCACCCTGGTGGGCGACCGTGAGAAAGTAGGCGTTTCCGTAATGGATTCAACGGGTTCGCTGAGCAAGCTGCGCGTGCTGGAGAAGCTGCGCCGGCAATCCAAGATCGGTAGCGAAAAGATGCCTCCGGGGATTTGGGACGAGAGCGGGCGCGGCATTTCCATGGTCTACCGCTACAGCCGCTTCATCGTGAACATCCTCAAGGACGTGCGCACCGAGACCATCTTCCTCCAGTATCATGAAAAGGAATTGAACCGCTTCGAAAGTATCATCATCACCGAGGTCAATCCTTTCTGAGAATGCCGGCCGGGAGGCCCCGCGGATGCGGCCCGAGCCGCCGCGCGCTACGGTTCCCTGGAAGCTACCCCCTGCGCGAATTTTTCTAATCCCCTTCCCAATTCCCGATTAGTCATGTTGGAAAAGTCAGCTGGTTGTTCACAACCTATCCACAAGTGTTAACAAGTGGAGACCGGTAATGGTGAAATTTGACGGTTACGGGCACTTGAACATTTCCTGACCCGCTTGGGTTGGGGAAGCTTGCGATTTGTTAACTTCTGTAAGCTTTTTTTGGAAAAAAGCCGCTTTTGAAAAAGCTCCAACTCTTCAAAGGCTTTCACCTCTAAGCAGAACGGGTCACAATGACGAATCTCAAAGCGATAGCGACGACGTGCCTGGCGGTTACCGGCCTGGCGATGGCGCAGGACAACGCGTCCACCAGCACCTTCCCGACTCCCGGCTCCAGCTCCTCGAGCAGCAGCTCGGTGGCGGCGCCGCGCACCGGTTTGTACGCCGGAGTGGTCAAGGGCAATGCAGCGTCCGACAATACCACGGATGATTATTCCCGCCGTCCCACCCTCATCGGGGACCGGCAGTACTTCGCGGGTTACGGCACGGCCGACCTGGGCAGCGGAGCCTTCTCGTTCAAGGGCAATGGCATGAACTGGTTCGGCCAGATGACCGGTGGAGGAGATCCGAGCGATGTCCGCGTAGGCGTTGGCAGCGGAACCGCCTGGGGCGGCGGCTTGCTGTTGTCCCTCGATCACACCAACGTGAAGAACGCGGCAGGCGAGACTTCGACCACGGTCGAGGGCGACGGCTACGGCGTGTTCGGCGATTTCAACCTGGGCAGCAGCGACGTGTACGGCCAGCTGGGCTGGTTCACGGGCTTTCCCAGCCTGCTTCCCACCGCTCCCAACAATAGCGTTACGGTCAAGCCCACGGCGGGCGCCGAGGCGTCCGAGGCAAACTGGTTCATCAACCTGATGGCCGGTTGGAAGAAGGACGCGACGACGGAAGGCACGCATTCCATGAACGTGGAATTCAACTACACCTTCGGCAAGAACACCACCGATCCGGGCAACCTCGACAATTCGGTCAACATCCTGATGCTGAACGGCTACCACGGCTACATCCTCAAGGCCGCCAGCGACTACGCTGTGTTCCTGGGTTGCAACGGCGGATTCCTCTGGCGCGCGGACAAGACCAGCACCCCCAACGTGGACGCCTCGGAAATCGGCATTAATGTCATGCCCAACATGTCGTTCCAGAAGCAGCTGGGCAAGGGCTTCGAGGTCTTCTCGGGCGGCGGCGTCTCGCTCAACTACAACATGTTCACCGATGAGCCCGCCGGCGCCGGCGGATTCCCTCCCGCCGGTTCGACCGACGCGAGCCAGATCGTCACCACGGGCGCGGACGTTTCCTTGGGCCTGCGCTGGGTCAAGGACAACTTCGCCTTCGAAGGCAGCGTGACCGAAGCCCTGCTGCACAATGGCCCCCAGGTCATCAGCGGCACGACTACCCCCGGCGGCATGTTCGCCGAAGTGGGCATGTCCCTGGGCATCTAAGGTTACCCTTCCGGAGCGGCCACTCCGCTCCATGTCCCTTGAGAGCCTCCCGTTCCGGGAGGCTTTTTTTATTTTCCAAGCGCCATGGCCACCGTCATCCTCCTGCTGATCTCGAACATATTCATGACCTTCGCCTGGTACGGGCACCTCAATTACAAGAGCGTTCCCCTCTGGAAGGTGATCCTGGCGAGTTGGGCCATCGCTTTCCTGGAATATTGCTTCATGGTTCCAGCCAACCGCATCGGCTCCCGGCATTTCACCACGGCGCAATTGAAGATCATCCAGGAGGTGATCACCTTGGTGGTGTTCTCGGGCTTTTCCATCTTCTACCTGCGCGAGACCTTCCGCTGGAACTACGGTGCCGCTTTCGCGTGCATGCTGGGCGCGGTGTATTTCGTCTTCAGGAAATAGGCGCGCCGTCGCCGTCCAGGCGCAGCAGGCTGGGAGAGAAGTCCTCCAAGGCCAACAGCACCCGATCGCCGGGGCGCATCCCCTCGGCGGCCTGCGGCAGGGCCGAGACGCGGACCAGCTGTCCGCCCGCCAACACGGAAACCACACGTACCACGTCGGTTACCTCGATGGAAACCACCACGCCAGGCAGGCGCAACCCGTTGCCATTCCGTGCGGTGCCGAATACCTCGTCCGGTTTACCCTCCCCGACGACCCGGCCCGATTCCAGGCGGACCACGCGCCGCGCCAGGCGGAGGATTTCCGCATGGTCATGGCTTACCAGCACCATAGCCAGGCGGTAGCGCTCGCTCAAGGACGCGATGGTTTCCTGCAATTGCGTGCGCATTGACTGGTCCAACGCGGAAAGCGGTTCGTCGAGCAACAGGATGCCAGGTCGGGAAACCAGGGCCCGGGCCAAGGCCACGCGCTGCTTCTGCCCACCGGAAAGGGTCTCCGGGCTTCGTCCCGAAAGTCCCGTAAGCCCTACGTTTTCCAGGATTTCATCGACGCGCGCCCGGTCCGTTCCGTTCTTAAGGGCGTACTCGAGATTTCCGCGTACGCTCATGTTGGGGAATAGGGCGTAGTCCTGGAAGACCAACCCCGCCCGCCGTCGCTGGGGAGGAAGATCGATACCGGCTTGGCTGTCGAACCAGGTCTCGCCTGCCACCACGATGCGGCCGGAATCGGGACGCATAAGCCCGGCCAGCATGCGCAAGAGACTGGTCTTGCCCGCTCCCGAAGGTCCGAACAAGGCGAGGGATTCTCCCGATGCGATCGTAATGTCTACCGCAAGATCCATTTCACCTTGCTGCGAGTGTAAACGCTTCCGCACGGCAAGGCGGATAGGGGCGGAACTCAGAAGGGCCTCGGGGATTTACGGTTGAGGAAAAACAATGCCAGCAGGATGACGAAAGAGACGGCGAACAGGACCAGGGCATAGGCGTGGGCCGCCCCGAAATGCAACGATTCCACTTCGTCGAAAACGGCGATGGACGCGACCCGGGTCACGCCTGGGATCTTACCGCCGATCATCAGCACCACCCCGAACTCTCCCAGGGTATGCGCGAAGGCCAATACCGTTCCGCTCAACAGGGCGGGGCGCAGGTTGGGGAGCGATACTCGCAGGAAAGTGGTGAGGCTCGATTTGCCGAGCACGTAGGAGGCTTCCGAAAGGGAGGCCGGCAGGGCATCGAATCCGGCCAACACGGGATTCACCATGAACGGCAGGCTGAACAACACCGATCCGATCACGAGCCCGGGAAAGCTGAAGGCCAGGGAGATGCCCACGGTTTCCTTGAGCAGTCGGCCGAACCCATGGTTAGGGCTGAAGGCGAGCAGCAGGTAGAAACCGAGGACGGAAGGCGGCAATACCAGCGGCATGCAGACAAGTGCGTGCAATGGGAGGCGCAGGCGCCGGGGCGCATGGGCCAGCCAGGCCGAGAGCGGGACGGCGATGGTGATCAGCAACGCCGTGGTGACGGTGGCCAGCTTCAAGGTGAGCCAGATAGGGCCCAGGTCAAGCGCCGGCATGGTGCCCCGCAGGAACCGCTTTGTTACATTGCTTACCATGCCCAAGCGTCCCGTCCGTTCCGATGCCGCACCCATGGGCTTGGCCGAGTTGCAGGCCTGGTTCGGCAAGAGCATCGCCGTTCCCCTGCCGGACGAATACGACGGCAACCCGTTGGGGGTTTCCGCGCCCGGGCTTGCGGCCGAAGGCGACGCCCGGTTGCGCACCAAGGGCGGCCTTTCCGGTTTCGGCCGGTTGGGCATTTACAACCAGCAGTATTGGTTCCGCCTGGTCTCGGTAATGCAATCCGATTACCCCGCGGCCATCCATCTGATGGGCCTCAAGGCTTTCAATGATCAGGCCGTGGCCTACCTCTGCGAGCATCCGCCCTCTTCGCCTTTCCTGGCCGAACTCGACGCCCGGTTCCCGGCCTTCCTGGAAGCCCGCTATCACGGGCGCGAGCGCGAGGCGGTGTTGCAGGCCATCGCGTATGAGCGCGCCTTGTCCAAGGCCTTCGACGCCGCCCAAGGCGAGCCGCTGGCGCAGGCGGGGCTTTCCCCCGAGCGACTGATGGCTGCGCGGTTGCGCGTGGCGCCGCATGTTACGCCCGTGCATGTGGATTGGGACTTCGCGGAGTACCGGTCGCGTTGCGCCCGGGACGAAAGCCTGGAGGCGGAATTGGCTCCGCCCATCCGCGGCTCGGCCGACCTCGTCATCCACCGCGACGCCGATCTTGAAGTGCTTAAGACCGTGGTACCCCCGGCCGCCCTGGCCTTGCTGCGCGCCTTTCCCGGGACGCTCTCCGAAGTGTTCGCCAAGCTCGAAGGCGCGCTGGGCCCGTACGATCAGGCCGCCTTGGAGCAGGGGCTGGGGAGCTGGTTCCAAGCCTGGGTGGCCGAAGGTTGGCTGTGTCTGGATCGGGAGCCGGACGGGGACTGAGGCCGCCTCGCGTCCGCCTGCGGCATCGCGCCCGCGCCAGTCGCGCATCATCGCGCTACCCCCAGAATCACGTCTTGCGGACGGAAGACGGCCATGGCCTCCATGCCCGCTTCCCATTCCCCGCCGCCCTTGCCGGACTCAGGGATCATGGTAACCAAGGTGTTACCCCCGGCGAGGCGAAGTTGCACCTCGCGGCTGGTCCCGGCGCTTTGAACCGAAACCAAGGTTCCCCGCAAGGCGTTTTCCGGTTCCGTTCCCGTGGGCGCGATAGGCCGGCCGCCTAGGGGTTTAGCTACCCGGCCCGCCTTGCCCGGCACCGGACGCAGGCCAATCCAGTTCGCCTTGATCAAAGCGTAGGCCTCCTCGCCTTTCGCCAATCCCAGGCTTTCCAGGCCGCCTACCGTGATCTGCGAGAGCAGCCGGTCCTTGCCCTTGAGCCGTAAGGACACCACGGCATTCAGTCCCGTGTTGCGGATGGATTCCACGGTCCCGAAAACCTGATTGCGCGCGCTGGTCTTGAGCGCGATCTTGCGCGTGAGGTGCAGGAAGCGTTCGAAATCTCCCACCCCCATGCGTAAACGTTCCAGGAATTTCGCGTGTTCCCTTTCGATGGCGCGATAGACTTTGATCATCTCCGCCCCTCGCGTCGTCAGCCGGGCGCCGCCGCCGCTCTTGCCTCCCTGGCTGCGTTCCACCAGTTCCTCTTCGGAAAGGTTGTTCACATGATCCACGGTGAGCCAAGCGGTGCGGTAGCTGATGCCCACGGCCTTGCCGGCCTTGGTAATGGAGCCGGTGGCGGCAATCTGCTCAAGCAGGGCGATGCGCGCTTCCGTGAACACGTTCTCGCCATCGCGGCTGAGCGAAAGCCGGCTCTCGGGCGTAAAGGTTTTTTTCATGGCAGCACGTATCCGTAGCGGGCGAAGACTTTCCTGGCCGCTTGCGAATACAGGTAGTCCAGGAATTTCGCCGCGAGGCCGGGGTTGTTGTCCGCCCCGTACTTGCTGACCACGGCCCCTTGGGCGATGGGATCGTAGGCCGTGCTGTCCGCTTCCTTCCAGGTGCCCTTGCCCTGCATGTCCGGCGCCAGGACCACCGACTTGGCGGTAATGCCGATTTCCACCGAGCCCAACAGAATGTATTGGTTCACCTGGGCGATGCTTTCGCCGAAGACGAGCTTGGAGGCCACCTTGTCGTACAGCCCGGCTTGCTTAAGGGCCTTGACGGCTTCGCGGCCATAGGGGGCGCCCTTAGGATCGGCGATGGCGATTTTGACGATGCCCGAATCGCCGAGCACTTGCATCCCCTTTTCCAAGTCCAACTTCGCCGTCGTCCACAGCACCAGTTTCCCGAAAGCGTAGGTCTTGGGCTTTTGTGCGGCATAGCCCCATTTGTAAAGCGAGTCCGGGAAATCCATGTCGGCGGAAACGAATAGGTCGAAGGGGGCGCCGTTCTTGATCTGGGTGCAGAGTTTTCCGGAAGAGCCGTACACGGTCTTCACATCGATCCCGGACGCTTGCTTGAATTCCGCCTTGATCTTTTCCATGGCGAACTGGACGTTGGCGGCCACGGCGACGGTGATTTGCGCCCCCGCAATGGATGTGAGAAGTATGGGAAGGAGCGGGGCAAGAAAGCGGGAAATACTCAGAAGCATATATCGAAATATACCTCAATATATAGCGATGGCAATCGTGTTGGGAAGGGCTGGATTCGGCGCGCGGATTCAGGAAGGTTCGGCGCCGCAGCGGGACAGCAAATCCGCCAGATAGGCCCGCGCCCCTGCGGCATCCGCTTCGGAAGGCGCCCAGGGGGCGAAACGTTTGTGGGTTTTGGGGTCGAACCAGCCGTCGATGACTTCGTAGAGTACCGCTTCGGCGGAGAGCACTACGAGAGTATGCCAGGCGCCGGGTGGAATCTCCACTTGCTTGACCGCGCTTGGATCCGGAACGTCCCCACCATCGGAAAGCAGGGCGTGGTCGAGGATACCTCCCGCTTCGTCGAAAATAATCACCATAACTCTACCCGAAAGGATGGTGAAAATCTCGAGCTTGTCCGGATCCTTGTGGCGATGCGGCGCGAAATAGCTTCCATGCACGGCGGCATTCACCATCCGCTGTAGGCGATCGGCGGGGGCATGGAAGCAATGGTTGGCGCGTAGGCGCGGGGAGACCCGGGCGCGGGCCAGGGTTTCCTCCATCAGTGCATTATCGATGCGGTGGGCGAGCATGGGATCCTCCGGCAAACTCTACCGAGAAGATAACCACTCGCGTATCCGCCGCGGCTGCAAGGGGTTGCCGGCCGTTCCGCGCATAGAATCCACTGGCCTGCGCGCGGGCGGGCATGGAAGAATTGGCTTCATGCGCTCAATACCCAAGGCCGGGATCGTCCTGGCCGTTTTCTCCATGGCGGCCCACGCGGATTTATACAACCATAAAATCGTGTTGGTCGGCGATAAGGGCGCGGCCCTGGGCGGCGCCTTCTCGGGCCTTGCCGACGATGCCACGGCTACCTTCTACAATCCCGCCGGATTGACCCAGATCAAGAACATCAAGCTCAACGTGTCGGCCCAGGTGGTGCAGTACCAGAAGCAGAAGATCGGCATCGCCGAAGGCACCGACATCCCCTACAACTCCTTCAACTTCAGCCCCACCATCACCGCCTTCTCGCAGCGCATGGGCAATTGGGCCTACGGATTCAGCGTGGTGACCCCGATCAATGATCTGTTCACGGGCGAGCAGAAAATCGAAGGCGCTTACCATGAGCCCACCGACGTTACCGCCAGTTGCTACGCCGATTCCGGCCAGGCCGACCCCTGCTATACCCGCCTCAACCTCTCGTACTACGATGTAGCCAAGTCCACCATGATCGGCCCCAGCCTGGCCCTCAAATACAACGAGAAGATCTCCTTGGGATTCACCATCTACGCCATCTACAGCACCGAGCTGGAAAAGACGGCCTATGGCGGCTGGGACGGGAATTACGTGGGCGGGAACAAGTCCGATCTCTCGCGCTTCCATGAAAGCCTGGTGACGCGATCGGTGAACCAGACCGGCCTGGGCGGCACTGCCATGTTCGGTATGTTGGTGCAGATGACCCAGGGTTTTTCCATGGGCATCAACGTTTCCCCGGGCAGCATGGTGTGGATGACGCGCACCGAAGAGCAGCGCGTAGAAGAGATCCGCAACGACACCGTGGTTACCGGTTCCACTCCCACCCGGACCGAGGCGCAAATCATCTACAATCTCTCCGGCGACGAAAAGCATACGGAAATCTCCGCGCCCAGCTTGTCGTTGGCCGTGGCGTGGCGGCCGTGGGAACCACTAATGCTTACGGCCCAGACGGACTATTACCTCGGCTGCCAATACACCTATACCGGCTTCACCCCTGATGACGGGTCGTCCCGCTCCGGATTCGAGGCCTTCTCGCCTCTGGAAAAGACCTACACCATCAAGAAGAACGCGGTGGCCGATTTCGCCGGCGGGGTGGAGCTGCAGATCATGAAAGGTTACTCGGTGGCGGTGGGCGGCTACACGGATTTCAGCCAGGGCCCGGACGACGATCGGCCCGCGAGTTGGGATCGCAACATCGATTACTACGGGTTCACGGCATCCCTGGGGATGGACAAGGACCTGACCCAATCGCGTTTCGGCTTCGGGATGGCCTACGGCGATGCGGCCATCACCCACTTCCAATGGGTGAAGGCCGAAGGCGGCCAGCCTATCCTCAAGCAGAAGGCCGGCGGCGGCATCGATCGCGTACGGCAGAACTTCAGCGCTCTGAACCTGGGCATCTTCCTCTCAAGTACCCTGAAGATCTAGGGCTGGGAAGCTATCTTGGGTGCGCCCATGGCCACCCTTTTGTTTCCGCTGCTCTGCGCCCTACTGTACCCGCTGGGCACCTTGCTCATGAAACGCGGCCTGGACAAGGGCGCCGACCTGGCCGCTTCCCTGGTGATCAATTTCTGGTGCATGGCCGCCGTGTTCGTGCCCGCCTTCGCATTGAGCGATCGGGCGGTGCCTTGGGATCTCTGCTGGCAGCCTTTGGCCGTGGGACTGTTCTCGTTCGCGGGGCAGGGCTGCGCCATTCTGGCGTTTTCCAAAGGCGACCTCACCATCGCGACGCCGGCGCTGGGATCCAAGGTCCTCATCGTGGCCCTGCTCACCGAGCTCCTGCTGGGGCAAGCCGTTCCGTTGCCGTGGTGGATTGCCGCGGGACTCAGCTTCGCCGCGGTCTTTTTTCTGCAGTCGGGCGGCCGCCAAGAGCGCGGCGCCATCATGCGGACGCTGATCTTTTCACTCTTGGCCGCGGCATTTTTCGCCTTGGGGGACGTGCTGATCCAGAAATGGACCCCCGCCTGGGGCGCCTTCCATTTCCTGCCGCCCATGGCCGCCGCCACGGCCATCTATTCCCTGGCGCTGCTCCCGCTGGTCCGCAAGCCCCGCTTCGGTTTCGCTTGGCCTACCTGGAAATGGCTGCTGGCCGGGGGTTCCGTATTCGGCATCCAGTCGCTGCTCCTCACCGCCGTCATCGGCTTATACGGCCAAGTGACCCTGGTGAACATCGTGTTCAGCTCCCGCGGGCTCTGGAATTTCGTGCTGGTCTGGTTTCTGGGGCACTGGTTCCGCAACACCGAACGCGCCGCGGGCCGCGGGGTGATGGGCCGGCGTCTGGTGGGGGCGGGATTGATGTTCGCGGCGATCGTAATCGTGTCGCTGCGGAGATGAGGGGGAGGAGAAGGGGAAGGGGAAGGTTTAAGGTGGGTGGGTCCCGTAGGCCCGGTCTAAACGGACCCTTCTTAATCCTTAGACCTTAAACCTTAAACCTTTCTTCACTCCGGCTTCCCCACCCCATTCAATATCTCTTTGAAGTAAGCCTCCGCCTCCCCCGCATTCCCCTGGTATCGGCGCAAGCGCAGACTCCGGTCGCCCTTCCATGCAGCCAGGATTTCCACGTCGAGATTGGAGATGAGGCGCATCATCAGGTTGGTGGCCGAGATGCGCAGATCCACCGCGCCGTCGAGCTCGGCGAGCTTTACGCGTTCCACCCCCGCCGGGAATTCCCGTAGCGCCGCGTCCACGCCCACCCAGGAACCGTTCAGGCGCGCTTCGCACCAGGCATGCCCGATGAACACGCCCCGACCCACGGAAGCGAAGCCCAGGGCGATGCGGGCCGGAACCCCGCGGGCGCGCAGCAAGGCGGCGGTGAGCACGGCGGCTTCGGAGCAATCCCCCTTGAGGCTGCGCAGCACTTCGGAGCTGGTGCCGAACAAGGCGGCTCCCAGGCGGAACTCCAAGTGGTCGCGGACCCAGGCATAGACGCCGGCGGCGATCGCCTGCGGATCCGCTCCCGGAGGGGCCAGGGAAGCGGCCGTGGCCCGCAGCAGGGTATCGCTTAATATAAGGAAGGCATTGGCGGCGAGGTAGGCGTCGTCCTTGGGCTGGGGTACGGGGCGGGCGCCGGGCCCAACGATGCGGTTTTCCAGGATCCAGCGCGACGGGCTTTCCGTTTTGACCAGCGCTTGGCCCGCTCCGGGCCGGAAGACGAGCGCCAGGGAGCCCCCATTGCGCAGGCTCAGGCGGTAGCGGAGCCGATCGGCTTCGCCAACGCGCTCCGGCGCCATAGGCGAAACCGGGAAGAGTCCGCGGGCGCTGGAGTCGGAGCGGGGGACGGACGCCCCCTTCCTCGATCCGGACCCGGTCGCTGTCCCGGCCGCCGCGGCCTCGCCGGAAGCCGACGCCGCGCCTTCGGGAATTCCCGTGCGCAGGCGGACGGGGGAATCCCTCCGCTCCAGTTCTTCCATTTCGGCGATCAGCCAGCCGCGTCCGGAAAGGTACAGATGGGCGGCCTGCACCGAGTTCATGGAGTCCTGGCCCATGAGCGGCCGTTTGAAGACCATGTGGCTGGCCGACTTCACGTAGGCCCATCCGCCGCCTTGCTTTTGCTCCAGGGTATCTTCCCGGCTGCGCGCCGTGTCCACGAAGCCCGCCATCTTGGCCTGGGCCATGGCGATGAAGTCGAACATGCGCAACATCTGACCGGTGCAGAGACGGCGCGCCTCGGGAAAGCGGCCGGCCTCGAGCAGGGAGTCGAAGGCGGCGAGGACCGCCGTGGGCGACGCCGGGGCCGCGGGCCCGGGAGCCGCGCGGGAAACGGTAAGGGGAAGGGAAAGGCAGAGAGGGAGAATCAGGGCCAGGGCACGAGGGAGGCGGCTCAGGGGGTTTCCCCGCTTCCAATTTTTTGTCGGGAAAGGTGGCGCATCGTATGTTAGGATAAGTTACTTTTATTCGCGGAACCTTTATGAAACCTTTACGGACCCAAGGACCATAGGACCACACCAGACCCTCGATGCACCGACTCCCCAAGGTCTTCCTTCCCGCCCTCCTTACCCTTGCATGCGCGTCACGCCTTTTCGCCGCGGCGACCTCGGCCGGCAACGGACCCTTCGAAGGCGTAATCGACTTGCGGCTGAACATGGAAACGGGCTCGGGTGAATTGCATCTCTCCATGGCGGGTGAACGCGCCAAGCTGGATATGAAGATGACCGTGAATCCGTTGCCGGCGCCCATCGAGCTGGCTGTGTTGCTTGACGCCAAAACCCCGCGCACGGCCACCATGGTCAACGACGCGGCCAAGATCTACAGCGTCATCAATCTGGCGGATGAGAGTCCTGCCGCCGCGGACCCGGCCGGAAAATACACCCTCAAGGAATTGGGCAAGGAGAAGATCCTCGGATATAACTGCACGCATATCACGCTTACGCGCCCGAAGGAATTGGTCGATGCCTGGATCACCCAGGAGCTTCCCGATGTGTACCGGGTGCTCCAGAAGCTGCAACAGGCCAATCCCCAATTCGGCGCCGCGGACGCGTTCCGCGCCCTGGATGCGAGCGGCAAATCGGGCTTGCCCATGCGCTGCATCGTGGTGCGCGAAGGCCAGCGGGTGACCACGGAAGTGCGCAAAATCGAGCGCAAAACCCTGCCGGCCTCGCTTTTCGGCGTTCCACCGGGCTATAAACAGGCCGATGGCGCCGGCGCGGCGGGCCTGCAGCCCACCCCCGAGCAGGTGGAAGAGATGAAGAAGATGATCCAGGGAGCCATCCAAGGCCAATGAACCTGCGCAACGTAAGCTCCCCGGCGCGAAGTCCCAGTTACGGCGATTGCCTGTTTCGATGAAGCTGGATCTCCATGTCGCCAAGCAACCCGACGATGAAAGTTGCGGCATCACCTGCCTCAAAGCCATTTACGATTATTACGCGCACCCCGTTTCCCTGGACAAACTCAAGCACGAGATCGAGCACTGGCAGACGGGCGGAACCGTGGCCGTGAACCTGGCCCGGCATGCCCTCGACCACGGCTACCGCGCCGAGATCTACACCTACAACGTGAAGATCTTCGATCCCACCTGGAACCGCCTCCCTCCCAAAGAACTTTCCCACAAGCTGAAGCAACGGCGCCGGCGCGTCCGCGGCAAGAAGCAGAAAGAGGTAATCGGGTTCTACCAGGATTACCTGAAGAAAGGCGGCACCGTACGCTTCGACGATCTCGATGAAGCGCTCATGGGCCGCCTGTTCAAGCGCCACACCCCCATCATCTGCGGCCTCTCCGCCACCTATCTCTACCAGCAAATCCGGGAGACCCCGGACAACGAGGAAGACGACATCGTCGGCAATCCCGTTGGGCATTTCGTGGTGGTGACGGGTTGGGATCCGCAGTCACGCAGCGTCACGATCCAGGACCCCTTGCGCAAGAATCCCATCTCGGATACCGGCACCTACCGATTGCCCTTCGGCAAGTTTTCCAACGCGGTGATGCTGGGCATACTCACGTACGACGAAAACCTTTTGGTGATAAGCAAAGCGGAAAAATGATACGAAACATAGTCGTGGTGGAGAACGCCCGCCATTGGAAGAAACGGGTGCCGCAGATCGAGTTCGTGAGCGTGGAGGATTACCTCTTCGCGCCCGAATGGCAGGATGTGCGCCCCCTGCGTCTCATCAACCTGGCCAACAATTACGGGTACCTGGGATCGGGTTACTACGTGTCGCTGGTGGCCGAGGCCCGCGGGCATAAAGTGCTGCCCAACATCTCAACCATGCAGGCGTTGTCCAAGAAGGAATTCTACCTCATCGAGACGGATGATCTGAACGCCCAGATCCAGAAGGATCTCGCCAACATCACCGACAACAAGTATGAGTTGTCCGTGTACTTCGGCAAGAACGTGTCCAAGAAGTACGAGAAGCTGGCGCGCATGTTCTTCAACCTGTTCCCGTGCCCGTTCTTCAAGGTCTATTTCCGCCGCGAAAAGCAATGGATCCTCACCTCCATCCGCTCCATGTCCATCAACTCCATCCCGGAATCGCATCTGGGCGTATTCCTGGAAGCGCTTTCGGAGTACACCATCAACCGCTGGGGCATCAAGCGGCTCAACAACCCGGCCCGCTACGATCTGGCCATCCTGTACAATCCAAATGAGCGCTTCTGCCCTTCGGACGATGCCGCCATCCAGAAATTCATCAAGGCCGGCAAGAACCAGGGCCTGGACGTGGAAGTCATCGAGAAGAAGGACTTCGCGCATCTGCCCGAATTCGACGGCCTGTTCATCCGCGAGACGACGGCCATCGATCACCATACCTACCGCTTCGCCAAGAAGGCGGAGAAGGAAAAGATCGTCGTGATCGACGATCCGAAATCGATTTTGTACTGCACCAACAAGATCTTCCTGAATGAGCTGTTCAAACGCGAAGGCATCGCACGCCCCAAGACCTTCATCCTTTCGGAAGACAACCTGGGCCAGATCTACGAGCAGTTCTCGTTCCCCATCATCATCAAGATCCCGGACGGGTCCTTCTCGCGCGGGGTGGTGAAGGTGGAAGATCCCGGCGAGCTGGCGTCGGTGTGCAAGGAATACTTCAAGCGCTCCGATTACATCATCGCCCAGGAGTTCATGCCCACCGAGTTCGATTGGCGCATCGGTATCTTCAACGGCAAGCCCCTGTTCGCCTGCAAGTACTTCATGTCGCGCAACCATTGGCAGATCATCAACCACCATGCGGGCGCCAAGGACGGTGCCCATCTCACCTACCCGGTCGAGCATGTGCAATCCGTAATCATCAACACCGCTCTGCGGGCCGCCAGGCTCATCGGCGACGGTCTCTATGGCGTGGACATCAAGGTGGTGGGCAAGAAGCCCTACGTGGTGGAAGTGAACGACAATCCCAACATCGACGTGGGCGTGGAGGATCAGGTGCTCAAGGATCGCCTCTACAACACCATCATGGAAGAGTTCGTCAACCGTATCGAGAAGTCCAAGGCGCGCAAGGACCGTGAACCCGCCATGCCCGCCGAGATCGTCAAGCTCCTGAACCTGCAGGTGGTCCGATAAACCCGTCCCCGGAACCCGCGGGGAGCGTGGAGTCCGCTCCGCGAACTCCCACCGCGGAGCCGGAACCGCCCTTCTCGCTTTTCCAGGTCTACGGCCTCGAAATCGAATATGCCGTGGTCCGCCGCGATACCTTCGCCGTGGACCCTTCCGCCGATCGTCTTCTCGAGGCCCTGGAAGCCGACCCCGCCCAGGGTAATGTGGAAGCGGACAACGAGCTCGCCGCCCACGTGGTGGAGCTCAAAGCCCGCCGCCCCGCTGTCGACCTCGCCTCCCAGGCCCGCGACTTCGCGGCCTACGCGCGCACGGCCAACCGTCATCTCTCCGCCTCCGGCTGCCGCCTGCTTCCGGGAGGCATGCATCCTTTCATGGATCCGGCGCGCGAATCGCGCATCTGGCCGCATGAAGCCAGCGCCATCTACCAAACCTACGATCGGCTTTTCGGCGTGCGCGGCCACGGGTGGTTCAACATCCAGAGCACCCACCTCAATCTGCCCTTTTCCGGGGACGGCGAATTCGCGCGCTTGCACAATGCCATCAGCCTGCTGCTGCCGGTGCTCCCGGCCCTGGCGGCCTCCAGCCCAGTCTACGAAGGCGCCCATCACGGCTGGCTTTCCGGTAGGCTTTCCCACTACATAGGCAACCAACGCCGGCTGCCAGCCATCATCGGGGACATCGTGCCCGAACCCGTCGGCAGCGAAGGCGAATACCGCGAGCGCATCCTGGAGCCCATGTACCGGGCCATCGCGCCTTTGGATAGCGAGGGTCTGATGCAGGAAGAGTGGCTCAACTCGCGCGCCGCCATCGCCCGCTTCTCCCGCGGTTCCATCGAAATCCGTTGCCTGGACGGTCAGGAATGCCCTACGGCCGACCTGGCGATTTGCCATTGGACCAGCGAGGTGCTGCGCATGCTCGTTGATGTCGGAGGCGATTTGTTGGGCCGCCATCGCAAGCTGCCCGAAGGCATGCTCAAATCCGTGTTCCTGGACGCGGCCCGGCTGGGCATGACCGCCTCCCTACCGCCGGAATACCCCTGTTCCGCTTTCGGCGTGGAGGCACAACCCACCATCGGGGCTTTTCTAAAGGCCGTGACGGCGCGCGCCTTTCCGGATCGCCGGGTAGGCGCGGACGCGGCCTTTATGCCGCATATCGGGCTCATCCTCTCGCAGGGCAGCCTGGCGGAGCGCATCCTGCGGTCCTCCGCCGAGGAAACCTCCCGGCTACCGAAACCTTCGGGTTACCGTGCGGCTTATGAGCGGTTGTGCGATTGCCTGGAGGCCGATCAAGCCTTTACGAACTAATCTACCCGGTCGGCTTTAGCCAAAACATCCTCGATTACGTCAAAAAGCCTCATGATATCTTTCTGGAAGAGTGCGTTTTCGTTTCGAACAGGCTATAGAGCACGGGCAATACCAACAGCGTGAGAACCGTACTGGAGGCCAACCCCCCAACCACTACGGTAGCCAGTGGTCTCTGCACTTCCGCCCCCGCACCATGGGATAGCGCCATGGGCAAAAATCCGAAGCTGGCCACCAGGGCCGTCATCAGGACCGGCCGCAAGCGGATTCCCGCGCCTTCGCGGATGGCGGACTCCAAGTCCATGCCTTTTTCCCGCAAGGTTTTGATGTAGGAAACCATGACCAAGCCGTTCAGAACCGCAATGCCGAATAGAGCGATGAATCCAACTCCGGCAGAAATGCTGAAGGGCATGCCCCGCAGTCCCAAGGCGGCGACTCCGCCCACCACGGCCAAGGGAATGCCCGTAAAGACCAGAAAGGTCTCCCGCATCGCCCCGAAATGCAGGAACAGTAATAGGAAAATCAAGGCCAAGGAGAGCGGCACGACAAAGAATAGTCGATTCCGGGCTCGCTCCAGGTTTTCAAATTGGCCGCCGAATTCCACCCGGTATCCCGGCGGCAGAACAATCCGCTTCTCATCGAAAAGATTGCGCACATTATTCACAAAGCTGCCGATATCGCTTCCCCGCACATTGCCTTCGACGATGATGAGGCGCGATCCCTTTTCATGATTGATTTCAGAGGGTCCCAGAGTTTCCCGGATGTCACAAAGTGCCTCCAAAGGCACCCATTGCCCTTCCGGAGTCCGTAGCACAAGGCGGGAAATGGCCTCCTTGTCTTGCTTGAATCCTTCCGGAAAGGTGACGACCAGATTGAAGCGTTTAGGGCCTTCCTGAATCTGGGTCGCCGTGATGCCTCCCAAGGCTTCTACGGTTTGCATCACTTCGGCCGGGCTGATTCCGTAGCGTCCCAATTTGACGGGGTCGGCGACGATTTCCAGCATCGGCAACCCGCCCACTTGTTGGGCCCGGAATCCCCGTGCGCCAGGCAGTTTGGAAACCTTCCGCATGACCTCTTCGGCCTTGTCGCGAAGGACGTCCATGTCTTCTCCGAATATTTTGATGGCTAGGTCGGCGCGCACGCCCGCAATAAGTTCGTTCATCCGCATTTCGATGGGCTGGGAAAATTCGAAGCTGACACCCAAGAAAGGTTCCAACTTCGATTCCAAGGCCTTGATCAGATCGTCCCTGGAACCCACCTTTTTCCATTCTTTTTTCGGCTTGAGAAAAATTAGGAAGTCGGTGCTGCTGGGGGGCATGGGGTCGGTGGCGATGTCAGGGCGCCCGCAGAGAGACACGATGTGGGAGACCTCATCGGGAAAGGATTCTAGGATGCTTTTTTCCATCAGACCGTTGAGCTTGGTGGCCTCTTCCAAGGAAATGCCGGGCGTACGTCGCATCTCCAAGGCGAAAGCGTTTTCATCCAGTTTGGGTACGAACTCCGAACCGAGGAAAGGTAGGGCGGAGATCGCGCCCAGAGCAGCCAAGCCGCCGCTGATCAAAACAATTTTTTTCCGGCGGAGGCAAACTTCCAGAAGCGGAGCATAACGCCTCCGGATGAAAAGGAACAGGCGGCTTTCCTTTTCCACCGTCACGCGGCTCAGAAAGAAAGAAATGAGCACGGGGATTAAGGTGAAAGTGAGTAGGAGGGATCCGACCAAGGCGAAGACCACGGTGTACGCCATGGGGCGGAAGAGCTTGCCTTCCACACCCTGCAGGGTCAAGATGGGAAGGTATACGAGGATGATGATCCCGACTCCAAAAAAGATAGGGCGGCCGACTTCGAGGCATGAAGACAAAATGGCCGAAGCCGCCGTTTCGTCCTTCCGACGATGGGCCAGGTGCCGCAAGGAGTTTTCCACCAGCACGACCGATCCGTCTACCAGAAGGCCGAAGTCGATGGCGCCCAGGCTCATAAGACTGCCCGCGATCCTGGCTTTGACCATCAGGCTTACGGCGAAAAGCATGGACAAGGGAATAGTCAGCGCGACAATCACCGCGGCACGGATGTTTCCGAGCAAGATCACCAGTACGACAGCCACG
>JAHFCH010000108.1:20097-21611 GCA_023249635.1 Fibrobacterota bacterium
CTTCCAAAAGGTTTTTCCGGACCGTGCGTATTGTCCTGTCAATGAGTTCGGTGCGATCATAGTAGGGACGGATACGCACGTCATCGGGGAGGGAGCGGGAAATCTGCTTGATTTTTTCCTTGACGTCCTGAACCACCGCCCGCGAATTGGATCCCATCCGCATCATCACGATGCCGGCCATGGTTTCGCCTTTGCCGTCGCGCGTCACCGCACCCTGACGGATAGCCGATCCCACCCTTACGGTCGCGAGGTCGCGTATCCTCACTGGTACGCCGCCCTCGCTCTTCAAGGCCAGGCCGTCGATCTGCTCCATGCTCTCAAGCTGTCCCTGTCCCCGTACCACGTACTGCTCGGCGCCTTTGAGGATATATCCGCCGCCCTTATTGATATTGCTCTCGGTCAGCGCATCCAGCACCTCCCGCAAGGTCAGACCGTACTTCATCATCGACTCGGGGTTCACGGCTACTTCGTACTGCTTCTCCAAACCTCCGAAGGAGTTGACTTCCGCGACGCCGGGGACGGATTGCAATTGAGGTTTGATGACCCAATCATTGAGGGTGCGTAGATCGGCCAGGCTGCGCTCTGGGGATTCCACCGTGTATTGGTAAATTTCTCCTAGGCCGGTTGAGACCGGTCCCATTTCAGGACTGCCGGAGCCTGCGGGGATCTGCTCCTTGGCTTGCTGGAGTCGCTCCTGCACCTGTTGCCGGGCGAAATAAATATCCACGTCATCCTCGAAAACAACCGTCACTTGCGAAATGCCGAACTTGGAAAGGCCCCGGACCTCGGTAAGGCCCGGCAGGCCAGCCATGGACACTTCGATAGGCGTGGTGATCCGCTTTTCGATCTCCGGAGGGGAGAAGGCCAGGGCCACGGTATTGATCTGGACCTGGTTGTTGGTGATATCCGGAACCGCATCAATGGGAAGCTTTATCGCCGACCAGATGCCAATGGCGATAAGCAGGGTCGTCCCGGCCAAGACTAGGATTCTTTGATTCAGGCTGAATTTGAGCAAGGCCTGTTGCATGCGTCAGTCCTTGTCTTTCTCTTCGTCGCCTTTATCTTCCTCTTCCGAGAAGGAGGCCTTTTCCAGTTCGCTCTTGAGAAGGAAGGATCCCGCCGCAGCCACGGTATCTCCCGCAGCCAGCCCCTTGACGGCGATGCGCTTTTCATCCGCATCCAAAGAGGTTACGAATACCGGCTCCATTCCTTGCGGTGTCTTCCGGAAAACGCAAGGATGGCCGTCCACCGTTTGCAGTGCCTCCTTGGGAATCGTGACGGCCGCGCTGACGCTACCCACCGTGATTTTCGCCTCCGCGAAGAGACCCGGTTTAAAGAGGCCTTTCTGGTTTTGCAAAACCACGCGGGCGTGCAGGGTGCGCGCCTCTCCGCGAGCCATGGGATCCAAAAAGGAAATAGTCCCCGTCATATCCGGCGCCCCGGGGGTGCGGACCAGAACGGATTGGCCCAACTTGATGCGGGAGAGATCTTCTGGGAACATCCCGATGTCGAGC
>JAHFCH010000004.1 GCA_023249635.1 Fibrobacterota bacterium
TGCTGCTTTCGCCCATCTCCCCCACGGGCAAGCTCACTAACCTTACCGCGCAATGGACGCGCGCCGCCCAGAACGAAGCCGATTGGGGCGCGGCCCAGGATCCGGAAGCCTCCTTCGACGGCAACCGCGTACTGTTCGCGATGCGCAAGTCGCGCACCTCGACCAACCGCAACCAGCACTGGGGCCTCTACGAAATGAACGCGGACGGCACCGGTCTGGTGCGCCTGACCCTGCCCGATACCGGTGACGACTTCGATCCCGCCTACATCGACGAGAACCACATCGTATTCGCTTCCACGCGCAACCAGATCTTGGACGAGTACGAGCGGCGCATCGTGCCGCAGCTCTTCGTGGGCGAACGCGGCGGCGCGGACGGCAACCTGACCAATGTCCGCCAGATCACCTTCAACCAGAGCCATGACCAGAACCCCTTCATCCACTCCAGCGGCAAGGTCTTCTTCACGCGCTGGGACCACCTGGGCAGCCCCAATAAGATGCCCCTGTTCACGGTGAACCCGGACGGCACGGGCCAGTTCGTGCTCTACGGAGCGGACGAAACCTTCGGCCAGGGTAATACCAGCGGCAGCCGCACCTTCATGGAAGCCCGCGAGCTGCGCGACGGCGGCCTAGTGGCCTCCATCATGGAACGCACCTCCGAGTTCGAAGGCGGCGCCATCTGCGTCATCGACCTTTCCAAGTTCACTTCGGCGCCCACCATGATTACCGGTAGCGGCAGCCCCTACAACAATACCCAGAAGACCTCCAACGCCATCTTCAAGACCCCCTATCCGATCATGGACGGCGGGGTGGAACGCATCCTGGTGGCGCAGTCGGCGCACGAGGTGGGCGGCGACGTCAAGGACGCCCTCGTCAATTACGACCTGTTCATCATGAACAAGGACGGCGGCGATCCCAAACTGGTGCACGCCGATCCCAGGAACAACGATTACGACCCCATCGTACTGGCCCCGCGCGTGTTAGGGTATCCCAAGTACAGCATGAACACCAAGGTGCAAGAGGCCATCAAGGCCGGTCAGCGCACCGGTTACTTCTTCGACGCCAACGTCTACAGCCGCCAGAGCGACGGTCAGCTGCGCGACAATGATCTCAAGGATGCCGACGGGCATGGCCTGGTCAAGTTCGTGCGCGTGCTGGGCGCCGTGCCCACCCCCCGCAATTGCGGCTACTGCGGCGAATCCATGGGCAATACCGAGTTCGAGCGCCAGCACGTCATCGGCTACGGCGACGTGCGCGCCGACGGCTCCTTCTCCCTGGAAGTCCCGGCCAACACCCCCATGCACGTACAGACCCTGGACGAGGACGGCCTGATGCTGGTGAACCAACTGCAGTGGATCGACGTGATGCCCGGCGAGCAGCGCATGTGCACGGGTTGCCACGGCATCCGCGAGAAGGACACCGACATCAAGCAATTCGAGAACGTGAACGATACCGTCCAGTTCCGCGCCTCCCTGAACGACGTGCGCCACTACCTGTCCAACTTCTACAACGCCCAGAACGTAGAGGCGCATCCCGCCGCCCGTACCGACATCGTCAATTTCCAGACCTTGAAGGGCGACTCCTCCACCGCCAAGTACGGAACCATCCAAGGCGTGCTCCAGGATCGCTGCGTCTCCTGCCATGGCATTTCGACCGCGGCCAGCCAGGGCGGCAACCTGGTGCTGGAAAACAACGGCGACACGACCTTCACCAACCATGGGACCACCAACGTATACGAGTTCCTGACCGACGGGAACCGCTACACCACGGCGGCGGGGACCAACAACAACGCCAAGCTGGACTACGCGACCGACAACGGCGCCCGCCAGAGCCCGCTCGCCTGGGTGCTCTTCAACCGCCAATTGGGCCGGAAGACCGAAAAGCTGTTCCGCACCCCTTCGTACGATCACTCCGCCATCTGGCAGAAGGATTCGGCCAGCGGCCGCATCAACGTGTTCGCCAAGGAGAACAAGGATTTGCTGACCCTGGTGGAATGGATGGACATGGGCGTGCAGTTCATGAACACGGCGACGCGTAAGTGAAGGTTGCGCGCTAGCGACGAGCCATGCCCCGCCTCCGCCTTTCCATAACCCTCATTCCGGCCCTGTGCCTATTGGCCCAGGCCGCGGATGTCCCCAAACCGGGGGCTTCCGCGCCGGATTTCTCCCTGCCCGCTTTGCGTCAGGGGGAGAAGCCGGTTTCCCTCAATTCCCTGGCCGGCAAAGTCGTCCTGGTCGATTTCTGGGCCTCATGGTGCCCGCCTTGCGCCAAGAGCCTGCCGCACCTCGCGCGCCTGCGCGGCGTGCATCCGGGCTTGACCATCCTGGCCGTGACCATCGACGAGAACCGGCAGAAGGCGTTGGACTTCCTCGACAAGCAGGACCACTCCCTGGTCTACCTGCACGACGCCAAACATACGGTGGCCGAGGCCTACGGGTTGGGAGGGATGCCCTCCCTGATCATCGTGGATCGCAAAGGCGTGCTGCGTTACCGCCATGACGGGTATTCCGAATCGGACATGCAGGAGATCGAGGCCGAGATTGCCGCGGTGATGGGGGAAAAATGAAGCCGGGAAACATGCAGGTTACCGTGGCGGCCTTGGCCTGCGCCCTCGCGCTGGCCCTGGGCGGGTGCGCCAACGTGAAGGCCTTCGAGCGCGAGAAGCTCGCCGATCCCATCATGAATCCTAACGACAACTTCTCCAAGCAGACCTTGGAGCAGAAGCTTTTCTCCACCCGCGAAGGCAGCGCCGGCGGCGGCACCGGCGTGGGCGGCGGATGCGGGTGCTCTAAGTGATTCCATCGCGACTGCGCTTGGCCGGCCTCGCGTGGGGGCTGGGCGCCGCGTTATCCTTCGCGGACAAGATCGAGTATACCGCCTATTCCTTCGGCGATAATTCCAACAATGCCGTGGCAACCACCTCGTTCGCCCTGATCAAGACCCTGTGGCAGCGGACCCGCCTGGCCCTGGACGTTGAGCTGGATCAAACCACCATCCCCCCCTTGGAACCGGATGCGGTGACCGGCGCTTCGCGGCCCACGCGCCAGGGTAAATCGGCGTTCCGCAAGAACCGCGGCCAGATCATCGCGGGCGCCCAGCAGGACCTGGGAGACAATACCGAGCTGGCGGCCAGCTATTACTTCAGCCAGGAAGTGGACTACGCCTCGCAAGCCCTGATCGGCGGGCTTACCCAGAGCCTGGCGGATAAGAATTTCACCATCGCGCTCAGCGCCCAGTACACGCTTGATTCGGTGGGCGAAATCGTGGCCAACGGGTCGCTGTTGAACCGCGGCAAGGAAACCCACCAGGGAGCGGTTACCATCACCCAATTGCTGACCCCCACTTCGTATATCCGGCTGGGTGTCGATGGTATGCGCAACCAAGGCTTTCTCAGCGATCCCTACCGCCGGGTGGTGGTATCGCGCCAGGACAATCCCCTGCTCTCGGATACCGTCGCCGAGCACGTACCGGATACGCGTTTCCGCGAAGCCGGCTGGATCGAATTCAACCAATACCTGTCCGACCTGGCAGCGTCATTCTCGGTGGAATACCGGTACTACCAGGACGACTGGAACGTCACCTCGCATACGGTATGGTTCAAGCTCAACAAGTACATCACCCCGAATTGGATCTTCAGTCCGCAATACCGCTATTACGAACAGACCGCGGCCGATTTCGGGGACTACGCCAAGGGGGCCCCCAATACCTTCATGGCCCCGGGGGATTACAAGCTTCAGGCATTCGGGTCGAATTTCATGGGGGCCGGCGTTACCTGTTACCTGCGTACTTTCACCCGCAACCATCCCAATTGGGACTTCCTGCGAAGCAGCTCGCTCACGGTGAAATATTCTCGCTACTTCAACGACTTGCCTTCGCCGAAAAACTTCTCGGCGAACGTGCTGGAATCCCGCCTCAAATTCGAATTCTGAAAGGGAACTTCCGCACGGATGTTTTCCGGTATCCGGTACGTTACCCCGGCCGGACTGCCTTGCGCAGCCGCTTGATATGGGCGATGTGCTCGCCTTCATGGGCGATCAGGAACGGCAAGGTCTCCCCCGCCGTCGTCATCGCCAGGTTCATCAATTTGTAGGGCTTCCCCAGCGGTTCTTGCAGTCGGCCCGCCACCTCGCCCGGCAGGGAGAGCAGATGCTTCCGGGCCAGACGTAGCAGGGTATCCCAATCCGGGACCAGGGAATCGTATTCCCCGGGACTGGTTCCCAAGCCGAAATACGGGGCGAATCCAGGGAACGGGCTGGGCCGTCCGCACCAGTCCCACAAGGTCGTACCCTGGGTAAACAGCAGATGCCCCAATTGCCAATGCAGATTGTTGCGGAAGCCCTCCGGCAGGGCCATGGCCTCCTCTTCTTCCATCCCCTGCAGGAAGCGGAGGGAGAAGGCGCGGAGGTCGGAAAAGTCCTTTAAAAGCGTAGCGAAGGGCAATGCATCGGCGGCCATGGGGCAAGGATAGCTTTTGCACATTCTATCCACAGGGACTGGAGCCCAACCGGCCCTAAATCTGTGGATAGTCTATTGAAACCGCCGATTTCCGCCTGAATTGGGGATTAGTCTTCCCCATTCCCCCAGTTCCCTTTCCGGTTCTGCTTCTTATTGGACTGATGGGTTTTGGATTTCCGCAGGGCCCTTTTAACGCCCCTTGGGACCTTGGTCACTTTGCGGGGGGCGGGGCGGTGATTAAGGGCTTCCACCTTGTCGCGGAGCTTACGCAGGCAGGTCTGCTTATTCAAATATTGGCTGCGATCCTCCTGGCAGGTGACGACCAGACCGGTGGGCAGATGCCGTAGCCGCACCGCGCTTTCGGTCTTGTTCACGTGTTGTCCGCCCTTTCCGCTGGAGCGGTAGGTTTCCACATCGCATTCGTCGAGCAGGGTATCGTCCGACTCCGGAAGGATGATGCGTTTGCGGGGCGGCGGAGGAGGAGGGGGAGGCGGGGGCCCGGGGGGCGGAGGCGTAAGCGGGTCCATGGGGGAAAGAGAGTTCCCCGCAGGGACTTTGCCAAATCCCAGAATCGTCCTTTTCCCGTGCGCGGGGGTGGGTCGCGTACTACTTTGGGGGCGTTGCCGTTCCGCGGACCGGACCGGCGATATGAAGTCATCATCCGGAAAACTCTACGGCTGCGTTCAATCAGCCCTAACAAGCATTGCACGAACAAGGTATTTTGGTACTGCACGGACACAATGCCCTTTGATTTCCGGTCCATCCAGAATCCGCTAGTGGTAAAATGGGAACTATCGAACCGAACAACCTGAGCTTGGGCTTTGTCGAAGCCCTCTATGCCGATTTCCTGAAAAATCCCGCCTCGGTGAGCGAGGATTGGCGCGCCTATTTCCAGGGCCTGGAAGGCGACCCCGGCGGCGCCGGTTTCCGGGCGCAACCGCAACTGGGTCCCCGGCATGCGGCCCCGGGCCTTTTCTCCAATGGCGCCGCCGCCAATGGAAACGGGAACGGGCGCGTCAGCACCGACGGGCACCTGCAAATCGCCGCCCTGCAAGACCGGGCCGACCAGATGGTACGGGCCTATCGGGTGCGCGGCCACCTCTTCGCCCGTATCGATCCCCTGGGTTCGCCCCCCAAAGGCAACGTGGCCGATCTGGAGCCCGGCTATTTCGGCCTCAAGGATGCCGATCTCGATCGCAAGGTTTCCGGCATCACCATCCAGGGCCCGGATACCCTGACGCTGCGCCAGGTGCTGGAACGGATGAACAACACCTATTGCCGCTCGGTAGGCGTGCAGTACATGCATATCGACAGCCCCGATGTGCGCGGTTGGCTCGCCGCCCGCATGGAAGGCAGCGAGAACCGCATCAGCCTGACGCGCGAACAACAGCTCGACATCCTCACTCGCCTCACCGACGCCGTCATCTTCGAGGAGTTCATCCAGAAGAAATACCTGGGGGCCAAGAGCTTTTCCCTGGAAGGCTCGGAGAGCCTGATTCCGTTGCTTGACCTGATGATCGAGAAGGCGGGCGAGCAGAAAATCGACGAGATCGTGCTGGGCATGGCGCATCGTGGCCGCCTCAACGTGCTGGCCAACATCATGGGCAAGAACCCGCGCGACATCTTCTCCGAATTCGAGGATTCCGATCCGCAATTGCAATTGGGACGCGGGGACGTGAAGTACCATCTGGGCTATTCTTCGGAATGGGCCGCGGCCAATGGCCACAAGATCCACCTGTCCTTATGCTTCAACCCCAGCCACCTCGAGTTCGTGAACCCGGTGGCCCTGGGCCGTCTGCGCGCCAAGATGGATCGCGCCGGCGATAATGGCGAAAAGGGCCTGGCCCTGCTTATCCACGGGGACGCCGCCTTCGCGGGCGAAGGCATCATCCAGGAAATCCTGAACATGAGCGAGCTGCCGGGCTACCGCACCGGCGGTACCGTGCACGTGATCCTCAACAACCAAATCGGCTTCACCACCTCCCCGCACGAAGGACGATCCACAACCTACGCCACCGACGTGGCGAAGATGCTGCAGATCCCCATCTTCCACGTGAACGGGGAGGACCCGGAAGCCGTGGCGGCCGTGGTCAACCTGGCCATGGATTTCCGCAAGGCCTTCAAGCGCGACGTCGTCATCGACATGTACGGCTACCGCCGCCGCGGCCACAACGAAGGCGACGAACCCAGTTTCACCCAGCCGCTTTTGTACCGCACCATCGAGCGGCGCAAGAGCGTGCGCGAAGGCTACCTGGATCATCTGCTCAAGCTGGGCGGCGTCACGCGCGAAGAGGCGGACCGCATCGCGGCCAAACGCACGGAACAGTTGGAGGGCGAACTCTCCGAGGCGCGCCGTAAGGAATACACGCGCACCCAGGAAGGGCCCAGCCGCGTATGGAAAGGCTTCCAGGGCGGCCCTGAAAGCGGTGTGAAGGACGTGGACACTTCCGTGCCCGCCGAGCGCCTGACCGGCTTGATGGAAAAGCTGACCAAATTGCCTTCGGACTTCCATCCCCATCCCAAGATCGAGAAGATCCTGGATCAGCGCCGCCTGGCGGGCCGCGGGGAGAAGCCGTTGGATTGGGCCAGCGCCGAAGCCTTGGCCCTCGCGAGCCTCACCACCGAAGGTTTCCGCATCCGCATGTCCGGCCAGGACGCCCAGCGCGGCACCTTCAGCCAGCGCCACGCGGTCTTGCATGACATTCTGGACGGCACCACCTATATGCCCCTACGTCATCTCGACGAAAAGCAGGGGCCGCTGGAGATCTACAACAGCCCCCTGACCGAGAACGGCGTCCTGGGATTCGAATACGGCTATAGCCTGGATACCCCCAAGGGCCTGACCATCTGGGAAGCGCAGTTCGGCGATTTCGTGAACGTGGCCCAACCCATCATCGATCAATTCATCGCCAGCGCGGAAGAGAAGTGGAAACGGCTTTCGGGACTGGTGATGCTATTGCCCCACGGTTTCGAAGGCATGGGCCCCGAGCATTCCTCCGCGCGCATGGAGCGGTTCTTGGCCATGGCCGCCGAGGATAATTTCCAGGTGATGAACCTGACCACGCCGGCCCAGTACTTCCACGCCCTGCGCCGCCAATTGGTCCGCCCCTGGCGCAAGCCGCTGATTATCATGACGCCCAAGAGCCTGCTGCGCCTGCCCGCAGCGGTCTCGCCGCTTTCCGATCTCACCGGCAAGGGTTTCCAGCGCATCATCCCCGACGATACCCTGCGCGCGGAAAAGGTCAAGGGCGTGCTCATCTGTACGGGCAAACTCTACTACGAGTTGGCCGAGGAAAGGACCCGGCGCGGAAACGAAGACACGGCCATCCTGCGGCTGGAGCAATTGTATCCGCTCTACCCGCAGACCTTGGCCCATGCGCTTTCGCCCTATGCCGAAGGCACTCCCGTCACCTGGGTTCAGGAAGAGCCCGAGAACATGGGCGCTTGGCGCTACCTGCGCGTCCGCTTCGGTGAAAGCATGCTGGGACGGTATCCGTTCCAGGGCGTGTATCGCCCCGCTTCTTCGACCCCGGCCACGGGCTCGGCCAGCAGCCATAAACTGGAACAGAAGCAATTGCTCGCGAAAGCCTTCGGTGAGACGACGGCGGACGCGGGCGCCAAGACTCCTAAGAACATCCAGGCCTGAGCTTCCGGGCGCACCATAAGAAAAGCCGGCCCGCCTTGCGACGGAACCGGCTCTCCCCTTGCAACCCGATGCCCCTACCAGGAGTTCACTGGTGAACCCGTTCGCGAAGAATCGCGGTGGGCCGGTTGCGAGGGAATGTTTCCGGAACCCGCGGGTGTCCCGCCCGTGGGCGAGGTCCCGGTTCCAGCGGAACGCGTGGGCTCGTTGTACTCGCGCAAGGCTTCCTTGTTGAGCACCTGCAGCTCGGTGCGGCGGTTCATCTTCCTGCCTTCGGCGGTGGTATTATCCGCTTTGGCCATGCTCTCGCCGTATCCATGGGGCGTCAGGCGCCCGCCCAGCGAGGGCTCCTGGCTCACCAGGTAGGTGGTCACGGACGCGGAACGGGCTTGGCTCAGGCTCATGTTGTAGGCATCGCTGCCCACGTTGTCGGTATGGCCAGCCACCTCGATGTTCAGCTTGGGATACTTCACCAGCATCTTGCCGAGCATGTTGAGGTAAGGTTTGGAATTGATGGAAATATCCGCCTTGCCGGTCTCGAAGTAGACGGCGTCCATTACCAGCATGCCCGTATTCAACAACTGGTTTTCCAGATCGCTGCGCTTGGCCTTTTCGGCCTCCAGCCTGGCATTGGCTTCGGCCAGCGAGATGGAATCCTGGCGGGCGCGATCCGCGTCGGACTTGGCCTGGGCGGATAGCGCATCATTCTGGGCGGAGATATTATCGACCTGGACCGAGGCCAAGGCCGCGGACACGGAATCGTCATGCGCCTTTTGGGTCGCGGCCAAGGCATCGGCCCTTAACCGCTTACGTTCCGCCGACGCGCGGATGGCTTCCATCTTCTCCTGCCGGCGCTTCTCGAACTGGGTATCGAAGGTGAAATCGATGCCGGCGAACAGGCGGTAGGGTTCCAAGGCGCGCAGCGCGACCTGGCCGGTGGGATCCGAACCCCTATCCTGCGACATGGAGACGTCCGCGCCTACCGTGAGATTCAGATCGTACATGGAACGGAATTGCACCGAAGGCGTGATCCAAAGCGGATCGGTATTGAAGTTCACGTCCTTGAGGGCGGTACGGCTGTGCAGTTCCAGACCGAGCCCGGCGGCGGGCACGTTCATCTGCAAACCCGTGTTCAGCAGCATGAGCGGTTCCACCCCCGATTCCATCGAGGTGGCCACGCCTTCATTGAAGTGGGCCTTCAGCGCGGCGCCTTCGTTGCCGAACACCAGGGTCTGGATGAACAGTCCGCGAACGTCCAGCCCGGTGCGGGTTTCGAAGTAGTTGTAGCCATCGGCGAAGTTCTTGTTGATGGGGTCATCGGAGAGTCCGTTGAATACGCTCAACTGGGCGCCCATGCGCAGCGGCGCTCTGGGCGTGAAGGGCAGGGTGCCTTGCACGCCGCCTCCGACGGTTCCCAATCCCGAGCCTTTGGAAGCGGCGTAATTCTGGCTGCCCCAGGCGGTCAGCGAGGCGAAGATATCCCATTGCCGGTTGATTCCGTATGCAACGGTACCGATGCCGGTGAAGATATCGGCCTTGGCATTGGGGACGCCTTGGAAGGCCTTGGCCTGCCGGTACCAGGGCCCATTGAGGCCCAACACCAGGCGGCCTTCACCCAGGGCTTCCGCCGAAGCGGTTTGCGGCAGGCCTCGGGTCCCTTGCATGGTGTTGGTGGGCGCCAATTGCCTGATGGTGGTGGTGTCCTCGATATGTTCGATGACGGGCGGATCGACATCCGCTTTCAGGCCTTGGGCCAAAGCGGGTCCGGTCCCTGCCAAAAGACCTGCAGCCGCGAAGAGCATCGTTGATTTCTTGGATAGAGCTGCCATTTTCGCCTCCCCGACCGCACTTTCGATTGGGTCGTATACCCAGCAAACACGATTCTGCAACCGCTTAGCGCAAATGCCGCCAGGACGGCGGTTTCCGGGGATCACTTGGGGCGAAATCCGTTCCCAACCCCCAGGAATGGTATGATATCACTGGCGAAATTTTTATTTTTGCGAGCGTTCCCGCGCAAGCCGGACGGACAGGAGCGTTTCCATGGCCATTGAACTCGTCGTGCCCAAGGTGGGTGAATCCATTACCGAGGTGCAGATCGTGCAGTGGCTCAAGGCCGAGGGCGACCGTGTGGAACGGGACAGCAATCTGGCCGTGATCGAAACCGACAAGGCCACGGTGGAATTGCCCGCGCCTGTCGCGGGAATCCTTTCCAAAGTGCTCAAGGGAAAAGGCGCCACGGCCAAGGTCGGGGAGATCATCGGATACATTGAGGAAGGGGCGGTGGGAAGCGCGCCCGCCAAAGCGGAAAGCAAACCGGGCTCAGCCATGTCCTTCGGGCCGGAAACCGGCAAGATCGCCGTGATCAAAAAAGGCGCCGCTCCGGCGCCCGGTGATGCCGCCCCGCCTGCGGCCGCAGCTTCCGAAAAAACCGTCATGCCCGCAGCCGCGCGTGCGCTGGCGGAAAACCATCTCAAGTCGGAAGATGTGCGGGCCACGGGTCCCGGCGGCCGCCTATTGAAGGAAGACGTGATGCGCCAGGTGGAATCCCTGGCCAGCGCACCGGCGCGCGCTCCGGAAACCCCAACCGTCGCGACGGTCGCGGGGGCACGCTCCGAAGAAGCCGTGCCCATGAGCATGCTGCGCCGCAAAGTCGCCGAGCGCCTGGTGCAGGCCCAGCAGACGGCGGCCCTGCTGACCACCTTCAACGAAATCGACATGACCGAGGTCATGGAACTGCGCAAACGGCATCAGGAGGGTTTCACCAAGAAGCACGGTATCAAGCTGGGGTTCATGTCCTTCTTCGTCAAAGCCGCCGTGGAGGCGCTCAAGCTCATCCCCCAGATCAACGCCGAAATCCGCGGCAACGAGATCATCTACAAGCATTATTACGACATCGGCGTCGCCGTGGGCGGAGGCAAAGGCCTCGTGGTACCCGTCATCCGCAATGCGGAGCGCATGGGCTTCGCCCAGATCGAGCAGACCATCGCCGACTTCGGCAAACGCGCCCAGGCCAATGCCATCAAGCTGGAAGAGCTGCAAGGCGGCACATTCACCATCAGCAACGGCGGCGTCTACGGCTCCCTGCTCTCGACCCCGATCGTCAATCCGCCCCAGAGCGGCGTGCTCGGCATGCATGCCACCCAGGAACGCCCGGTGGCGCGGGACGGCCAGGTGGTCATCCGGCCCATGATGTACATCGCCCTCACCTACGATCACCGTATCGTGGACGGCAAGGAAGCGGTAACCTTCCTGAAGCGAATCAAGGACACGCTGGAGGATCCCGCGCGGATCCTGCTGGAGGTTTAAGGCCGACATGGAAGACACATCCTTCGATATCATCGTTATCGGCGCCGGTCCCGGCGGCTACGTGGCCGCAATCCGCGCGGCGCAACTGGGCTTCAAGACCGCTTGCGTGGAGAAGGAGGACCTGCTGGGCGGCACCTGCCTGCGCGTGGGCTGTATCCCCAGCAAAGCCCTGCTCGAAGCCAGCGAAAAGTACCACGAGACCAAAAGCTCCCTGGCCCGCTTCGGCGTCAAGGTCGGTGAAGTCACCCTGGATCTGCCCGCCATGCTCCAGCATAAGGACGGCGTGGTCAAAGCCAACACCAAAGGCATCGAAGGCCTGTTCAAAAAGGCCAAGATAACCCGGGTCCTCGGGCACGCGCGGCTGGCGGAAGGCGGGAAGGTATCGGTGGAATCCACAGGTAACCCTCCCGTTACCCTATCCGCCAAGCACATCATCATCGCCACCGGCAGCAAGGTGGCCATGCTTCCGGACGTCAAGGTGGACGGCAAGGCCGTAGGCACTTCCAACGACGCCATCGCCTATACCGAGGTGCCCAAGCACCTGGTAGTGATCGGGGCCGGCGCCATCGGGCTGGAATTGGGATCGGTTTGGTGCCGCCTGGGCGCCAAGGTCACCGTGCTCGAATATCTCAACCGCATCCTGCCCGGCATGGACATGGAAATCTCCACCCAGGCCCAACTCTCCCTGGCCAAACAGGGATTGGAATTCAAGCTGGGCACTCGCGTGAAGTCGGCCCGGGCCGACGGCAACGGCGCCATCGTGGAATGCGACGGGATGGATCCCATCCGTTGCGATAAAGTGCTGGTGGCGGTCGGCCGCGTGCCCAATACCGAAAACCTGGGCCTGGAATCGGTCGGCATCAAGACCGACGGCCGCGGGCGCATCCCGGTGGATGAGAAGTACGCGACTACGGCACCGGGCATCTACGCCATCGGCGACGTGATCCCGGGCGTGATGCTGGCGCATAAGGCGGAAGAGGAAGGCATCGCTTGCGTCGAGATCCTGGCCGGCAAGCACGGCCACGTGAATTACAATGCCATCCCCAACGTGGTATATACCCATCCCGAGATCGCGTCGGTGGGCAAGAGCGAAGAGGAACTGAAGAACGACGGCATCGCCTATAAGAAGGGTTCCTTCCCTTTCCTGGCCAACGGCCGCGCCCGCGCCTTGGCCCAGACCGAAGGCAAGGTCAAGGTCCTGGCCGACGCGCATACCGACCGCATCCTGGGCGTGCATATCGTCGGGGCGAGGGCCGGGGATCTAATCGCCGAGGCGGTGGTGGCCATGGAGTTCGGGGCCAGCAGCGAAGACATCGCGCGCACTTCCCATGCGCATCCTACCCTGGCGGAGGCCTTGAAGGAGGCGGCGCTGGGGGTGGATGGGCGTTCCATCCATATCTGAAGGGGAACCGGGCGATGGCTCTCCGGTCGCGGTCAAGACCGCTTAGCGGAGCGTACGAGGCGGCTTGACCGCCGTGGTGGCGGTTCCGGTATCGCCGGATTCGGCGGGCTGCTCAGCGGCCTCCGCAACGCTCTTGACGTCGATCACGGCGGCCTGCTCCCAGACTACGCCCGCTAGGGTCACGGCGCGCAGGAATACCGTTTGCAGCCCATCGGTCGCGAAGGCGTATTCCCGTTGGCCGTTTCGCTTGATGTCCAGGGTGTCCATCCCGATACGCAGTTCCACGCGGGCGATTGGATCGGCGACATTGCTGAACAGGTACGCATCGCCCAGTACGAATACCACGTGGTTGGAAGCTACGTCGGAAATCGGAAACCCGAGCCCGCGGAATTCGGCGGCACGGAGACCGCGGCTGGCGGGGTCCCGGTAATGGTAGACCACGCGGGAAGGCAGGATGGGCACGCCCCCGGCGAATCGACGCGAATCGGCCATTGCCTGGTTGGCCAGGGCGGGGTATTCCGGCAGGCATTTGCGGCCGCCTTCGGCGACGAATAGCCGGTATTGGGCGTCGGCGAGCTCTTCGGCGGTGCGATGGGGGATGAAATTCCGGTCCGGCTGTTCCCCGGATCCGAAGGATTCCAGGGGGGCGTCCAGTACCGGGCCCATGCCCGGAGAGCCCGCGGACGCGGCCACGGTAACATGGAAGCTACCCAGGTCGGCGCCCTCGGCGCTAAAGCGCAGCTCCATGGGTCCTGCCAGATTGGCGGGGAGCCGCCACTCCCGACGTAGCAGACCGTTGGGCGTGGGATCGGGCAAGCGCACGAGCCGCCAAGGCCCCCCGGCCTTGCGGGCATACGCCGCGGGGCGGAGTGAGCTGGAAGTGTCCCAGAAAACGGACAGTCGTTCGCCGGCCACCAGTTGTTCACCCTCGCGTAATTGACCCAGAGGAATGGCGCGCATCGGCATATCGATGGCCGATCCCGTTTCCGGCGATGCGGCGGCGGCCCTTGCTGCCGCGCAGGCTACGCAGACGGCGGCAAATACGATGGCCCGTAAGGGCGTGGCATGGATCTGGGTACGCATAAACGATTCGGGTATTTGAAATCTATACACTGGCAGGCGTAACCGGTACAGGCATCTCGCGCCGTTTGGGCGGATGGCGCGCCGAACCGAAAAGATTCCAAGTATCCCAATCCGGGCGACGCCCCGAAATCCGGCGAATTGGGGCGTACACCTGCGGATTCCGGGAGGCAACTGCTTGACTTAACCACGATTCGCCTTACAATAAGCTTGTTTCCCCTCCGGAAGGAAGGGAAGCACCGGAGTGCTATGCGTTATCCGACCGTATCCGCTTTTTTCGCCTCGCTTTTCGCATGCGAAGCGATCGCCCTCCCGTCACAGACGGATCTTCCCACGGAAATCCGCTTGCTCGTCCACGCCCGCTCCGCCGACGAGATCGAATCCGATCCCGGTAAACCTGCAGGTTACCCCGGCTTGCGCTTCCGGGCCCCGGCGCTTGCCGATTTGGGCCGCCGCTTCGCCTGCAAATCCGTCGCCCGCCTTACTCCCTGGGATCATTCCGAAGGCACCTTGATCCTGCGCTTCCCCCGTACCTGGGCCGCGCGCACCTTGATTGAGGCCTATCGTGCCTCGGGCCGATTCGATGCGATTGAAGAAGACGGCATCGGCTTCGGGCACGGAGCGCCGGTACCGGCTGTCGCCATGGCGGCGGCGAAGGCCGCGGACGCGACGGTCGATCCCAACGACCCTTATTTCGGTTGGCAATACGGCCTCAAGAACACGGGCACGCGCACCTTCGAATCCACCAAGGGGAAGAGCGGCGCCGACATAAAGGCGGTAGAGGCCTGGGCCATCCAACCGGGCAGCGAAGCGATCCTGGTGGCGGTGCTCGATTGCGGCCTCAACCTCAATCATCCCGACATCGGATCCCGCGTCTGGACGAATCCGAAGGAGATCGCCGGCAACGGCAAGGACGACGACGGCAACGGATACGTAGACGATGTACACGGGTGGTCCTTCGCCAATGATCCCCAGATCGAATCCCAGCCGGGGACGGCCGACGTTTCCGACGGCTTCGGGCATGGTACCAACGTAGCGGGCATCATCGGCGCCATCGGCGACAACGGCATGGGCGTTTCCGGGGTGGCGCGCTGCACCATCATGCCGGTGAAAGTATTGAACGCCCACAATTGGGGCTATTACAGCTGGTGGGCCGCGGGCCTGCGCTACGCCGTGGACCAGGGCGCGCGGATCGTGAACATGTCCATGGGCGGCCCCGACGGGAATACCGCCGCCTTGAAATCGGCGGTAACCTACGCGCTACAGCACGGGGTGACCATCACGGTTTCCATGGGCAATGAACGCGTGTCCACGCCCATGTACCCGGCCGCCTTCGATGGCATCATCGCGGTGGGCGCCACCGGGCCCGATGACGATTGGGTGCATTCCTTCCCCTGGGATACCACCAAGGGCAGCAATTCGGGACCGCATATTTCGGTCTCGGCGCCGGGGAATTTCATCTACGGGCTCGACTACGCGAGCACGACGAATTACCAGGGATATTGGTCAGGCACTTCCCAGGCCGCCCCCCACGTGGCCGGGGTTTGCGCCCTACTGCTGGCGCAGGATCCCACCCGCACGCCCGCCGATCTCAAGCGCCTGATCGAAGCCGGGGCGGACGATCAGGTAGGCAACGCGAATCTGGACAAGCCGGGATTCGACGCCTATTTCGGCCACGGCCGCCTGAACGCCAAGCGCAGCCTGGCGGCGGGCGTGACGTCGATCCTCAAGCCCTTGCCGCATGCGGATGGGGGATGGGGAAGGCTCCCATCCGGCATCGATTTCCTGGGGAGGTTGCTCCCGGCAGCCTCATTCCGCCGCGGAGCCCGCGGCATGATCGGTCCGTAACGGGGCCGTACCCCCTGCGTCCCGGCTCCCGGTATTCCTCCAGAGCCGCCTTGTTGAGCACTTGCAACTCGGTGCGCCGGTTCAAGGTCCGGCCTTCGGCCGTGCGGTTATCCGCTTTCGGGCTCGACTCCCCGAACCCTTTCGCCGACAACCTGCCGGCCAATTCCTGCGCCTCGGTCGTAAGGAAGGACGTCACCGCCGCCGCGCGGCCCTGGCTCAGGTTCTGGTTATAGGCGTCGTTCCCGACGTTGTCGGTATGCCCGTCGATCTCGATCTGCAGCTTGGGGTATTTCGTCAGCATGCGCGCGAGCATGGAAAGGTACGGTTTTGAATTGATGGAGATTTCCGTGCGGCCGGTCTCGAAATAGACCGCATCTAGCACTAGCAGACCCGTGGTCAGCAATTGCGTTTCCATCGCGCTACGCTTTGATTGCTCTTCCTTCAGGCGCCTTTGCGCATCGGTCAGGGCCAAGGAATCCTGCTTCGCCTTGTCTGCGCGGGCGAGGGAATCCTGCCTGGCCTTCTGCATCAGGGCGGCGGTATCGGGGCCCGGGGCCGCGGCGGGGCCGGGATTCTGAACCTTGATGTTCACTTGCGATGCGGCATGCAGCGGAGCCGATGCGAAGGCCATCAGGCCGCCGAAGGCCAGGGCGAAATATCCGGGAATCGTTTTTCGGATGTTCATGTTCACCTCGAACGTTGGAATTAAGGCATTAGGCGCCCATGGCGCGATGCGCCTATAGCTCCAACTACTTTTCGCGGAGGGCATGCGCAACCGGCGCAGGCGTAAAACGCTTCGACGCAAAAAAAAGGGGGAGTGCCGTGCGCAGGCGGCATGTCAGTTCCGCCCCGCCATTTCCTCCGCGGCCTGGGGCTCGGGAGGCGGCACCACAACCACGGTCGCCTGCTCCCAGGCTACCCCCTTGGTCGTGAAGGCCTTGAGGAAAACGACCTGGGATCCTTCGGAGGCGAAAGTGTACTGCCGCTGTGAGTTGCGCCGGACCAGCAGGGAATCTTGACCGATACGCACTTCCACGCGTACCACGGGATCGGCCAGGTTGGAAAAGGCGTACGTGTCGTCGAGCATGAACAGCACCTTGGCCGAGGTGAGGACGGAATCGGGAAATCCGACGGCGCGGAATTCTGCCGCAGTGAGGGCGGTCTGCCCAGGCCGGCGGAAATGGTACTTCACCCGCGCGGCCAGGATGGGCAGGCCGCCGGTGAAAGGGCTGGCGTCGACCTTGGCCGCGGCGCGCAAGGCAGGGACCTTGGGCAGACATTGGGCGCCGCCGTCGGCGGTCGCGAGGCGCAGTTGGGCGCGCTCGAGCTCGCCGGCGGTGCGATACGGGATGAAATCCGATCCGGCCGCGTAGTCGTTCTCGGCCGCTTCCAGGGTGGTTTCCAGCACCGGACCCATGCCGGGGGCCCCGGCTTTCCCCACGAAGATCACGCGCAAGGAATCCAACGGTTTGCCGAAGGCGGGTTCGCAAAAGCGCATCTCCATCGGCCCGGAGAGATCGAAAGGCAAGCGCCAATCGGCGCGGAGACGGCCGTATGCGGTAGGGTCGGGCTTACGCAACAGGCGCCAGTGAGCGCCCGGCCGGCGTATCTGGACCATGGGCCGCAGCGAATCGCCGGCCTCCCAGAAGGCGGAAAGCCGTTCCCCGGCCACGAGGCCGGCGCCGGGAGGGAGTTCCTTGAGCGGGATGGCACGGAACACGGGAGCCGCGGTTTCGGCGCCGGCCTCGATGGCATTTACGCGGCACGGTACGGCGGCGGCGAGGACGGTCGCGCAAAGCGCGCCTATGCGCGCGCGCAACCGGATCGATACGGGTCGGGAAAACGGGGAACGCACGGTATCGAAAATCTACTCAAGCCCGAAGCGAATCCGTCCGTCCCGGGGAATCCCGGAAGCTCCAAATTCCTGCATCCATCCAAGCATCGCTACGGGAACGCCGGCTGGAAACACCATAAGTTCACCCGGCCCCCAACCCCGGCCGGGGTTTAAGTGAATTCGAGACTCGGCACAGCCCTCTGCTTGGCCGCCGGAGGGACCGTCCGTATCGCCGGGTACTGGCTCGTGCGGGGAAGCGGGTTGGTCTTTGATGTTTTAATCCTGAAGCAAATCATCGAAATCGCAACGAGACGCACCCAGGAAGGATTGACCTGAAACAAGGCTCAAAAGGGCCGCCCCTTGCATTTTAATCGTAGCTTTACGATATAGAAGGTGCAGATGCCAAAGCCACAGCCACCCACAGAATTTGCCCGGGAATGGGTCTCCGAAGCCTTAGGGACGTCCCTTTTGCTAACCGCCGTGATCGGATCGGGCATTATGGGAGAGAGGCTTTCCGGCGGGAATGCCGCAATCGCGCTTTTGGCCAACTCTCTGACTACAGGCGCTGTACTGGTCTCCCTCATCCTCACCTTCGGCCCGATCTCGGGAGCACACTTCAACCCAGCAGTCACAATTTGTGATGCCTTCCTGGGGGGAATCCCCTGGAAGAAGACTCCGCTCTATATCTCAGCCCAAATCATAGGCGCCTTCCTGGGAGTAGGCGTAGCTAACAAGATGTTCAACCTTCCGTTCTTCTTCACATCCCAGCACATTCGCCAGGGCCACAATCAAGTCTTCAGCGAGTTCGTCGCCACCTTTGGGTTGATGGCCGTCATTTGGGGCTGCTCCCGGCGCAGGGCCGCATCCGTTCCCGCAGCCGTCGCGGCATACATAACGGCGGCTTACTGGTTTACCTCCTCTACCTCCTTCGCCAATCCCGCGGTTACTTTGGCGCGGACAGTCAGCGATACCTTTGCCGGGATTCGTCCCGCCGATGTGACCGGATTCATCCTGGCTCAGTTGGCCGGGGCAATGGTTGCGGCAGTGCTTTTTAGATGGCTCGTTCCGCCTTTGCCGCCGATCCATGATCCCGCCCAGAATTCAACAACCTCAGGCCGGCAACACCTACCATAAAAGGGCAATCATGTTGGACATCAAGAAAAAACTCCTGTTCGTGTGCATTGAAAACTCCAACCGCAGCCAGATGTCACAAGCTTTCGCGAAAATCTTGGGTGGGGAAACCGTTGAAGCTTACAGCGCTGGCTCTCGCCCTTCAGGCATCGTAAACCCTAAAGCTATCGCTTCGATGCAGGAACTCGGCTATGACTTGTCGAAGCATGATTCAAAATCGCTTTCCGACATTCCCGATGTGGAATACGACGCTGTAGTCACCATGGGATGCGGTGACGCCTGCCCTCACGTACGCGCAAAGAACCGGGTTGATTGGCAAATTCCGGATCCGAAGCACATGCCTCCGGATGAATTTCGGCGAGTACGCGACTTAATCAAATCCAAAATCAGCGAACTGCTGAATGTGATTTAACCGACTTAACAACAATTCTTCTCGTGGTTTTTTTTCATTTCCCCGAAGATGCCGGAGAAGGTTTCCCACACATCTTTTAAGGCATCCCAGTCGATACAGTAGCAGGAATTCAGTCCGCTCACTTCACCGGTGATGATGCCGGCCTGGCGTAAGTCTTTCAAGTGTTGGGAAACCGTGGATTGCGCCAGCGGAAGCACCTCTACGATTTCCCCGCAGACACAGGTGCCTTTTTTGGCCAAAATCCGGAGAATCGCCACCCGGGCGGGATGAGATAAAGCTTTGGCAAACTCCGCAACCTTGCGGTCTTTACTGCCGAATTCGGTCTTCTTACTAAATGCCATGGTGACAATATTGAAAGGGGTGGCCTACGCGTCAATACGCATAGTCGGTTTCACACCGGACACGGTTATGCTTTTTATCGAGAATTGACCTATCGAGATGCCCGCCCCTTGCGGCAACTTCCCTTCAACCAGACCTTGAGGGAGTCGAATTTCAGTCTCCTTGACCACGAGAACATCCGTGAAACCGCTCTTCCGTATTGTTTCCAGGTAGCGGGATTTTTCCTCCGCTCCAGCGATGCAGCCGACATAAAGTTCAGCTACCGTTCTCAGAGCCGCCGGAAATTCCCCTTCCAAGACGACATCCGAAATACTGAAATGTCCTCCCGGTTTGAGGATTCTTTGGATTTCGCGATAGGCTTTCTGTTTATCGGGCACGAGATTCAGGACGCAATTGCTGATGACCACATCCACCGAATCCGTTTCGACCGGGATAGCTTCGATCTCCCCGAGGCGGAAATCCACATTCCGGTATCCCAGCTTGCGGTTGTTGACATTAGCCTTGGAGATCATGGCTTCCGTCATATCGATTCCAATAACCCGACCCGCATCCCCGACAATGGCCCTGGCGACGAAAGCATCATTCCCCGCACCTGACCCCAGATCCACGACGGTATCGCCGGACTTGATTCCCGCAAGATCCGTCGGGAGCCCGCAACCGAGACCAAGATCGGCATCCGATACGTAGCCTTCGACCTTAGAATAGTCCGCGCTGAAGGATTCAACTTCAGGGATACCGCACCCGCCGCCACCGCAACACCCGAATCCATTGGGCTGATTGGCGATTTCGGCGTACCGTCTACGAACCGCTTCTTTGATTGATTCGTTGTTTTCCATTTCGAACCTCCAGAGGATGTCTACTTACAGCAGTCCATGCCTTCACGATTTTCAAGTTCCAGAAAAACATCGAGGATCGCCTTGTGGGATTTTTTGATGGCGGCCCAGTTAATGCAATAGCAACAATTGAGGCCGTCCAATTCGCCGGAAATTAATCCGGCATCCAGTAGCTCTTTCAAGTGATTGGAGATGGTTGACTGGGCGAGCGGGAGAATCGCCACGATTTCACCGCATACGCAAACACCGCGCTTGGCGATGGTCTTCAGAATGGCAATACGGGCGGGGTGGGATAAAACCTTGGCGACCTCCGCGGCCTTCTGATCTTTCTTACTAAACTCCGCTTTTTTATTAAAGGCCATGACCATATAATCGTAAATCTACGATTCACTGTCAATTGGTAACTATGATTCGGTTGATAGCGGATACAGGTATATCGGTTTTTGGCATTAATTTCAAAGCCAAAATCCCCAAGGGACGTAAAAAATGGCCCAAGAATGGTTACGAACTGCTATGGAAAAATACTTTGAAAGGAAGGTTGCAGCCCTTTTGATTCGAGTAGGGGCAACGCCAAATCAACCCGTTCTCCATTCAATTTAACGATGCGGGCAGGAGTCCCGGCCACGGTACTGTTTGGCGGGACATTGCGCATGAATATGAAGGAGTTGGCCCCGATAAAGGAATTCGATCCGACATGGATGGGACCAAGGAGAACGCTATTTGTTCCAACATAGACGCGGTCGGCCAATGTCGGGTGCCTTTTTTCCCGATGTTTACCCGTCCCGCCTAGGGTTACGTTATGAAAGAGGGTGCATTGATTCCCGATTACCGCGGTTTCTCCAATCACGACTCCGGTTCCATGGTCGATGAAAAAATCCAGACCAATCTGTGCACCCGGATGGATTTCCACTCCGGACCAGAAACGGGCCAATACGGACAAAAGCCTCGGAATCAAGGGGACGCCGGACCGGAAAAGGCTATGGCTAATCCGATACAGTAAAATCGCATGGAGCGGGGTATGGCATAAAAGGGTTTCCAAACCGTTTTTCGACGCAGGATCATTCCTGCGAACCGCTGCGTAGTCTCGATAAAGGGTTCTGAACAAACCTGGTTTTGGAAACTTCGCGCCCGAACTCATCCCTTCATTCCTTTTACATAGGCGGCCGTCAATTCTTCCCTGGGACTTCCAAAAACCTGATCGGCTGGTCCGCATTCGACCAGGCATCCGCAATCATCTTTGACCCAGAATAGGGCCGCATGCGTGGCGATACGCCTGGCTTGGGATAAATTATGCGTAACAACCACAAGGGTATATCGCGCTTGAAGCTTAAGTATGAGCTCCTCCACCTTTCCCGAGGAGATGGGATCGAGCGCGCTACAAGGTTCATCCATGAGCAGGATTTCCGGCTCCAATGCCAGGGCCCTAGCGATGCACAGCCGCTGCTGCTGCCCTCCGGAGAGCGTTAATGCGGAGGTATCCAGGCGGTCTTTCACCTCATCCCAGAGGCCCACGTCCACCAATACTTGCACTAGCCTAGCCTCCAACTCGCGTTTTGAGGTAATCCCATGTTCCCTAAGGGGAAAAGTGATGTTTTTGCGTATGGACATGGGGAATGGATTTGGCTTCTGGAAAATCATTCCCACGCGTTTATGCAGTACGGTTCTATCGATGCTTCCTTCGAGAAGACTTTCCCCGTCCAAGTGAATCGATCCTTCCACTTCGCAGCACGGGATAAAATCCGAGAGCCGATTCAATGCGGAGAGGAAACTCGACTTGCCGCAGCCGGAGGGTCCCATAATCACGGTAACCGAGTTGCGGTCCAAATTCAGGGAGATGTCCCGGAACGCGGCCTTCTTTCCGTAGAAGAGGGATAGGTTGGTCGTCTTGATACAGCAAGGAATCGTTACCGGAGGAGCATCCTTAGGTAAGTGGAGGGAATTCCGGGTAATGTCCATTCAGCAACCTCACGGGAAAAGCGGATTCAAGAAATCGAGATCATCCTTCTTGACCATGCCCTACCGATGAGCCCGGTAATGAAGTTGATCAAGATCAGAGAGACAATCAAAACCAGCGCTGCGCTATACGCCCTCTGGTCACCGCCCGCCACGTTCATGGACAAGTCGTAGATATGGACAGATAACGATCGTCCTGAATCATAAAGGGATTCGGGCATTCTATCCACGTATCCGCTTGTGAAGATCAACGCCGCGGTTTCCGAAAGCGATCGGCCAACCGAGAGGATAATGGCGCCAAGTATGCCGGGCACCGCTACCGGAAGGATCAAGCGCATGATTTGCGTCGACTTGGACAAACCCAATGCCACCGCCCCCATCCGGTAGGATTGCGGAACCGAGCGAATGCTCTCCTCGGCGATGCGGATAAAATAGGGCAGGACCATGCACGCCAAGGTAAGGCCTCCGGACAGAATGGAAAACCCCATCCCCAGCATTTTGCAGAAGAAGGCATTTCCGAATAGCCCGAAGACGATGGAAGGGGTCCCAGCCAATACGTTCAAACTCAAGCGGATTTTCCGGGAAACCGTGTCTTCAGGTCCGGTATATTCCGCCAGAAATATCGCCGTGCCCAATCCGATGGGTAACGCGGACACGAGGCATACGATCAAAATGAGGCCGGTGGAAACCAGAATGCTGGAAATGCCGCCCAGACGTCCCGCGCTTTCCGGTTCCTGCGTGAAATACGCGAGACTTATTTCACGCCAACCATGCCAGAGGATGTCGGCCATGAGCCAGGCAAAAAGCGCCGCGACGAATATGGCACCACCCCAGATCACGGCGGCGGCAATCCTATTCTGCAGCCGCGCCCTGCTTGCTCGGATGCGGGATGTACGGGTCAATACTTGCCGGGAAACCATCATGCCTGCCTGCTAGTCCGGGTTTGCGCCGTCGACATCAGGATCGCAACCAATACCATCATGATAAGCCCGGTGAAAAAAAGTGCTGAGCGATGCACATTCATCGCGAAAGGCATTTCCAGGGCGATGTTTGCCGTTAAGGTCCGGATAGGATTGAATACGCTTGTTGGGAAACGGACGACGTTACCGCATACCATAAGGATTGCCATCGTTTCACCAATGGAACGAGCCAGGCCAAGCAGAATGGAAACGCCTACTTGTTTCCGGAGATTGGGAAGGATCAACCCTTTTAGAGCGCCCCACTTGGATACCCCTAAGGCCACCGTGCTATTCAAGTACAAGCGGGAAAGATTCGCTATGGCATCATCCAAAATGACCATGATGGTTGGCAGAATCATGATTCCCAACACGATGACGCCCGCAAGCAAACTGGGACCGGGAGGATGGATACGCGCGACCAGGGGAACGAGCGAAACCAGACCCCAGAAGCCGAAGATTACCGAAGGGATACCCGCGAGTAAATGAACCATGGAACGATAGAATCCGGCAATTGCACTGGGGGCATAGAAATGACAGAAGAGTCCGGAGAGGATGCCCAGAGGCGTGGCAAATGCCACCGCGCCAACGGATACCAAAACCGAACCCCATAAAAGCGGTAGGACATTGTATTGATTCTCGGACGCGAACCAGGTTTCGTCCATCACGAATTGGCTCAGTCCGATACCGGCCATGGCCGGCACCGACTCCTTGGCCAGGAAAAAGAAAATAAAAATGGAAATGACGCCAGCCAGGCTGGCGCACACCGATAAGACGAAAAGGAAAGCCTTATCTTTTTGCCAGAGGGACAAAATACTGGCCTTTCACGATTGAGTCGTTCTCCGGAGCAGCGGCGAATGCGATAAATTCCTTTGCTATTCCGGTAGGTTCGGTTTTGGTGACCAGGTTCAAAGGCCGGGATAGCGCGAATTTATGATCAATCAACGCCTGCATCGACGGTTGGATCCCGTGCAAGGGAAGCAACTTGATCTGGGTTCCATGGGTTGCGTTGTATTCCGCGGTCCCGATTGAAACATAGGCGACGGAATAGGGGTTTCCCGCCACGGTCTTAATCCCTTGCTCATTGTCGCCTATAATGACATCAGCCTTGATATCCGGCAGCTTTAGTTTGGTATAGTGCAGGAACAATTCCAGGGTAGACCGCCCTTCGGCCTTATTCACGACCATGATCTGCTTGTCCAGTCCGCCGACATCTTTCCAATTCTTGACCCTCCCGGTGTAAATGGCGACGATCTGGGAATCAGTTAGTTCCTTGACCGGGTTGGTAGAATGGACAATGACGCAGATTCCATCCAGCGCAATGGGGTAGGACTTAAGATCCTGCTCATCCTCCTTGAGAGCGCGGGAAACCATCCCGATGTCCGCCGTACCTTGGCGGGCATCCAAAACGCCTCTTGACGATCCGCCGGTCTGCACATCGACGCGGACGCCAGGATGAGTTTTCTCGAACTTCTTAGCCAAATCGCTTACCAGCGGGGCGATGGTGCTCGACCCTGTTAGGGTCAGTTTTCCGGTCAGGTTCTCTTGTCCTGCCGCATGATTCGATCCTGTCATGGCCAAATAAGCCAAGCAAAATACGGGAAGGCTGTATCGGATTGCCATATTCATTCTCCTGTTCATGGGTTGGTTAGTAGCTGAATTCCGTGTTGAGTGCGACCTTGTGCTGCAAGACTTGCTTGGAGTCATATGGCGAGATGGCTTGATAGTCTAAGGCCAGTTTGATGCCGTTGAACGGCGAATATTGCAAGCCCCCGATGTAGGTTTCCCCATCGGCGGCGGCATTCCAGTTGCCCTCCGAGGTCGCATAATCAATACGGCCGAAGACTTCCAGATTCGAAACGGTTTGGACCGCCGAATAAAGGGAGAGACCGGAAAGATCTTGCTTGTCAACGCCAAGATGGTTCATTTGGAAATCATATTCCGCGCCGATCCTGAATTTCTTTGCAAGCGAGTATCCCAGGAAACCTGCGAGAGTAGTCTGCCCGGATGCATTGTCGACCGGCATATAGTCCCCGAAGCCGAATACGGTCACGCCCAAGGGGGCATTGAATTCGAACCCGCCACCGGTCTTGTAATTGCTATTCAGATCCTGTTGCGCGGTGAAACCCTCCCCCTGAAGGACGGAAGCATAAAGTTTCGTGGTCGGATGCACCTGGATCTGGACGTTGGCGCCTAGATCGGCCGAGGAACTGTATTTCTTCTCGTCCATCATGCTTTTTGCCACGTAACGATAGCCCCAGGCCTTTTCCTGGATAGCGAAAAGGCGCGTGCCTACCAGTCCCAATTCGAAGCACGTTAACGGAATGACTTGCTTGACTTCAAGGGAGGCATTCTTGAGGAAGGATTCGTATCGGGTCTCCTTCTTCGTCGACAGAACTTTCTTGGTCGTATCGAAGGCCCCGGAGTTCAACTCCCCCAAGCGGGCGACGTCGAGCACCAACCGGGACGAGTAGTTATCGCTCCAGTCATATTGGTACCCGAAATAAGCCCGGGTGATTTCCAGGCGTGAACCGTCCTGCCCGAAATAATCACGTGACCATTCCGAGAATGCCTTCACGATAGGCTTTCCCTTGGGTAGCTCCACCGTTTTAACCTGTAAGCTATCGGCTGCGTTCACGGTCACCGCAGCGGTTAAGGCCGCCAATACCAGTGATATCGAACACCTTTGATTCATAGGATTCCCTTTCATCCGGATTTTCGTTGAGCGTATTCCGCCGCGGCAGGTGCGGCGAATCGAGATCGGGAGCAAATATACGATGATTGGTTTTGATCCAAATGAATTATTTGCCAATAACCCAACATCGGTTATCTACGATATTCATTTTGGCGGATTTTTATTTTATGCGTTACAATTCGAGAGGCGCATACGTCAATTGCGATTCACCACTCACCATTAATCATGGTGACAAATGCGATCATGAAATAACGGAATGAAAACTCTGAGCTGTAGTGATCAACCCATGGAGCGCAATCTGGAAAATCCCCCAAAACTCCGAAAAGGTTCCGCGACTTAAGGAAAAAAAGGATTTAGGCCCAAAAGTCCTCACCTCAATCAACCCCGAATCGGACAAATCCCGCAAATGGCGCGAGACCGTTGACTGGGCGAGAGGCATCCGATCCACAATTTCCGAACAGCTTATGGAGTCGTATTGAGCAATGAGCGTGAGGATTTCCAGACGCGCAGGGTGCGAAAGCGCCTTTGCGAAAGATGCAGCCTTTTGGCTCGCCGCGGGGAATACGGACTTCTTGCTGAGCGCCACGTTCTTAATATCGTCTATTTACGATTTAAAGTCAAGCGCGCACCTTCCTCATTTTCCGGAAATTTCCCGGGTATTCTTAATCGTTTATCTGCGATTTATGTTTTTTATTGTTTTCCATGCCGGATAATGGCATCGGGTGATGTAGATTAACGCTTATCGGATTTTCAACCGCAACCGCATCTCAAGGAGTCGAAGATGGAAAAGGCAAGCGCCGGGAGTTGTTGCACGACACCCTCGGAATCCCCGCTAAAGCACATGCAATCCTCAGTGCAATTCAAGGGTGCGATGCGCCCGCACATCAGCATCAACGTAGCGGACGTGTTACGTTCCGTGGAATTCTACCAGGCCCTGTTCGGTCAGAAGCCGGTAAAGACGAAATCCGACTACGCGAAGTTCGAACCCGAAAATCCTCCTGTGAACTTCGCAATCAACCAAGTCGATGTTCCCGGCAAGCGTGATGGCCATTTCGGCATCCAGGTCAAGTCGAAGAAGGCCGTGCAGGATTTCGTGGAGCGCTTCCGGAAGACCGGAGTCAAGATCGAGGAAACCGAAAGCGCCGTGGCCTGCTGCTATTCGGTTCAAGACAAAGTGTGGCTCACCGATCCCGACGGAAACCATTGGGAGGTCTTTGTCGTAACCGAGAAGGAAGCCGACGAAGGGTGCGGCGTGACTTGCGTCTGTTACAATGCCGAAACCGGCGGCTGCGACTGGTCTTAGATCCGAAAACACGGGCATAAGCAAACACCCAAGAAAAGGAATAGCGAATGAAAAGCATATGGGAACGTGTCGCGGAATCGGAGAAGGTCGAGAACGACAGCGCTGTCGACTTCCCTACCGATAGCCGCATGCATGTCAGCCTCAACGTCTCAAACCTGGAAGAGTCGGCCAAATTCTACCGCGTGCTGCTCAACCAGAATCCAAGTAAGGTCAAAGAAGGGTACGTCAAGTTCGAGTCGGTCGAGCCCGCCATCAATCTAACCTTGAACGATTTCCCCAACGAGACCTCGACGGATGGCCACTTCGGAATCCAAGCCAAAGGGACGGAAGTCATCATGGCAAACTACGACCGCTTCAAGGCCAGCGGCTTCAAAATCACCACCGAAGACGATATCGAGTGCTGTTACGCGGTTCAATCCAAAATCTGGGTGGCCGACCCGGACGGGAACCGGTGGGAATTATTCGTGACCACCGCCCCTGAAGCGGAGGAAGGTTGCGGTCCCGAGTGCATTTGCCATCGGGAGTTCGAACGCAGTTACGTCATCGAGGGCAAGTAAGCGAATTTTTCCCGAATCCAATTCTAAACATCCAACAAGGAGTCCATCATGAAATTGAACAACATCAAATCCGTCAATGAGACCAAGAAAGGCGTTTCCGTCCATCTAGGCGGCGATATCGAGGTCGATAAGGTGAAGGCCATGGTCGCAAAATGCGGCACCGGAACCTGCAGCTGCTGCGGCCCCGAGTTCGTCCAAGCCCTCCAAGGCATCGACGTCGACGGGAAAGACGGAAGCGTAACCATGACTATCAAAGGCCCGGTTACCAAGGACGTCATTTCGGAAAAGCTCGCCATCTGCGACTGCTATAACACATGAATAACCGTAGGGAAGCGCGCGCCTCCCTATTTTCACAACCCGCGCAGGCATTGCCTCCGCCCAACAATGACGGGGAGGGAAGCTCCCGGAGAAAGGAATTATGAGTCAAAAAGTAGCCGAGAAAACAGACAAGCACGCATCAGTCGAGGAACTGTACAGCACCGCTGCAAAGGCGCCCCAACCCGGGCTATGCTGCCCCAAGCCCTACATGAACGAAATGACGGCCCACATCCCCAAGGAAGCCTTCGAATTCAACTACGGTTGCGGGAGCCCCGTCCTCAAAGCCGGGATCAAGGCCGGGGACACCGTAGTGGATCTCGGATCCGGAGTCGGGATTGACTGCTTCGTAGCCGCCAAGCTCGTAGGGCCCAAAGGCAAGGTGATCGGAATCGATCTCACCGAAGACATGCTTGCGAAGGCCAACAAATATAAAGCCATCGTCGCCCAAAACCTGGGATACGATGTGGTGGAATTCCGCAAGGGTCTGATCGAATCCATTCCGCTCGAAGCCCAATCCGCCGATGTCGTCCTCTCCAACTGCGTCGTCAACCTGTCCCCGGACAAGGAAAAGGTCCTCAATGACGTCCGTCGCGTACTGAAGATCGGCGGCCGCGCCGTGATCTCGGACATCGTAAGCGATCGCGATGTGGAACAGGTCCATCAGGATGACAAGAAGCTATGGGCGGAGTGCTATACCGGCGCGCTTTCCGTGAAGGCGTTCCTGGAGGCGTTCAAGAAGGCCGGCTTCTACGGACTCTCCCAACTCGCCGAAACGGCATGGCAAGAAGTCGAAAGTTACAATTTCGCGTCCATCACCGTGGAAGCGTTCAACTATCCCAAGAGCTCGTGCTGCGGAGCACTCGATCATTTCGCCGTTTATCTCGGGCCGTACGAATCAGTTGCGGACGAAGATGGCCACCAATTCCCCCGGTTCAAGGCGGTCCCGGTCTGCGCAGAGACCGCGTCACGACTGGCTGGGAGCCCGTTCGAATCCAACTTCGTCGTGGCCTTCGCGGGTCGCGAACTCAAACCCGACGCCAATTCATGCGCCCCTGGGGGAGCCTGCTGCGGCTAAGCCGGATGCGGGTATCCAGGGCAGAGCGTTTTGCCCTGGATACCATACCGCATTTGTTACCCACTTTTCACCGAATGGAAGACTGATTGCATGTTCACCCAAGCCGAAATCAAGGAACTCCGCAAGGATTTTCCCGCCTTGAACCAGGTTAATCCCAAAAACGGTCGGCCACCGGTCTATCTGGATAACAGTTGCATGACCATGAAGCCCTCGGCCGTTGCCGAAGCGGAATGGGACTATAACACCAAATACCCGGCCTGTGGGGGGCATCGGGGTAGCTATTGGTTCGCTGAAATCGTGCATGAAAAGGTCGAAGCCGCCCGGGCAGCGCTCGCATCTCTAATCAAGGCACCGGCAGCGAAAAGTTCCGAAGGGAAACCTCTTTACCCCATCATCTTTACCCGGAACGCGACAGAAGGTTTGAATCTAGTGGCCTCTACCCTGGGTCTTATGCCCGGTGAAACCGTCCTTATAACCGACAAAGAACACAATTCCAACCTGTGCCCCTGGCAGGAATTCGAGAAGCGAGGCGGCAAAGTCATCATCCTTGCCACCAAGGCGGACAACACGTTCGACATGCCTGCCTTCAAGGCCGCCCTGGCAAAAGACCGCTCCATCAAACTCGTCTCCCTCAACCACAGCTCAAACCTCGACGGGGTTACCAACCCTCTCCAACAAATCGTTAAGGCCGTTCGCGATACGGAAAAGAAGCAGGCCAGGAATATCTTTATCGCCGTTGATGGCGCCCAAAGCCTCCCCCATCTGCCGTTGAATCTTGGCGAACCCGAGGCGCCTGGCTTCCTCGACGTCGATTTTTTCGCCGGCTCCATCCATAAAATGTTAGGCCCCTCAGGCATCGGATTCCTCTATGGCAAGCCGGAACTTTTAGACTGCCTCCCGCCGTACATGGTCGGAGGGTCGACCATATACGAAACCTCGGCCTACCATCGACCGGTTTATGCCGAATGGCCCGCGCGATTCGAAGCGGGCTTGCAAAATTACGGTGGGATCATCGGTGCGGGTGCGGCGGTCAAATACCTTACCTCCATCCTGCCCCGCATCAAAGGCTATGAAAACCATTTGAACGGGATCCTGACCGATGTCCTGAAACCTCTGCACGCGGCCGGGAAAATCCGCATCCTCGGGCCCGAAGATGCCCACCAGCGGGGGGGGGTCCTTACCCTGCTGGCGCCGGAACGCCCGGAAGGAGATCGGATGCGGGCGCTGCGGGAAAAATCATGGCAGCACAACCTCATGTATCGAACCGGCCATTTCTGCGTTGACGTTTGGTTCTCGACCCGTCAGGACAAGCTCTATCCCGCTTACACGCCGATCCGCCTGTCGGCCTACTTCTACAACACCGAATCCGAAGTCGAGACAACCGCCAAGGTCATCCGGGAAATATTCGCTTAGGAACAATCATGCCCACCAAGACTCTCCCCCACCCCCTCACGGCAGACCCATTCGATCGGACGAAACGCCGACTCTTTGAATTGTACCGGATGGGAAGCAAGCCCTATCATGCTTGGTTCCATGGCTATGCCGAAATCACGGCCCGGTGCAGCAACAACAATCTCCATGCCTATGGCCTATATGTAGGCATCGAAAAAGGCGTCATTACCCGAGTCGGCTACACCAAAGGCGCAGGTAAAGCCCGCAATGCGGCATCCACCGATGAGGTTCACGCTTCGGTTGCCGCTTTCTGCGGCTATGTCAAGGGGAAACGCATTGAAGACGCCTTGGCTGTGGATATGAAATCCATCCTGAGCCACTACGGCTGCTGGAATGGCCACTCACCGGGCCTTCTGAAAACCTTGGAGCGTTCGCGACCGGAAGACCTGGTCCAGTTCAAGGCTACGACTCCGGATGCTCTGTTCAGCCTCGCTTTGGGTGGAGGCCTCCCTTTCGTTCTCCTGAACTGGGCGATTCTCAATTACACCATCAAGAACGAACTCGTCAATATCGTCGGGGATGCGGCACAGCCCTTCGTGCGGTTCAAGGACGTAAACCAGGCCCTTAAGTTGGTCAATGCCCTGAAGAATCACCCGGCCCTCGGGGCTCAACGAAGAGCGATGGAAATCGGCGTACGCGCGTTGCAATTCAATTCCGTGGATGATTCCAGCTTAAGGCTTGCATACCAACGGCATACCTTCGACGGATTCGCGAAGAACGCGAACGCCAAGGGATTTTACATCCTCGATCGATTCCTGTTGCTCAAGTGAACCCCGGCAATTCTGAAAGGACAGGGAAATGAAAAAGAGCTTTCTCGTCGATTTCTCAATCAAGCGACCCAAGACCGTCATTGGCCTTACCATGGCGCTTACCGCCATAATGATGCTTCCCTTCCCGAAGGTGAAGCTGGATACCAATCCAAAAAATATGCTGCCGCCCGATGCGGAAGTCCGCATTTGGAATGCCGAGGTGGAGAAAACCTTCGGTCTTTACGAAGATCTGATCGTCGTAGGCGTGACCAACCCGGCAGGGGTGATGAACAATACCACCCTTAAAAACATTTCCGTATTGACCGATGGGATCCAGAAAATCACGGGGGTGGCCGCCGCCGATGTATCCAGCTTGGTCAACGTGGATGATGTCTCCGCGAATGGCAAATCCCTGGAAGTCAAACCGATCGTCAGCGGACTGCCATTGGAGGAAAAGGATCTGGCTGAAATCGGCGCCTCGGCGATAGCCAATCCGCTGCTTGCCGAAAAACTGCTTTCCAAGGACGGAAAGACCACCGCCGTTTATGTCCCCATGGAAAAAGGCGCCAATGGAAAAGTGATCGCGGAAGCCATCAAGTCCATGATCGCGAAACTGCCGGTTTCCGGAAAAGGGGGTGACAAATTCTTTGTCACAGGCGACCCGGTAGCCAGGGACACTTTCGGCGATTTCATGTTCAAGCTGATGGCGGTATTTTCCCCGGTGTCCTGCTTTCTCATGATCGCAGCCATGTACCTGATGTTCCGAAGCATCCCGCTGTGCATCAGCATGATGGCCGTCTCGAATATCGCGATCATCTGGAGCGTTGGCCTGGTAATCGCTTTGGGGTTCCCCATCCATCTGATGGCCTCAATGGCCCCGGTCTTTCTGATGGCTATCGCGACCGATAGCATCCACATTTTCACGGAGTTTTACTTCCGTTATGCAGAAACCCGGGACCGTAAGCGCGCAATCCTGGAGACCATGGCGGTTGTAAGCCATCCCGTGAAGTACACCGCATTGACGACTGCGGTGGCTTTTTCCGTGCTCCTATTCATGAAAATCATACCGGTCCAGGTATTCGGAGGCATGATCGCCTTCGGCACCATCGCGCTTCGGCTTCTCAGCTTCTCATTCATACCCGCCATCATGGCCCTGCTTGGTGAGAAATCCCTGCTGAAAGTCGCCGCGAAATCCCAGGCTTCCGCGGGGCGCCCGGCCGGATTCTTGCGTGGTCTGGCAATGGCCGGCGCCGGCAATCCCCGCCTTGTCGTAGGCGTTGGATTGATATTGTGCGCGCTGTCCATCGTGGGGATTTCCCGGGTCGTCGTGAACAACAACATGGTCGAATGGTTCAACAAGAAAAATGAAGTCCGAATCGCCGATATGGCGCTGAATAAAAGCCTCGGGGGCACCTCGCTAGGGTACATGGTTGCCATTGCCGATCCCGGCCAAGGTGAATACATGAAGACCCCCGAGGGACTGCGGTTCCTTGCGGGACTTCAGCGTAGGTTGGAAAACATCCCGGAAGTCGGCAAGACCAGTTCCATCGCCGACATCGCATCCCGCATCAATCTTGTGTTGCACGGGAACGACCCCGTCTACGCAGGCATACCTAAGACCAAGGAAGAAGCCGGGCAATTCCTCTTTCTTTTCTCAATGTCCGCCAAACCGTCGGACGTGAAAAACCTGGTGGATGACTCCTACGGGAAGGCGAACGTCTGGATCCAGATGAAAACCTGGGATGCTAAGGCGATGCGGTCGGTGATACGTGAATCCCAAGCCTATTTGAGGGAAAATCCTGCGCCCGTACAATTGAAACCCGCGGGTATCGCCTACTTCAACCTGGCGTGGAACGACGAAGTCCTTTACGATATGTTGAAGGGCTTCGTGTTGGCCATCTGCGTGGTTTATTCCATCCTCGTATTGAATTTCCGTTCCTTCAAGTGGGCCTTGATAAGCTACGTACCCCTCCTCTTCACTATTCTCCTTATCATCGGAATGGTGGGCTTCGTCGGCAAGGACCTCGACATGCCCATCTCCGTCTTGTCCTGCCTTTCCCTGGGCATGGCGGTCGATTTCGCCATCCATTTCATCAACCGCTTCCGGCAGAAGATGGCTGACAGCGGGTACACGGGGACCGCTGCCGAAGTCAGGGAATGCCTCCTCTGGACCGCTTCGCGGCCGGGTCGCGGCATTCTGCGGAACGCAATCCTTTTCGGATCGGCATTCCCGGTGATGATGCTTTCTCCCCTGACCCCATATGTCACGGTGGGTGCTTTCATCCCCAGCATGATGATTCTAAGCGCATTCCTGACTCTACTGTACCTTCCGGCCCTAATCGTGCTCCTCCGCAAATGGCTATTCAACGGGCAACAAGCGGGACGCGCGGGAAAACCCGCGGCAGCGGAAAATCTTTCGGTTTCCGCCATGAAAATGGGTCTGTTGCTTATTGGCTCAATCGCGATTCCGCTTCATTCCGAAGAAAACCCGGCCGCAATAGTGAAGGCTTACCAGAACTCCTTCTATTACCAAGGCTCAACCTTTCGCGGGCGCCTCAAATTGAGCCTGATTGATGCGGACGGAAAGGCCCGTACCAAAGACATGACCATGGTTCGCGCCACCACGGTTCCCGGAGCGGATCAACGGTACTTCATGTATTTCCATGCCCCAGGCGACGTAAAGGGCATGTCCTTCCTGGTTTTCAAGTACCCGAACAAGGAAAGCGATCGTTGGCTGTTTATCCCCAGCGTTGACATGGTGCAGCGCATCGCCGCACGGGATGCGGGCTCCAGTTTCGTGGGATCCGATTTCTCCTATCAGGATATCTCCGGACGGTCAATGGAGGCTGACGAATTCTCCTATGTGAAAGAGGAATTAGTGGCCGGAAAGAAGTGCCAGGTAGTAGCCAGCGTTCCAAAAAGCAGCGCTGGCTATACCAAGAAGACGTCCTGGATTGACGTGGAGACGTTCCTCCCCATTAAGGAGGAGTATACAGACGTTCAGGGTAAAGTCTTCAAGCGATTCACGGCCGATAGCATTGCCGATCTTTCCGGCCACCCGTTAGTCGTAAGGGGAACTATGACCAACCTCAAGACCAATCACTCTTCCAAATTCGAATTCAGCGATGTTGCATATGACTTTAAAGCCAACGGGGACGAATTCACTGAGAGGGCCCTCCGGAATCCGCCTCGGGGTTGGATCAATTGAAATCGATTGTTCCTTTGGCCGCCTTAAAAGTGGCGGCTGTGCTTGCGTATGGCCAACCCGTGGACGTTTCGGGCGGACTCAATGCCGTCTATTCCGCCAGGGTGGGAAATCATCCGGAACCCAATCCGGTGTCAGGTTCATTCCTGGCGGGAGAGGAAATTCTAAGGCTGAAGGCGGAGGCACGATCGGAATCCGGTAGCGGTGGGTTTATGGCCCTCGTGGAAAACACCTACGACAACCTTAGCCAAGATAACCGATTGGATATCCGTGAGGCATACGCCACCCTTCCATTAGGCGCATTCGATATCCGGGCCGGCAAACAGATCATCACGTGGGGAACCGGAGATTTCCTCTTTATCAATGATTTCTTCCCCAAGAACTACGCCGCATTCTACGCTGGCCTACCCATTGATCATCTAAAGGAGGGCCTGACCGCACTAAGGATTTCGGGCTATAGTTCAGCGGCGAATCTTGAAATCGTAGCCACCCCATTTTTCCAGGAAAACATTTTCCCCGGCCAGGATCGATTCATTTTGCCTAAAGATCCCGCGGGCGGCCTCGCCCCGCCCCTCATTCATCCTTCCCTCCGGTTTGAAAACGGAGAAGTGGCGATTCGCCTTTACCGCAACATCCTGGGTTGGGATGCGGGCCTTTATGGGTACACCGGGCATAACCGACAGCCCACCTTGCAGATTTTACCTGCGGATACGGGGGCCAATCTTCGGATCGCCTTCCCTCAAATTGCCTCCGGGGGAATCAGCCTTACCGGCAGCCTACCCCTGGCCGTGATCAACCTGGAAGCCGGATTTTCCCATCCGTTCGCCGATGGCGCGTGGAAGGCCCCGCTTCTCCCGGATCAAGAATTGAAATTTCTCGGCGGATTAAAAGCCGGACAGACAGGGGCATGGTCACTCGGCGTCCAATATTATGCCGAGCTCAACGAATTCAATCCCAATACCGCGAACATGCGATCCGGGAATCCTTTTGTGCCGGAAAATATCCACCAAATATTGACATCCAGTCTGGACTTGAGCCCGGGTTACCAGACTTTGCGAATCTATTGCTTCGCCTACTACGACCTTACCTACCGGGAATCCTTAGTCATGCCGGAAATATCCTACCAGGTTACCGATCGGGCGACGATCGCTCTCGGCGGTCGCGGCTATTACGGAAACGGTGATCCAAGAAGCTTTGGTTACTATGGCTCGAATGATTGTGTGTTCACCCGCGTCTCGTATAGTATCTGAACCCATGAATATGCGCGCAACGCCCTATTTCCAAACCCAGGTGATCGGCTGTGGGCCGGGCGCTTTGGGGTTGGCAGTTGCTGCCGACAGGTTGAAACTGCTGGACTCCCTGCTTGGGCAAGGGATCGCTTTCTTGGAAAAGGCGCCGAATCCGAAGGAACTATTCAACCAGCGGTTTCCCTTTCTCATCGAATCCAATTCTATTGCCGACGACTTTTTCAAATCCATCGATAGCGAAGGCGCCTTCTCGGAAACCTGCCGGAATGAAAATTCCAGGCTCGTATTCTCACGAGAAGGCCGCACCCTACCCCTTGAATTGATAAAAGCCTTCATGAACGACTTAACCAAAGCTTTCCTGGAAAAATGCTGCTTCTCCGGGGCCAGCGGAATCTTTTTTGGCCGGGAAATCGATCATCTTCAAATCGGTGAAGATGGGTCTGTAACGAGCTTCAATCGTTCCGGAGCGCCTATCGCCAAGTCCATGTACGCAGTGCTGGCGACTGGGGCGGGAGAAAACCTGCCTTTACATGCGCATGGTCCAGGCAATCTTTTCCATTTCCTTCCTTCCGGTGAGGTTTTATCCGGAAAATTCGCTGAGATCTCCCGGGAAATAGCCTCCGGTAAGCCAATCATCATTCTCGGCGGTTCCCATAGCGCCTTTTCGGTTGCGCTTTTAATCCTTGATCGCTTCGGTTCCCGGCTCTCCACCGGCCAAATCCAACTTTACCACCGCGGCGTCTGCCTTTACTTTACCTCCCAACGCGAAGCTTCAGAATCCGGCTACTTCCTTCCCGGAGCGCATATTTTCCGCTCTACCGGGGAGGTGAATAAATTCAATGGCTTGCGAGGAAGGGCGAAAAACCTCTATCAGCAAGTTCAATCCGGCATAGAAATGCGCGTCTCCGTAAAAGGCAAAAACGCATACGCGGATTTCCTCGCCAAAGCGGAATTCCCCGCCCTTATCATTCAGGCTACCGGATATAAGACTCGCCGAATCGGAATCATAAACCACATGGGCGTGCCCATCCGTAATCTGCATTCCAATAAGAACTGCATGGTCGATTCCCAATGCCGCCTACTCGATTCCTCGGGGGAAATCCTGCCCAACCTCTTCGGCATCGGCATCGGATATCCCCGCCTGAGCGAGAACAAGGAATTGAAAATCGGAGTCAATTTCTTCCATGGGCCGGATGGGGAAACCATCGTGCGGCAGATCGTATCGCCGTCAAAGACTACCGTCTCCGCTGAGACTGCGCTTGCATCAAACTCAAACCTGAATGGAGTCCCAAGTTGAACAAGGACAAACTCTCCAAGGCAATCGGCAACTCCCCGGAGGCGAACAGCTCTGTAACCTGGTCGAATAACCTGAAACGCGGGCGGGTTCCCGGACCCAGGATGAAGGAAAACAAAATGCTTCCCGATACGTTGGGGGGCTCTACCATCGCAGTGCATGGGGGAACCTATGAGGATCCGATCACCGGTGCGGTCGGGACTCCTATTTTCCAAAGCAGCACCTTCAACTTTTCCAAGCACACGTACGATTCATTCGCACAAGGCCTGATTCGGGATATCCCGACCTATACGCGGTATGGCAACCCTACCGTTTGGAGCACCCAGGAAAAGATTTCCCAGCTTGAAAACGCGGAGAGCACCATTCTGTTTTCCTCGGGAATGTCCGCAATCACCACGACGCTGGTAGGCCTTACGAATCGTGGGGGGCATATCATCAGTTCCTTTGACGTGTACGGGGGAACGTATAACTTCCTCCGGGAGGATATCCATCAGTTGGGGCGTGAGACGACTCTCGTGGATGGCACCGACCTTGCCGCCGTCGATGCCGCGATAAAACCCAATACCCAGGTCCTTTTTTTCGAAACACTTTCCAACCCGCTCCTGAAGGCGCTTCCGCTACGCGGCCTCGCCTCGCTGGCCAAAGCCAGGAATCTTCTGCTTGTCGTCGACAACACCTTTCTCTCCCCTATCTGCCTCCGTCCCCTCGATGAAGGGGTTGATATCGTCCTGCACAGCTGTTCCAAATACATGAATGGCCACAGCGACCTAATTGCCGGATCGGTCTCCGGATCAAGAAAATATGTCGACCGTATCTGGTCGCAAATGCTCAAGTTCGGCGGCAACGTGAATCCGCTTTCCGCCTTTCTTTTGGAACGCGGCCTGAAAACGCTTGCTTTACGCATGCAGGCACATGTCTCCAATTCCAAGCAGCTGGCCGCGTTCCTTGCGAATCATCCCAAGGTCACACGCGTGCATCACCCGTCCTTGCCCAACTACGAATATCCGTGGATTCAAGAATATTGCCGGAACGGGTACGGAGGGATGGTCAGCTTCGAAGTGAAAGGCGGGAACGAAGCGGCGCTGGCTTTACTCACCCATTTGAAAATCCCGCTCGTCGCCACAAGTTTGGGCGGCGTAGAGTCCTTGATCTCTTTGCCTTTCAATACGTCCCATTCCTTTCTAACCGAAAAGCAACGCCAACAAATCGGCATCATGCCGGGTCTTATCCGCCTCTCCGTGGGCGTCGAGAACATCCAGGACCTCACGGCCGATTTCGATACGGCGCTCGGTCAGATTTAAAGCAGGACACCCTCCAAACCATCGGGAGCAAAGATGAAAAACGGTTTCAATGTCAGCGGCGTCAGCGAAATGGTCCATGAGTTCAAGGCGAAACCCCGGGAAGCACAGTTGGATTTTTCGGCCCAGGCCTCCTGGCGCGAGGACCGATATGACCTTACCATCCAAACCCTTAATGCGGGAACCATCCGGATTCCGCGGGATTTCGGCCTTGAAGTCCGTCCGTTCAATGAAGTGATTAACGACATTCCTACTCCGCAAGAACTTTTGATCCTCGCGTTGGGGAGCTGCGTCCTTGTCACCTATGTCCAGGGGTGCAGCGCCAGAGGCATTACCTTGACCAGCCTTGAAGTGCATTCGGAAGGGCTGGTGCCAAGCGGGGAAGGTACGTTTGGGCAAAAAGCCACCGGACTTAAGCTCAAGGTCGACATCGATTGCGAAGGGGCTCCCGAAGCCATCAAGGAGATTGCCCAGTTCGCGGGCTGTTTCAGCCCCAATCACCGCACCTTTGTCGAAGACAACAATCCTAGTGTGGAACTATCCATTAAGGATGGCTCGAGTCGATCCTTCCTGGGCGAATTGAATCCGGAAGCTCCCACGTCGCGGAAGCAGGAAAGCCCAACCGGTGGCCTTCATCCGGTAATCGCCAAGTCCATTTGGAGATACGGGCTGCAAATCGATTCGCGACTCGAATCCGAGTCTCCGTTCCCTCCGAATTCCCATTCGACGAAAGGCCAGAAACCCGTTCACAAGTTAAAGGTGGATCAGCCGAAGCAGCTTGGCGGTATCGATCTGGCGCCGAATCCGCAAGAATATCTCCTCGCGGCGATGGCCGGCGAATTGGCCGCTAATTTTGTCCGACTCGCAAGGAGAGAGGGTTTGAACATCAAATCCGTTTCGGTAAACGGTTCAGGTCGCCTCGATTTACGGGGCATCCTGAATGTGGCGCCCGTCCCGGTCAAAATGCACAACCTGAGGTTCCATTTGGAAGTGGTCTCGGATGCCTCACAGGAAATCCTGAAACGGATAGCGGGAGATGCTCTCAGCGACGCGACATCCTTTGCCACCATATCCCAAGCGAACGAGATCGCCGTATCCGTGAAAATGGGCGGTAAACCGCTCCTGGAGTTCACAAGCAATATGCGTCACGTGGAAATGTTTCTGACGAACATGCGCGAAAAGATGCGAAAGGCCCAGGAAGAGAAGGAAAAATCCGCCGCTCCCGAAACGGTTCCTTTCTATAAGCGCGTATTTCCCTTCGGGAAGCTGAAAGGCATGAAGCAGGGCGCGCAATGAACCCGAAACGGGAGGGGATTTGAGATGGCCCAAAGCAAGAAATCGGAATTCGGGATTAAGGATCAGAAGTTGGCCGACTTCGCCAAGGCCTTTTCACATCCCGCTCGGGTCTCGATATTGCGGATACTGGCCAAGCAGGGAACATGCATTTGCGGTGAACTCGTAGACGCGTTGCCTTTGGCTCAATCCACGGTCTCCCAGCATATCCGGGAATTGAAGGACGCCAACATTATTACCGGTGAAGTGGAGGGCCCCAAATCCTGTTATTGCATCAACTGGGCCGTGCTGGAAGATCAATGGAAGGCCTTTAACTCCATCCTACATGAGATGGAAGCCCATCAAGCCAAGCTTTGCTGCAAGACCTAATACCTAGCCAGGAGACCATCACTTTGAAGAAGATGCTTTTTGTTTGCGTAGAGAATTCAAACCGAAGCCAGATGTCCCAGGCCTTCGCGATTATCCATGGTGGACAATCCGTAGAAAGCTACAGCGCCGGTTCACGGCCCTCCGGGAAGGTGAATCCTAAAGCGATCGCATCAATGCGGGAATTGGGCTATGACCTCTCCCGGCATGCTTCCAAGAGCCTTGAGGAAGTGCCTGACCTTGAATACGATGCCGTTGTGACAATGGGCTGCGGGGATGCCTGTCCGAACATCCGTGCGAAGCGGCGTATCGATTGGCAGATTCCCGATCCGCGGAATATGGAACCCAATGAATTCCGCAATGTCCGCGATCTGATTCAGGGTAAAGTTCGAGACCTAATCTCTGAAATTTAGTTCCCCGAACCGATCCGGAATTTTGCCGATCTTTTTGGCCCGGGCCTACTATGAAGTATACCCAATCGGCGGGTACGGCCGATTGGGTCTCGTTGGCACACTACGCTCTCAGGAAGGGAGGGCATAGGCAATTCGCCCCACGCCCTCCCTGCGATAACCCGGCCCCCAACCTCGGCCGGCTACCGAATTTATCCGCACATATTGGCGACGACCAAGGCATAGGTGATGGCCTTGATTTGGTCCGCGCTGGGCGCGCCCAATCCACCGGTGAAGGAAGCCTTCACTTCCGCTTCCACCTTGGCGGCGAATTCCACCTGGGCCTGGGCGGCCGCTTCGGCGTCGGCCGCGGCGGCCAGCTTGGACATCAGCACGGCGCGGGCGCCGTCCTTGGTGCGAATGGCTGCGTCGCATTTTTCCACGGTCGCGGCCTGCAGCAACAGGGTGGCCTTGAGGCTGGCGGTCACGGAGGCATGGTAGCTCTCATAGGCAGCCGCGATGGCTTCGGCGGTGACGGAGGCTTCCACCGAGGCCTGCAGCGATGCGCCGGCTTCCGCCAGGGCCTTCAGGGACGCTTCGGAAGCGCCCGCGGCTTTGGCCTGGCCCTCGGCGGCGATGCGCAGGGACTTGCAAGCCGTGGCATGGGCGCCTTTAAGCAGGGCGAACTTGGCCTGGGCCGACATGTCCACGGAGAAATGCGCCAGCGCCTGGGCGTACAGCTCCAGGGAGCGCGCTTTGACCACGGCCGAATCCGAGGTCTCAAGCCCGGCGGTGAGGATGAGCTTGCTCTGGGCCTTCGCCGCGATTTCCAGGCTGGTCAGGACATGCGCGATGGCGCTGTCATTGCCTTTGACTTCGGCGGCCACGTTGCTGTCGATGGATGCCTTGACGTCCGCGTTGGTCACGCCTTCAGTTCCGGCCTTGGCGATCTGCTGTACTATTTGGGCTTCCACCGTGGTCTCGGCGCCCACCAGCACGGGCGAATGAGTGCTGCTATCCACGAAGACCATCAACTTGGATTCGTTCTTGGTCACCACGACCACCACCGAGTCGGGCAACTTGGTATCCGTGTTGATGCTGAAGCCGCCTTCCGCGTCGGTCTTGCCTTGTACGCCCGCGAGGATCTCGAGGGAACCGTCGGCCTTGACCTTGGCCACGGAAACGTCGGCGCCGGATACGTTGCCTTCCACCTTGCCGTTCAAGGTGAAGCCGGGCAGGATGATATGGCCGTCGCCGCCGGGAACCTTGATCTGCAGGGCCGTGCAGGCCGAGCGGAAGGACACGAAGGCCGAATCGACGCCGGCTTCGGTATTGGCGCCCTTGAGGGCGGTCTCCAAGGCCAGACCGGCGGTAACCGCGCCGTTAACCTGCAGCGTGGTGCCGCCCGATGCCTTGGCGCTCTCCTGCACCGCGATTTCCACGTCGGCCGCGTGGTCGATGGAAATCTTGCGCAACCAGGCCAGCTTGGCGTCGGCATCGGTCTGGACTTCCGCGCCCGACTTGATCATGGCATGGAAGCAGGATTCGCGGGCCACGGAGATGGCTTCCACGGTGATACCCGCATCGCTCCAGGCTTTGAGGGAGGCCTGGCGGGAATCGGATTCCAGCTTGGCTTTGGCTTCGGCGGAAGCGTCGATGGCCGCATCGAGATCGGCATCGAGCTTGGCCCGCACGTCGAGGCGGGCCTCCTCGGCCTTATCCACCTGGGTGCGCGTTGCCTTGATGCTCCCGTTGAGCAGCGTCTGCACGCGGGCCTTGGCTTCGGCCTGCACCTGACTGGAAATAAACGCTTCCACCTGGGCCTTGCTTTCGCCCTTGGCTTCGATCTGCGCCGACATTTCGGCGTCGATCTTGGCGGCGATGTCCACGAAGGAGACTTCATTGTTCTTCGCCTCGCCGCGCACCTTGGCGAATACGTCCGCTTCGATGGAGGATTCGACATTGAGCGGGCGGCACACGACCGTCTTGCCCTTCTCCGCCTTGGCGCTCACGACGGCCTTCCATTCCTTGCCGTCCTTCTTGGCTTTGACGATCAGTTCGCGGGCGCCATCGACGGCGGCCGAGACCGAGAAATGCCCTTGCATATCGGTCTTGACCTCGGTGGTGGATACCACCTGGATGGACCCGTCGCTTTGGATGCGGGTCACGGAGACCACGGCGCCTTCCACTCCGGCTCCGGCCGAAGAGCGCTTGCCCAGACCCATGTCACCTTGCACGCGGCCTTCCACGGTGGCGGTGGATCCCATCGAGGAGCCATCCGAAGTGGTGGAATCGTCGCGGAAACATCCGGAGAAAAAGAGGGCGCCCGCCGCGGCGGCGGCGAGCAGTTTGGGGGTGAGGTTGGTGCGCTTCATGGTCAGGTCTCCTTGTGTTGGGCTGGAGGGCTTTCCGCCTCCGGGTTGCTTCACATCTATAGGATACCTGAATTACGGGCGCAGGAATATATCATCATATCTACTGTATTACATCTGGAAGGATTTTAATCGCTTTACATCGTTATTTTAGCGGTTATTGTCCCTATCGGTACATCTTATTCATCTTATTTCATATTACAATTGACACCTTGAATACGCATAAAAACAGGTTTTCCATATTACGGATTAGCCCGATTGGAAAAGCCTTTGGCTTACGGAGCGGTTCCGGCCGGAAAGGTTCCGGGGTGAAGGGATTCCGCCCCGCTTCAGGGGCGCAGGGTAACTTTGCCGCTACGATCGAACGAGACGGATAGGCTGGCGCCCGAAACGGCCTTCACCGTTCCCTCCATCCCCGTCGCCATGGCAGAACCGGTGAACGCCGTCTTGGCGCCGTCCAGGTAGACGAGAGCGGCTTCCACAGCGCCGACCTGGATCCACCGGCCATCGGCGACGGGAGCCGTAGCGGCCAGGGAGAATTCGAATCTCCCGTAGGTCTTGCCGTGGAATTGATCCTTCGCTTCGATCTTGAGCAGCAGATCGGAGGAGAAGGCTCCCGGCATGGCGGGCAGGCGCACGGTGAATGCGCGGGCGCGCGCGGACAAGGAATCGTTGGCGGCAAGATGGGTCGTTACGCTCCAGACGGCGTCATCGCCGGGACGGAAGGTGGAATCGGAGCGGGGGCCGACGGCGCTGATGGCGATCACGGCGCCGTCCTTGCCCAGGGCCAGGCTGCGGTAAAGCACGGCATAGTTGCGGGTGGAGTCCTTGGAATACACCACCAGGCGCGTATGCGCGGTCAGGGAGGCCAGGGTCCCGTCGCCGGGATACTTGTGGGACTCTTCCAGGTCCACCAGGTTGGTGTCCTTGGAGAAATCGATGGCGATGGAATCCCCGTCGGCGTCCAGGATTTTGAATATGTCCAGGGTATCGCTGCCTTGGGTCACCGCCACCAGGCTGGACAGCAGGCGATTGTCCCCGCGCTTGTTGAAATCCAGATCCACGCCGGAGCCTAGACGCTGCACGGTATGCGTTACCAGGCCATCCTTGCCCTTGACCGCCAGTACGATGTCGACCAGGTTCTTGGAACCCACGCGGGGCGCCAGCAGGCCGTCGCCATCGGCGTCGCGGAACAGGTAGGTTTTCCAGACGGAGGTATCGGCATAAGTCACGCGGCCGGCCACCTGCAGCACGCCCGGGACCACGCCGGGCTTGGCGGGATCGGCGGGAACGAAGACGGTGCTGTCGATGGTGCGGACCTCGTCCTTCACCACGCCATGCACGGTTTCCACCGTGCCCTTGACGGTATCCACCACGTGGGCCACCAAGGTATCCACGGGCTTGAGCAGGGACAGCGAATCCAGGGGAGGGATGCCCGCTTGGCTCGCCGGGGTATTGGACAGGTTACCGGGGACGGCGGAGTCACCGGTCAGGCCGGAGCGCTTCGTCAAGGCGGTCTTTTTCGCGGCAGGCTTCCCCGTGCCGGTCGTGTCGGGAACGGAATCGGGCACCGCAGTGGAATCGTACATGCCCGGGCTGGTGCGGGGCGTGGTCTTGAATCCGTTCCACTCGGTCGAATCGTCGCGGGCGGCCGCCGACTTCTTGCCCAGGGGTTCCACGTCGTTGGGGATATCATCACCGCCGGCCACGCGCACCGGCTGCTTATCGGCAAGGCAGCCGGCCAGCAGCAGCGCCAGGGCGGCGAGCAGGGTATTCGCATTCGTCTTCATGGCTTGATCCTCGACTTGGGCACGTACGCCAGGCTCAATTGCATGATGCGCTGGGGGTTGCGGTCGCCTTCCACCTTGCGGAAAACCTCTTCGCGGAATTTTTCCACCATCTCGTTGATCTCGCGCGCAAGCGGTTCGCTGATGTTGAGCACCATGGTGGAAACGTGGCGTTTTTCCTTGGGCAGGCGGTGCAGGGCCTCGCGCGCCTGCGCCAGCCATTCCCCGTTCAACTGCCGGCCCATGCCCGGCATCAGGCTGCCCGGCTCCACCACGGACGATGTGGTTTGATAACGGCCATCGGGGCCTTGCTCCACCAGGTTCCATTCGCACAAATCCCGCACCAGTTTCTTGACCATGGCTACCGGCACCGGCGGATCGAGGAACACGGCCAGGGCATCGTAATCGCCGCGGAAGTCGAGCACCTCGATGGCGCCGCGCACCAGCAGGTAGCGGTAGTCCTGGTAGTATTTGCTCATGGCGGGATTGAGGCGCGTGAAGCGGCTGCGATTGCGGCGCACCGTGATCTGTTTGTAGTAATGCTCCTTCTTCTCCGGGGAGCGCGCCTGCCCGAAGGCCGCCAACAATTTCAGGAATTCGATTTCATGGGGCTTGAGCTGGAACACCTTCCCCATCTTTTCCGCGGCGTTATCGCTCAAAGGCTTGAAGCCTTTGATGACATCGTTCAGGTAGCCGAGATTGGCGAAGCCGGCCTCCTTGGCGAATTTGCGATAGGAATACCTCGGCTCATCCAACATCTTCTGGTGGTACCTCTCCTTGAGGAATAGCCGGAAATCGTCGTAGCTGTAGATATCCATATCGTAGTTGCCTGCCGCTACCTTAGAATATACTCCCGGCCACCCTCTTTCAACAAAGTGTTGGTTACTTGTTTATTACGGTTGATAGCTTAAATTCCGTCTATTTATGAAAATTAGTGGAATTTCTTTAGATCCTGCCAAGGCCCCTGCTAAGATTATGTATTACATCCCGATACGGATCCCCGCCTCCCGGATCCCTTGATGCCGGCTTAGCCGTGGGCGGTGGGCGGACGCGGGACCGGGATTATGATAAGTTCTACGCGCATGCCCCCCGCCCCCATCCGGATCGTCATCACCGACATCGACGGCACGCTCCTCGCCGACGACGGCTCGCTGCCCGATGCCAACCGAGCGGCACTCGCGCATTGCAAGGCCAAAGGCGTAAAGGTGTGCCTGGCCACGGGACGTCGCTGGACCACCTGCCGCCGCCTGTTGGATCGCCTGGAGTTGTCCGGCCTCATCGACTATTGCATCCTCAACAACGGCATGCTGGTCAAAGAGGTGGCGGGCGACCGAATCCTGTTCCGGCGCGACTTCCCCCTGGAATTGCTGGTGGGCTGCGCGGATCGCCTCAATACCGCCGGATTGGATCCCATCGTGCTCGGGCATAATCCCGACGGTTCCACCGCGGATGTCTTCCACCGACGCGATGCCCTGCTCAATGGGGATTTCATCGGCAAGAACGCCGACCATGCGCGCCGCGTGGAAGCCTGGCGCGAATTGGAAGGTGAGCATCTGGTGGAACTGGTGCTGATCGGGGAGCGAAGCGATCTGGAAGCGGCGGCGCGCACCCTGGACGGGTTGGAAGTGGAAACCGCCATCCTGCGCAATACCTATTACCGGGAGTACATGCTCGAGATCACTCCCCGGGGCGTTTCCAAGCTGCTGGGCGCCGACCAATTGCTCGGCCATCTGGGATGGGAGCGGAGCGACGCCCTCGCCATCGGCGATTCGGACAATGACCTGGCCCTGTTGCAGGGGATACCTTTGTCCATCGCGGTGGCCAACGCGGACGCGAAAGCCAAGGCGGTCGCGCGCGAACTTACCGGAAGCAACGCCGAGGGGGGATTCGCCCAGGCCGTCTTCCGCCACCTGCCGTAACAAGGAAGTTACCCATGCTGATTGAGGAACTGACCCAGGAAGAAGCCCGCGTACTCGGCACCCTGATCGAGAAAAGCCTGGCCACCCCCGACTACTATCCGCTGACCCTGAATTCCCTGCGCACGGCCTGCAACCAGAAGAGCAGCCGCGACCCCGTGACTGAGTACGACGACGCCACGGTCTCCATCGCCTTGGCGGGACTCAAGCGTAAATGCCTGGTGACCTTCATTCCCTATGGCTCATCGGGCACTACCTACAAGTACCGGCATTTCCTGGAAGACCTGCGCTTCAACCTGGAGAAGCCGGATATGGCCGTACTGTCGGTTCTGCTGTTGCGCGGGGCGCAGACCCTGAACGAAATCAAGCTAAGGGCAGCGAGCATGCATCCGATGGACTCCCTGGAAGCGGCCGAAGCGGTGCTGAAGGGATTCGCCGAACGGCCGGAACCCTTGGCGGAACTGTTGGCGAAGCGTCCGGGTTGGAAAGAGCCGCGCTGGCGGGATACCGTGCGTGCGCATGTGGACGCGACGGGCGTCCAGGGACGCGGATCCGATGAGACGGAAGCCGGTCCGGCGGATTTGGCGGCAATGGAATCGCTGCGCCCTGGCTCCCTGGCTTCTACACCCCCGCGATCGGCCCGCGAAGAAATCGACGCGCTCAAAGCCGAGGTGGCGGAATTGCGCGCTAGCCTGGAAGCGCTTCAGGCCGACGTAGGCAAAATCAGGAACGAATTGGGCGGCTGAGTCTCGCTGCGATCATTTCGTTTTGAGAGACTGAGGAAGCATCGATAGGAAGGGTAGCGCCTTCCCGTAGTTCAATTCCTCGAAGAACATCCCCAAGCGATTCAGATTCTTGTAATAGCGATCGGCATTATGGTAATAGTGCAAATCACTTTGCAGGAACCACGCTTTTTCTCCCAGCTTTTCCGATAGAAACCATTTCTCCAGAAGCCTGGCAGCGCGTCCGTTCCCATCTTCAAATGGATGGATGTTTACGAAAACCAGATGGATGAGCGATGCGTAAAAGAAGGCTTGCTTGATGCCGAGATTCGCCTTCTGCAATTCCCGGATATCCCCCCACATCGAAGCGTATAACTCCGGAACTACTCCCGCTGGAGCCGCTTCGTATTGGATCCGCTGCGCGCCATGTTGCATCACCACCATTTCGGTTTTCCGCAGCACGCCCTGGGCGGCTACCGGGAGCAGATGCGCCGTGATTTTCCGATGGGCCTGAAGGAATCGCTTGGGAGTCAGGGGATGGGACTGCGCAAGAAGATAAGCCGCGTATAAGTCATCCGGTTTACGTACCAATTCAGGGAGGTACTTCGTTTTCAGCATGCGATGCTTGACGAAACTGTCAACTTCGAGCGGTTCCCCTTCAATCTTGGAAGAAGCAATGGCGGAAACCGAAGCGTAGAAGCTGAAGCTCCGGGTTGAGTAAGGACTTTCATTGAGGGCTCGGAAACGCTTGGCGAGATCCGATGGCAGCTTGGCCTTGAAATCGCGTAAAAGGAAGCGGGGTAACTTCAGGGATTCCATATCCACCATGTCCATTTTCCGATGCGGAAAAATAGCCTGTTTGCCGTCTTCAAACCGGCACCAAAGCCCTGAGCGCCTTCACCCGTAGCGGCCCGCCCGCCGCGAACAGGCCGTCGCAGCCTTCCAGGAACATTCCCTTCCATGCCGCTTCGTCGGCGGCGCCGGTGAGATGCTCGCCATGCAGGAATACCAGCGGTTCGATCTTGCCTTTGCCCCGCAACGCCGAAGCGAAACCCGGCCATATCTCTTTGCGGGCCATCGCCAAAGGCAGCGGGAGGAATTCGGCTGTCAGCCCCAGGTGTACGATGAGCGCATCGCAACCCGCCTCGGCGCAAGCCACCGCGTCTTCGGGGCGGCAGGCCAGCCCGATGGCGAAGAAACCCGCCTCCCGCGCCTCGCGCAGGCAAGCGATCTCGCGCGCGTATCCCAGTCCCGAGGATTCCAAATCGGCGCGGAAGAACCCGTCGGCCAGGCCGATGGTGGGGAAGTTGGCGACGCCCTCCAGACCGGCCGCGCGCCAGGCCGCGAAGGCGGGGCCGCGCAGCAATAAGGGATCGGTTCCGCATACGCCCATCGCCACCGGGCAAGGGGCGCATAGTTCCGGCAGCGGCGCCAGGCTCGCGGCGGCCGCCTCGTTGGCGTTGCCCGAGGCTTGCAAGGCGGAGAGCATTCCGGTTTCCCCCGCCGGGGGCCGCGAGGGGAAGGCGGGATGATAGAGGATGAGATCCGGAGCCAGCGGCAGGCAGGCGCCGGCCTCGGGGGCGGAAGCGCAAGCGGCGGCGAATAGGGATGCGCCGCGGCGTCGTTTGTCGCGCCAGTACTGGACGCGCGGTGAGAATTTGTTCATGGGCGCAGGATTTCCTCGAGGGCGTTGAGGGCCACGCGGGCGAACGCGAGATCGTTGATGTGGAAGGGGACGCGCTGCACGCGGCGGAGCGCGGTGGGCTTCACATGCCGTTCCAGGGCTTTGAACAGGATCTCGTCGGCGGCGGGATCGTGGAACGGTTGCCCGGGCGCGTCTAAGGCCGAGATGCCGCCGGTAGGCAAGAGCAATACGCAAGGCCCGGCCCCCATGTTCAGGCGCGCGGCGATGTGGCGGGCGAAGGCTTCGTTCTCTTCCGGGCTGGTGCGCATCAAGGTGACCATGGGGGTATGCGTATACAGCAGTCGATGCCGGAAGCGCGCCGGCACGGTCGCGCGCGGGCCGAAGTTGGCCATATCCAAGGCGCCCACGCTTACCACCGCGGGAATATTATGCAGCGCGATGGCATCGAAGCGTTCCGGCACCGCAGGGAAAATGCCTCCCAGCAAGGCGTCCGCCACTTCCGTGGTCGTCAAATCCATCAAGGCCCGGAAGGCGCCTTGCGCCGCCATCTCCTCCATGGCCGCGCCGCCCGTCCCTACGGCATGGAAAGCCACGCCTTCCCAACCCTTCGCCTCCAATCCCGCCCGCACCATATCCACGCAAGGCGTGGTCACGCCGAACATGGTGAGGCCCACCGCGGGCGCGACCGGGACCGCGACGGCGCCCGAACGCGCCATGCCTGCGGCGGCATAAGCCGCGTTGCGCAACACCTGCCGCGAAAGGAAATTGAGACCGGCGATGTCCGAGACCGGGAAGAGCATGCACAGATCCGAAGTGCCGACATAGGCGCGGGTATCCCCGCCCGCCAAGGTCGAGACCATCAGCTTAGGCACCCCGCGGGGAAGGCCGCGCAGGGCCGGGGCGATAAGCGAAGTGCCTTCGCTGCCCCCCAGGCCCACCGCGGCCTGCAGCCTACCGGCCGCGGCTTCTTCCGCCAGGAAACGCGTCAGGGCCTCGCTCATGGCATGGATGGAGGCTTCCCGCTCCTGGCGCGCGAATACGGCTTCGCGCCCTTTGGGATGGCGTTCGGCCACCTGCTCGCGGCTCACGTCCGGGATGATCTGCGGCGGTCCCTTGAGGCTTACGTCCACCAGCACGACCTCGGCTCCGGCTTCACGCGCGGCCTGGCCCAGAAAGGCCAGCTCCTTGCCCTTGCTGTCCAGGGTCGCGATGGCGTAAACGCGGTTCATGGGGCTTCCAGCCAAGCGTACAGGGTCTTGCGCGTAACGCCCAGGGCGGCGGCGGCGCGGCTCTTGTTGCCGGCGTGCTCGGCGAGCGCATGGCGCGCGGCCTCGCGGCGATCTTTGGCGGAAGCGCCCGCGGGTAAGAGGGGAGCGGTTCCGGGTGCAGGCTCGGACGGACCTGCCGTCGATGCGATGGTATGCGCGAAATCCTTGCCTTCCAACAACATCCCATCCTCGAGCAGGGCGGCTTGGGTAAGCACATGCTGCAACTCGCGTACGTTGCCGGGCCAGGCATGCCGCTTGAGGCGCGCCATGAATCGGGGCGAGACCCCTGAGATGCGTCTCCCCAAGAGCGCCTGCAGGCGGGCCAGGGCATCCTCGATGAGGAGGGGCAGATCGTCCAGGCGCTCGCGCAACGGGGGTACCATCAAGGTTACGTTGTTGAGTCGGTGGTAGAGGTCGCCGCGGAAGCGGCCCTGTTCCACCAGGCGCGCGAGGGGCTGGTTGGAAGCCGCCACGATGCGGACATCAACGGGTATGGGGCGCTCGCCGCCTACCCGGGTGATTTCGCGCTGCTGCAATGCGCGCAGGAGCGCCACCTGGCCATGCGGTGACAGGTCGGCGATTTCGTCCAGGAACAAGGTGCCTTGCTGGGCGAGTTCGAACTTGCCCAGGCGTTTGCGATCGGCGCCCGTGAAGGAACCGCGCTCATGCCCGAACAATTCGCTTTCCAGCAGGCTATCCGGAATCGCGCCGCAATTCACGGTAACGAAAGGATGCGCGGCGCGGCGGTTGTGCTGGTGCAATTGGATGGCCACCAGTTCCTTTCCCGCTCCCGATTCTCCCTCCACGTAAACGCTCACATCGAAGGGCGCCACCCTTCGGATGGTCTGGAACAGTTTCCCCATGGCCGCGCTCTGGCCCAGGATGGGACCCATTCCCGGGGCCCGCCCCTTCGCGCCCTCGCGGGATCCGGCCGCGGGGCCGCCTTGCGCGGACTGCACCAGCACGCCTTTGAAACGGCGCACCGTGGCGTCGAGGATGCCGCCCACCGGCAAGCGCTCGAATACCGATCCCCCGGCGAAGCCGTCCAAGGGACAGTAACGCAGCAGCTCCTCGAGATCATCCGGTTCGGTGACCGCGCCGCCGAAGGCCAGGCATTGCGGTCGGCGCCCGCCGCCGCGGGCCGCGTCCAACATGGCGCGCAAGGCGCTCTGGTTCAATTGCAGCATGTCACGCGTGGCATGCACGTCCTCGGGCTGGCGCGTAAGACCGAGATGCAGAATGAGCGTGTCCACGCCCGCATCGGCGAAAGCGCGGGCCTCGTGCGGCGTGAACACGAAACCGAAAGTGCGGAACCCGGCGGCTTTGGCTTCGCGCAACATCGCGATCTCGCTTTGCACGCCCCGGCCCGCGCGTTCCCAGGCCGCCCGCAAGGCCCCGTCCAGGAATCCCGCTGCCGGCCAATTCGCGATCCCATGCACTCCCAAGGCCCGGTACTGCGCGAGCAGTTCCGCAGCGGGATGGGCCGCATCTCCCGCTTGGATGCCCGCCACCGCCGGCAAGCCTCCCGCCACGGGGAGGATATGCCTGCGCAACAAATCCAGGGTCTGGGCATTGGCATTGCCGAAGGGCAGAAAAGCGGGCAGGGAGCCTTGGCCCTGATTGCGGTATACGCCGGCGTTCAAGGCGATGAGGTAATCGGCCCCGGCTTCGGCTGCGCTGCGGGCCACCTGCCCTGAACCCGCCACCACGGCCAGAACGGGGTTTCCAGGGTTTCCAGGGTTTCCAGGGTTTCCCGGGCTTCCATTGCCTGCCGCATCATCTGTATACCGCATATCCATAACTGGATACCATGGTACGTCGGGATGGGTCATTGCGCAACCCATTCCTTGGGTTCGCGGGAGTCGCTAATCGGGCAGGGGTCAAAAGGTGAGGGAAGGCAGGCTCGGCACGGGCCGGTTCGTCGAGGGTGGGGCTCAAGCGAACGTGTGGTGTATGGCCCGTGCCGATTTCTTTGTGCCTTGCGGCCGTCGCCTGTCAGCGTCAGCCGTAAGGAGGTATTGCAAAGGCCGTGCCGACTCCGAAGGGCCGAAATCTGAATGGAAATGCGACTACACGGTGGTGGTATCCGCATGGGAACAGCCAGGACTGTATACAGGTATACAGTCCTGGCCGCGTAGAAAGGGGCGGGTGGATCCGCTCAGCGCGGAGAGGTCACATTCAGGAGTTCCCGGACCTTTTCGAGCAAGGATGCGGGAGGGAAGGGCTTGTTCATGAAGGCCGTCTCGCCATCCAACACCCCATGCTGCAAGATGGCGTCGTCGGTATAACCCGATATGAAAAGCATGCGCATCGCCGGCCGCAGCCGGGAAAGCTTCTCCGCCAGTTCGCGGCCACCCATGCCGGGCATGACCACGTCGGTGAGGAGCAGATGGATTTCGCCGGGAAAGGCTTCGGCAGCCATCAGCGCCTCGTTGCCGTTGGATGCCTCCAGAACCGTGTATCCCTGCGCCGCCAACAATTGCCGCAAGAACACGCGCACCGAGGTTTCATCTTCGGCCACCAGGATGGTTTCCCGGCGTCGCTCCCGCGTGGTCTGCAAGGGAGCGGCCTCTTCCTCCTTGGCCGGCGCCTCGTTCAACGCGGGGAAAAGCACTTCGAAGGCCGATCCCTTTCCGGGGGCGGTCTCCACGGAAATGTGCCCGCCCGATTGCTGCACGATACCATACACCGTGGAGAGACCCATGCCCGTCCCTTTGCCCATGCTCTTGGTCGTGAAGAACGGATCGAAGATGCGCCCTTTCAACTCTTCGGACATGCCCACCCCGGAATCACGCACCGTCAAGGCCACGTATTGCCCCGGTGGCAGACTGCCGTAGCGTGGATGCCTCCGTGCGTCGCGCCGGAACTGCCGGGTTTCGATTTCCAGTCGGCCGCCCATGGGCATGGCGTCCCGGGCATTGAGCGCCAGGTTCAAGAGCACTTGTTCCAACTGGCTGGGATCGGCCTTGATGCTCGGCAAATTCGGATCCAGTTTCAACACGTGCTCGATGTCCTCTTGCAGCAGGCGCTTGAGCAGGCCCACCATGCCTTCCACCACGCCGTTCAGATCCACCAGGCGGAAAGCCATGATCTGCTGGCGGCTGTAGGCGAGCAGTTGATTGGTGAGGGCGGCAGCGCGCCGTCCCGAGCGCAGGATTTCACCCAGCCCCAGGTTCAGCGCCGCCTTATCGTTGAGCTGCCCCAGCAGCAGCTCGCTGTACCCGTTGATGGCGGTGAGCATGTTGTTGAAATCATGCGCGATGCCTCCCGCCAGCTTGCCGATGGCTTCCATCTTCTGCGCCTGTTGCAGGCTTTCCTTACCCATACGCAAGTCCTCTTCCACCTGCTTGCGTTCGCTCACGTCCATGGCCGCGCCCACCAGGCGGGCGGGGCGGCCGTCGCGGTCCCGGAACAGCTTGGCGCGCGTATACAGCCAACGGAATCCCCCGTCGGGGCGCAGCACGCGGAATTCCATTTCGCAATCGTTTCCCGATTCCACCGCCCACGCCACGGTATCGCGGAAGGGCCGCGCATCATCGGGATGGATGCGCGCGATAAGATGTTCCAGCCCCCCGGCCACGGCGCCTTCGAGCAGGCCCAAGAAGTCATAGAAGCGCAGGGAAGCCAGCATGCGATCGCCGCGGATGTTCCATTCCCACGCGCCGATCTTGCCGGAATCCAGCGCCAGGCGCAGGCGCTCCTCGCTCTCGCCGAGGTTGGACAGGGTGCCGCGCAACTGGTATTGCCGATGACGGGCGCGCTGGGCCATCTTCAGGGTGCTGAGCAGGGTAAGCTGGCGGAAGGGACGCTCCAGGAAGGAGACATTCCCCGAGGGCGCGAAGGTATTCAGGGTGGCGAGGCGCGCCTGGCTCAGGTCGCCGTTGCCGGTGAGGATAACGATAGGGATATCGGACCAGGCCGGCTGCCGCGCGATGACGGCCGCAAGCCGCGGCATGCCGCGTGCGTTGACGCCCTCCTCGGCCAAGAGCAGCACCCCGGCGCCGTTCTCCAGTTCGTCCGCAACCGCTTCCAGGTTCGCGCAGATATCCGCGGCGAAGCCGGCATTGCGCAACACGGTGCTGACGATATCGGCATCGCGCCCCGTGGGCGCCAGCACCAGTACGCGATCTTCCCTGCCGGCCATCTTAGTGCAGGACCTCCCTGCCCTCCGACAAGATGGCTTCGGGTCCCCCGATATATTGGGGTACGCCCTTGAGTACTCCCTGGAACTGGGTAAGGGGCTCGCCCACCACCAACCGGTTATCCCGGATGGCGAACTCGCGGATGGAATTCTCATGCGCGCCGCTGCGCTTCTTGATGGCGGAGATGGCCTTTTTGAGCATCCCCCCGTATTCGAAATAGCGCAGGAGCAATACGGTGTCGGCCAGATAAGTGAGGTCCGCCGGCGTATGCATCTCCCCCAGAAATCCATGTTGGGCCATCACCAGGATGGAGGCTACGCCGCGTTGGCTCAGGTGGGCCAGCAACTCATGCAATTGCAAGAGCAGGAATTTCTCTTCCGGCATGGCGTTGAGGTAGCCGTTGAGGCTATCGATAACCACCACCCGCACGTTCTCCTCGTCCACCATTTTGCAAATGACGTTTCCCATTTCCCCCGGGGATATTTCCGAAGCGTCCAGGTGGCGCAGGGTGATAAGGCCGGTATTGAGATGGGTTTGGATGTCCATGCCCAATTCGGCGATGCGCCGCACGTAGGTATGCATGTTCTCGTCGAACAGCATGATGGATACCCGTTCGCCGCGATCCGCGGCGGAAACCGCGAAGCGTGCCGCAATGGTGGATTTGCCCGCGCCCGCGGGTCCGATGATGAGCGACCCCGTGCCCCGCTCCAGGCCTCCGCCCCCCAGGAGTTCGTCCAATTCGGGAATGCCGCTGGGAAGGGATTCCGGCGTGAATGCGGTAACGTTATTCGTGACCTTGAGGCGCGGGAACACCGCCAATCCGCCGGTGGTGATGGCGTAATCGTGGGCGCCGGTTTCGTATTTCAAGCCGCGCAGCTTGACCACGCTCAATTGCCGGCGTTCCGATCCGAACTCGGATACGATCCGCTTGAGGCTGACCACGCCGTGGGCGATGCTTTGCACCAATTGCTCTTCATTGCCGCTGCAATCCTCCAGGAACAGCACGGTCGCGCCCATGCGCGCGAAAAATTGCTTGAACCCCAGCATCTGCCGGCGGTAGTGCAGGGCATCATGGGCCAGCAGGCGGAACTCGGAAAGGGAATCGATCACCACGCGCTCCGGGGCCGAGCGCTGGATCCTGTCCTGCACCAGCCGCACGGTTTGCATCAGCTCCACCTCGGAAGGATGGAACATGGTGTTGGGCGCATCGGTCAGCGATTCCTGCTCGAAGGAGGAGAGTTCCAGGATCTCGAGGGTATCCAGGGACCAGCCATGCGACTCCGCCACGGCGGCCAATTCATCCTGGGTTTCCGAAAGGGTGATGTATAGGGACTTCTCGCCCTTGCGCGCCCCCGCCATCAGGAATTGCAGCGCCAAAGTCGTCTTCCCCACCCCGGGATCGCCTTGCACCATGTACAAGCGATGGCGCGGGAAGCCCCCGTGCAGGATCTGGTCCAGGCCGGCAATTCCGGTTTGACAGGGTTCGGCGCGCTTCGCAGACATTCGGACTCCAGGCTGGGATTCCCCGGGGGCACGTCCCGGGTCGGGGAAAAAGCGGATTTTCCCGTAGCATTCCGTTCGAAAATATCTTTCTCCGGGGTGCGTACGCAAATGATTTGCGCGAATCCCCGCGGAGCGGAGATATCTTATACGGGTGGGGATTCCAGGGTCAAAAACCGATCAAATCCGGTATTTGGGCGCCTGGAAACGGCTTGCTCCGGCGATCCTGGTCTTGCTGTCCGGTCTCGGCTGCGACTTCAAGAATGATGGGAAATCCAAAACCATTCCCACCGCCCCCGAGTACATCACCCGCGATGTAAGCGGCCTCGATGCCGTCCGGCCCATGCCGGCCTTGGGGCTTAAGGACGGCGATACCCTGCGGCTTTCCGCCGGGCCCGTGAAAAAAGTGATCCACGGCAAGGAAACGCGGATGCTGGCCTATAACGGATCCATTCCCGGCCCTTTGGTCAAAGTGCCCCAGGGCGCCACCATCACCGTGCTGCTGCAGAACCATACGGGACTCGCCACCTCGCTGCACTCCCATGGCGTGCGCATGGCCTCGGCCTTCGACGGAGGCCTGGATACCATCAGCGACGGGGCTGCGGGTACCTACACGCTGCATTTCCCCGATCCCGGCATCTACTGGTACCACAGCCACGAGCGCGAGGATTACTCGCTGGAACTGGGCATGTACGGCAATTACCTGGTCGCGCCGCGGGATACCGGGGTGTGGAAACCCGTCGACCGGGAAATCGTCCTGATCGTGAACGACATCCTCACCGACAGTGCGGGCATCAAACCCTACCGCAAAGACGGTGCGGACTACGCGATGATGGGGCGCTTTGGGAATGTGTTTCTGGTGAACGGGGATACGGCGTGTACGTTGGACGTGAAACGCAACGAGGTGATCCGCTTCTTCCTGACCAATGCCTGCAATGCGCGGGTACTGGCGATCAGCTTGCGGAACGGGGGCACCCTCAAGGTGGTGGGATCGGACAACGGCCCCTACGAAGCGCCTCGCCTGGGACAATGGGAATACGTGGCACCGGGGGAGCGCAGCGTATTCGAGGCTTACTTCAACGATGCCGGAGAGGATTCCATTATGCACGTTACGCCTACCCGGGCCTTCGGACTGGCCAAAATCAGGGTCTCGGCCGATTCCGCGACTTCGGGTTTGCATCGCTATTTCCAAAACTACGATACCAACGCCCATGCCATCGCCAGCATCGATTCCTTCCGCGCCGATTTCGAAAAGCCCGTCGACAAGGAACTGCTGCTGAGCGTGCGCATGGCGGGAATGATCGGGATGGCGGGGGTCGCCAAGACCGCGGCGGCCCAACACGATCCCAACGGCATGGAATGGGAAGACCACATGGGCGGGGCCAACGAATTATCCACCTCGGAAAACACCACCTGGATCATCCGGGACGTGAAGACGGGATTGGAGAACCACGATATCCATTGGACCTTCAAGCAAGGCGACCGCGTGAAAATCCGTATCTATAACGATTCCACTTCGATGCATCCCATGCCGCACCCGATCCATTTCCACGGGCAGCGCTTTCTGGTCACGAGCAGCAATGAGCTGCCCAACGGCGTGGAGTTGGGCTGGAAGGACACCTACCTGGTGGGCCGCGGCGAGCGGACGGAAATATTGCTGGACGCCTCCAACCCCGGCGAGTGGATGGCGCATTGCCATATCGCCGAGCATCTGGAGGCCAGCATGATGTTCCACTACACGGTGGAAAAGGCCGCTCCCTAAGGGGAGCGCTTCAAGCCTCCGGGACGGGCTCCGCGCGCATCAACTGCGCCGATGCCACCGACAGGATGCAATAGCCCAGGAAGAACCAGAACCCGTCGTGCAGGGTGGCGGCTACGCCCTCGGACGCGCCGGCGGCCATATACGCCAGTAATATCCCCATCACGAACACGTCGGCCATGGACCATTTCCCGATCAGGGCCACGAAGCGGAACAGGGCCATGCGCCCGGGCGCGCGCTTCCATGCCAGTACATAAAGCAGGGACAATCCCTTGGCGAAGGGTACCACCACGCTGAACAGCAGGATCAGGGCCGCCACCAGCATGTTTCCGGTATCATACAGGTTACGGATGGTTCCGATGATGCTGCGGGTCTGGTGGAAGATGGTCATCTTGCCCAGAAAAGGCAGCACGGGGGTGATGTCCAGGGTCAGCGCCGGCCGCGTAAGGCCGGGAACCAGGCAGGCGAAAGAGGCCAAGATCAGGATCAGGGCGGCGATATTGGCGGGGCGGGTTTTCATCGGTCCAAATTAATTAATTTGGCCCCGGACCCTCCGCCCGCCCGGTCCGGCGCGGCGGGAACCCGGAGGCCCGCCCATGCATCAGCCCAAGGCCAATGTCACCTGCACCCTGTGCCAACGCCCCTTCCCCAGGCACGCATGTACGCCGGTATCGGCGCTGCGGCCCGCCTTGGTCGAACGCTTGCGCAAAGCGCGGCCGGACGCGAATGGCGAAGGCTTCCTATGCATAGAGGACCTTTCCAGGTTGCGGGGCGAGATGGTGACGGAGATGCTGGAGGCGCAGAAGGGCGAACTCTCGAGCATGGAAGCCCAGGTATTGGGCAGCATCAAGCGCGAGGAGGTGCTGGCTCGCAAGCTGATGCGCGAGGACCGCCATCAGATAACCCTGGGGCAGCACCTGGCGGATTTGCTGGCCCGCTTCGGGGGCAGCTGGAGCTTCCTGATTTTTTTCGCCTGCATGCTGTCCTTGTGGATCGGCGGGAACGCCATCGCCTCCATGGTGTTCGCTAAAAGCGTTTTCGATCCGTATCCCTTCATCCTGCTCAATCTGGTGCTCTCCTGCCTGGCCTCGGTGCAGGCGCCGATCATCATGATGAGCCAGAACCGGTTGGAAGGAAAGGATCGCAAGCGGGCCGAAAGCGATTACCAGGTGAACCTGAAGGCCGAGCTGGAAATCCGCAGCCTGCACGACAAGCTGGACCATTTGCTGGACCACCAATGGAAGTACCTGATGGAAATCCAGCAGATACAATTGGAGTTGATGGAGGAAATCGCCCGCCGCAAGTGACCGGGGCGGGCGAAGGGGAAAGCCGGAGAGGCCCGCTTAGCCCAGGCGGGCGTCGAGATTGATGGTCACGGCCGCGAGGGCGGTGGCCACGGGGCAACCCTTCTTGGTGCCTTCCGCGATTTGCAGGAACTTGGCCTGATCGATGCCGGGCACTTCGGCCTGGGTCTTCAAATCGATCTTGGTGATGCGGAAGCCCGCCTCCACTTTTTCGATCCACACGTCGGCCTCGCTCTGGATGCGCTTGGGCGTGAAGCCCGCCCGACCCAGGTCGGCCGACAGGGCCATGGAAAAGCATCCCGCCAAGGCGCCGCCGATCAATTCCTCGGGGTTGCTGCCGTTGCCGTTCTCGAAGCGGGTCGAGAAGGAGAAAGGCTGCTCGAAGCGCCCTCCGAAGGACATCTGTCCGTTTCCGCCTTTCAGATCTCCGAGCCAGGTGGCTTTGGCTTTACGTGCCGGCATGGTTGCGCTCCTTGGGTGCGTGTGATGTCCGGGAAACTAGCTTTCTCATTGCAAGGAGGAAAGCCGATAGGTAAAGCCGAAGGAAAACCCGACTTCACGATCGATTCCCAGGTTCGCGGGCGGGATTTCCTCGTCTCCGAATTGCCCGGCCAGGGAGAATGCCCAGGGACCGTAACCCTGATCCATGCGCAATATGCCCAAGGTGCTCGATCCGTTCCAACCGTACTCGCCGACCCCGACCCAGGCGCGCGTCGACTGGAATTTGAAACCCAGCCCTGCGTTGCGCGCTCCCCCCCCGGTCAGGTAGGGGTTGGAGCCGGCCAGTTCGGTCGAGAAATAAAGCAAATCGGTCAGGCCCACCCGTAGCCCGGCAATGGGATTGACGGTCTTCTTCTCCGCGTCCTTGACGCCCAGGTTGAAGAGGACCGCCGAAAAGCCCGCGTTCACGCCCACCCATTTCCAATCCAGCCCCAGATAGCCCCCGCCCTCGAAGGCCCGGGCCGATTCCGTTTGGCCCAGGGTGCTCGGCTGCGCGCTGTCCTTCACCACGGTCAGGTCCTGGACGATGAAATCGCCGTGGTATCCCACCGTCGTGTATTGGGGCAGCAGCTTTTTCCAACCCGGCGCCTCGGGATTCACGGCCTTGGTGTTGAAGCTATGGCGCATGCTCACCTGGCCCTCATAGAACTCGGAATCGAAATCGCGGGTGCAACCCGTGAGATGGTAAGTGCCGCGGCCTCCGGAAACCTTGGCATAGGTGCCGGAGGAATCCGGCATATCAAATCCCACCACGAAAGGCAGGGCGATGCAGAGGAGGAGAAGGTGAGCGCGGCGGATCCGGGGGAAGGCAGGCATGCGGGCTCCTGGACTCGGGTCTGGTTCTCTACTTGATTCCCAACTGGCGCATCTCGGCGATGGAGGAAACGGAAACATTCAGATCGCGCAACAGCCCGTCGGTGATGCCGTAGATCCAGCCGTGCACGGTCAGGTCCCGTCCCGCATCCCAGGCATCCTGGACTACGGTGGTATTGCAGACGTTGAACACCTGGTTGACCACGTTTATCTCGCACAGGCGATCCACGCGCTTGGAGGCATCCTGGATGGCATCCAATTCCTTCTCGTACAGGAAATAGGTCTCCCGGACGTTGCGCAGCCAGTTATCGATAAGGCCGTGCCGGCGTTCTTCCATGGCTGCCACCACGCCGCCGCAGCCATAATGGCCGCAGACGATGATATGCCCCACTTGCAGCACCGAGACCGCGTACTGCATCACCGAGAGGCAGTTCATATCGGTATGCACCACCAGGTTGGATACGTTGCGATGCACGAACAGCTCGCCGGGCAAAAGGCCCACGATCTCGTTGGCCGGAACGCGGCTGTCGGAGCATCCGATCCACAAGTATTTGGGTGATTGTTGTTTGGAGAGCTTCTCGAAGAAGTCCCCGTCGGTCTTGAGGATATCCTTGGCCCATTGGCGGTTGTTGTCGAAAAGCGATTGCAGCGTATCCATGCCAGTAAGGGTAATTAAATTTCTCCCCATGGATACCGCCATCGCCTGCGAAGGCTTGCGCAAGACCTATTCCAACGGCGTCAAGGCCCTGGACGGCGTCTCTTTCGCCGTCAAGCCCGGGGAAATCTTCGGCCTGCTCGGGCCCAACGGGGCGGGCAAGAGCACCACGGTCCGCATCCTCGCCACCTTGACGCGACCCGACGGGGGCACGGCCAGCGTGGCGGGCGGCGACGTGATCGGGGATCCCGCGGCGGTGCGTCTGCGCATCGGCTACGTGGCGCAAGCTTCCGGGGTCGACAAATGGGCCACCGGCCGCGAGAATCTGGCTCTGCAAGCGCGGCTGATGCGGGTCCCCCCCGCCGCCATCGCCGATCGCGTCCGTTCCCTGCTCGAACGCGTGGCCCTGGCCGATGCGGCCGATCGCATCGTCAAGACCTATTCGGGCGGGATGAAGCGGCGCCTGGATCTCGCCATGGGCCTATGTAACGAGCCCGCGGTATTGTTCTTGGACGAACCCACCACGGGCCTGGATCCGGAAACCCGCGCGGCGCTATGGCGCGATCTCGAGCGGCTGCGCAAGGAACGCAACCTGGCCGTACTGCTCACCACGCACTATCTGGAAGAAGCGGACCGCCTCTGCGATCGCCTGGCCATCGTGGACCACGGTAAGGTGGTGGCCGCGGGAACGCCGGGAGAGCTGAAGGCGCAAGTGGGCGCGGGCGCGACTTTGGACGACGTGTATTTGGCGCATACCGGTAAGCATATCCAAGCCGCGGGACCGTCCGTCATCGGCGGGGAGGCGGAATGAACACATTCCTCTCCGACACCTGGCATTTGCTGCTGCGCCATGTGCGCACCACCATCCGCATCCCCATCTGGATCGCCATCACCCTCATCCAGCCCGTCATCTGGCTCACCTTGTACGGGCAATTGTTCCGGCGCGTGGTGGAAATCCCCGGCTTCGGAGCCGGCTCCTACATCCAATTCCTGACGCCCGGCGTCGTGGTGATGACCGCCCTCTTCGGATCGGCCTGGTCGGGCATGGGCATCATCGAGGATTTGACCGAAGGGGTGATGGACCGGTTGCTCGCGACCCCGGTAAGCCGCATCGCCATCCTCTCCGCACGCGTGCTGCATGCCGCCTTGACCGTAGCGGTGCAATCAATCATCATTCTGTTATTCGGCCTGCTGCTGGGAGCGCGCATTCCGGGTGGCGTCGCGGGCTGCGTTGCCATCCTGTGGGTGAGTTCGCTTTTGGGTGCGGGCATGTCGGCCCTCTCGAACGGCCTGGCCCTGGTCACGCGCCGCGAAGAGACCCTGATTGCGGTGATTAATTTCTTCGGGTTGCCGCTGACATTCCTGTCCACGGCCTTCATGGCTTCGGAGCTGATGCCGCCGTGGATCCGGACCTTGGCCCGGGCCAACCCGGTGGACTGGGCCGTGAATGCGGCCCGGGACGCCATGCTGGGCCTGCATTGGGCCGAGGTGGCTCGGGCGGGGGCCATGCTGCTGGCGTTCGCGGTGGGGTCGGTGTTGGCGGCGACCCAGGCGTTCAAGGCCTACCGTCGCGCATCCTGATTCAGCGCCAACAGGCCAGGATCATTCCCTGTGAAAGCAGGATGGCGAACGATCCCGAGGTATTCATCGCGCATAATTTCCAGGATTTGTTCTCCCATGCGACCGCTCCGAGGTGCTGGGGAAGGAAGAAGCCCAACCAGGTAAAGAACGCGCTCATCAATCCGAACAGGGCGTTGGGCCCGTCGCCCGTACCCAGACCCCAGGTCGAGAACGGCCGCCAGATCTCCTCGCTATGCGCCAACACGTACACGGTGAGGAAGGCGCCGATGAATTGCAGGATCATCGCGGTGGCGAACTGCTTGTTGGTGGGTTTGAAGTCCGGCGCCATGCCCATCTCCTTCGCCCAGGCTTTCCCGAACAACGGGCCATACCAGAGGAAGCCTATGGCCATGCTCGCCACGACCGCGGCGGCGATGGCTAGCCAGTTGATGTGGATGTGGGGTTGGACTGGCATGGGAGGCTCCTAGGATAGAAGGGTGTGAGGCCGGAAAGGGCACCGCTAAAAGGTAGTCAGCCGAAGCGAAACGGCGACTTAGATCAAGCCGGAGGATTCACGCCATCCCCAGTACGCGCATCAGGAAGGCCCAACGATCCGCGGTTTCCTCGATCACCTTGGACATGGGCTTCCCTCCCCCATGCCCCGCCTTGGTCTCGATGCGGATGAGCGCGGGACCCGCGTCGGGGACGCCCGCCACCGCGGCCTGCAGCGCAGATGCGAACTTGAAGCTATGCGAAGGGACCACGCGATCGTCGTGATCCGCGGTCGTGATCATTGTCGCGGGATATGCGATACCGGGTTTGAGGTTGTGCAGAGGCGAGTAGGCCAACAAGGTACGGAATTCCTCCGCGCGATCCGGGCTGCCATAATCGGATTCCCAGGCCCATCCGATGGTGAACTTGTGGAAGCGCAACATGTCGAGCACGCCCACGGCGGGCAACACCGCGCCGAACAGTTCGGGACGCTGGACCATGCAGGCCGCCACCAATAGCCCGCCATTGCTGCCGCCGCCGATGGCCAAGCGCGCAGGCCGGGTATACTTTTGCGCGATGAGCCATTCCGCCGCGGCGATGAAATCGTCGAAGCCGGTCTGCTTGCGCTCCAGGATTCCCGCCTGGTGCCACTCCTCCCCGTACTCGCCGCCCCCGCGGATGTTAGCCACCGCCAACACGCCCCCCGCTTCCAACCAAGGCAGGTTGCCCACCGAAAAGGATGGGGTGAGGTTGATGTTGAAACCGCCGTATCCGTATAGGTAAACCGGCGCGTTACCGTCCTTGGCCAGTCCGAGCTTGTGCACCAGGAACATGGGGATGCGCGTACCGTCCTTGCCGGGATAGAAGACCTGTGAGGTTTCGTAGGCGGCCGCATCGAAATCCAGCCGAGGGGCGCGGAATATCTCCGAGGCTCCGGTTGCGAAATCGTGGCGCCATACCGCTGCCGGTGAGGTGAACCCGCTGAATCCGAAAAAGGACTCCTTGTGCTCGCGCTGTCCGGAGAATCCGCTCACGGTTCCCAACCCCGGCAAGGCGATCTCGCCGATGGATTCGCCCGCCAGCGAATAGGCACGCACCACTGAATGCGCATCGCGCAAGTACGAAGCGACCAGGCGGTTCCCCACCGCATGCACCCCTTCCAGGGTGTCCGGCGATTGCGGAATCAACTCACGCCAAGCCTGCTCTTCCGGCCGATCGAGATCGATGGCGAGCACGCGGCCGCGGGGCGCGTCGAGATCGGTGGTAAACCAGAAGGTGCGGCCCAGGTCCCCGGAGTGGGAAAACTTGGCGCGGAACTCCGGAACCAACTCGCGCACAGGGGCGGCGGGATCCGTGAGGTCCTTCCAGAACACCAGGTTCTTGGGATCGGTGCCCTTCCAGACCGTGATGATCAGGATCTTTCCGTCTTCGCTCACCTCGGGGGAAAATCCCCATTCGCTTTGATCCGGCCGATCGTAAACGAGAATGTCCTTTTCCTGCGCTTCGCCCAACCTGTGGAAGAAGAGCTTTTGAAAACGGTTGACCTCGTCAAGCTTGGAGGGATCGCCGTCGAAGCGGCCATAGTAGAACCCGGAGCCGTCCTTGGCCCATGCCGGAGCGGAAAACTTTATCCGCTCCAGCTTGTCATCAAGGTCGACACGATCGGCGACCCGACGCACACGCCAGGACTCCCAATCCGAACCCGATGCCGAAGTACCATAGGTCAACAGCTCCCCGTCTTCGCTCAACCCCAAGGTGGCCAAGGCTACCGTGCCGTCCTGGGAAAGCAGGTTGGGATCGATCAGGACCGTGGGCTCCTCGGCGAGGGAGGTCATGGTATAAAGCACGCTTTGGTTCTGGAGGCCGTCGTTCTTGAAGAAGAAGTAATGGCGGCCCTTGCGCCAAGGTACCCCGTAGCGTTCGTAATTCCACAGGCCGGTAAGCCGTTCCTTGAGGCGGGCCCGCGCGGGGATGGCCTCCAGGAAGCCGAAGGAGACTTTGTTCTGGGCCTCGACCCAGGCGGCGGTTTCCGGAGAGTCGAGGTCTTCGAGCCAACGGTAGGGATCGGCGATTTCCAAGCCGTGGAGGGTGTCGCGTTGATCGGAGCGGCGGGAGGGGGGATAGGCGGGAGGATTACTCATGGCGCTAATATACTTTCGCCCGCGGCGGAGTTACATCATGGCGCCCGCACCCGGACGGAAAAAGCCCGGGCGATCCGCTGACGGATCGGCCCGGGCCGGCATCGGGGTCGGGGTCCGGTCCGAACCCGAATTATTTCTTCGGCTGAATCGCCCCGATCAGAAGTTGAAGGTCGGCATGAAGTACAGGAACATGCCGTTCTCCGTGTTCTTGGATCCCTTGGCGAGCACCGCCGTGGGTACCCCGGGCGACCGCTGGGACGCGGCGGGAAGCAGATAAGCATCGTCGCCGGGCATGAAGATGCCCGCGCCTAACACGATATTCGACTTGGGGAACCAGGCGATATGGGCTTCCAGGTTGATTTCCGATCCGTACGGTTCATCGGCCTTGGTCGCTCCCGAGGTAGGCGCGGCCTGCGGCGTGAAGTAATGGAATGCGGGCTTTACAGTAACACGCGGGTTACCTGTGGGGCCGGGGAGGAAACCGAAATCACCATCGATACGGTAGTCGACCACGCCATAGCGGGGGTTGGCGGCGAAGTAATCCATCCAACCGTACAGGTGATGCGCGAAATAGTAGTTGGCGCGGTAGGTGTGGAATTCGTTATCGGTGGGGGTATCATCGCCGCTCATCATATCCACGCCCACGTTGGCCTTGTAATTCCCCATCACAAATCCAAGGCGGGTGGCCAACTGGAAAGCGGCGCTGGTCCTGGCCGCGCCTTTGTTCGTCGCAAGCTCGCCTGCCTGGTAGATGAATTCCTCCTCGAAGGAAACCATTCCCACCTTACCCGCGACCCGCTCCCCGTAATACATGAGATCGTAGTTCGAGGTGGTGTCGCCGTTGTGGATTGTGGTCAGGCGGTTTTGATCATAGAACGAGTAGGCTTCCGCCACCAGGTCCGCATTCACCTGATGGCTGTAGTACAGTCCGCCCAGCAGATCATGATCCTTGGTGACCGTGGCGTTGGTATCGCGCACCAGAAAGGCCAGACCGGTCAGGTTGCCGGGATCGAGGTTGAGGTTGAAGGACCAGCCGTCGAAGGCGCGCGAGGTGGGGCTCCATTCCAAGGTGCTCAGAAAGCGCCCGGCGCCCAGCGACATCTTCTGGCGCCCCAGCGCGGTCTTGAAGGGGCCTTGCTCCACGGCGAAATATCCCTGGGTCAAATCAACGCCGGATTTGTTGCCCACCGTTGCCGAGGAAGGATTGCCCGCCACGTTGGGCTCAATGCCCATATAGCGCATGTCCTGGAGTTCAACCTTGATTTCCACCGCGGGCGATGGCACGGCCACGAAGCCGAGCCGGGTGCGGAGCTGGGTATTCATCAGGCCCTTCTTGGTCACCGTATCGGCCATGGCCTTGGCGTCCACTTCGGTGCGGGTACGGACCTGGCCGTAAAAAGGCGGCTGGGGAACGGAGTAGGGGGATTCCGCGGGAACCGCGCCCAACAAAGGGATGGCGCACAAGGCGGCAAGGGGGATGATCAGGGTCGGCAATTTCGGGGCTCTCATGGTACTCCTCGGAGTTTCAGGGTGACGGACAATCTTCTCCCGGTGGCGGCTTCGGCCGCATGCGGGAACACTTATTCCAGAACGGCCGGTAGGACCGGCCTTAGCGATCAGGCCGCGGCCGCGTGGCCCGTACCTATCAGGTAATGCAAAAGTTCCTTGCGGATTTCCAGGTAATGGGAATCCTCGAGCAGCGCCTCGCGCGTGCGCGGGCGGGGGATGGGCACGTCGACCACTTTCGCGATCGTCGCCGCGGGACCGTTGGACATGAGCACTATGCGGTCCGAAAGGAACACGGCCTCGTCCACATCATGCGTGATCATCATGACGGTTTTGCGGTTGCTTTCCCATATCGTCGTCAATTCATCCTGCATGCTGCCGCGTGTCAGCGCGTCCAAAGCTCCAAATGGCTCGTCCAAGAGCAGTACCTGGGGATCGGCGGCGAAGGCGCGGGCGATGCCGACGCGCTGCTTCATGCCTCCGGACAACTGTCCGGGCTTCTTGTGGATATGCGCGCCCAGGTGCACCATCTCCACGAAGCGCTTGGCCTCGGCGATCCGGAATTCCTTGGGTTTGCCGGGATGGACCGAATCCACCGAGACCAGTACGTTTTCGAGGACGGTCAGCCAAGGCAAAAGCGAGTGGCTCTGGAACACTACGGCACGGTCGAGGCCCGGGGCGGAAACCTCCTTTCCGTTCACGGCTACGGTTCCGGTGGTCGGCAGGTACAACCCGGCTACCAGGTTCAGCAAGGTCGACTTTCCGCATCCGGAATGGCCGATGATGCTGACGAATTCGCCTTTGGCGATGCGCAAATCCACGCCGGCGAGCGCATGAAAGCGTGACTTTCCCGATCCGAAAAGCTTGTGCACGCCGGAGATATCCACGAATCTGGCTTCGTTCTCGGCCAATTTATCGGCGACAGGATCTCTCATTTCAATCTCCCGAGGTTCCGAAGAGGGTTGCGATTTTTGCCATGATGCGGTCCAGCAGCAGGCCCACCAAGCCGACGTAGAATACCGATACGATGATGTCGCTCATGCGCGACGAGTTCCAGGAATCCCAGATGAAGAATCCGATGCCCACCCCGCCGGTGAGCATTTCGGCGGCCACGATGGCCAACCAGGCCATACCGATGGAAATACGCAAGCCGGTGAAGATGTAGGGCGCTGCGGAGGGGAGCATGACTTTGAAGAAGTAGCGATGACCGGTGAGCCGATATACGCGCGCCACATTCTCGTAGTCGGCCGGGATGCGCATGATGCCCACGGAGGTGTTGATGATGATGGGCCAGATGGCGGTGATGAAGATTACGAATATGGCGGAGGGGTTGGCCTGGTTGAAGGTAGCCAGGGAGATAGGCAGCCAGGCGAGCGGCGGAATGGTGCGCAGTACCTGGAAGATGGGATCCAGGGCCTTGAATGCCATGGCCGACTTGCCGATGATGATCCCCAGCAATACCCCGACTACCGCGGCTAAGCTGTAGCCCGTGGCCACGCGTTGCAGCGAGGAAAGCAATTGCCATCCCAGGCCCTTATCATTGGGCCCGTTGTCGAACCAGGGATGGGCGATGAGCTTCCAGGATTCCGTTACGGTCTTGATGGGTCCGGGCAGGGTTACGCCGTCCCGGGAGGAATAGATCTCCCAGAAGAGACATAGGAAGAATATGGCGACGAGGGGCATGATGAAGGTGCGCGCCCGATCACGGATGCGGGCCGCGCGTTCGGGGTCTTCGCTGGGCGTCGGCAGCAGGGCCGCCGGTTTCACCAGGGGTTTAGGCATGTTGGTTTCCATCTTGTTCAGGCCGGCCAGCATGGGCTTGGGCCGTTCCGATATCACGTGTTGCCCGATAGGCTTGGGCTTGGGCTTTACCGGCGACGCTGCGGCCGCGGGGGACTTGCCGGTATCCATGATCATTTCTTCGCCCCTTTCTTGCCATCGAGATTCTTGATCTTCAGTTTGGCCAGGTAGGCTTCCGGATCGGCGGGGTCGAAGGTGACGCCGTCGAAAAAGGTCTCCACGCCGCGGGAATCGCTGGCCGGGATCATGGCTTCCTGCCCGATGGCCTTGGCGCATTCCTTCCAGATGTCGGCGCGGTTGACCTCGCCCACCACCTTGTCATAGTCGACTCCGTTGGGGAGGAAGCCCCAGCGGCGGGTTTCGGCCAGGAACCACTTGTCATGGCTCTTGTACGGGAACCCCGCATGGTCGCGCCAGAATTTCATGAACTCGCCTTCCTTGGGCTTGCGCTTGCCGTCGCCGTACTCGGTGTGGCCCTTGATGCGGGGCAGCAAATCCTCCACGTTGCAATTGATCCAATTCTTGTTCGCCAGGATCTTGGCCATCTCTTCGGCGTTCTTGGGGTTATCGCACCAGATCTGGGCTTCCATCACCGCCTTGAGCAAAGCCCTGGTGGCGATGGGATGGGCATCCACCCAATCCTTGCGCATGCCGAAGGACTTCTCGGGATGATCCTTCCAGATCTCCTGGGTCTGCACGGCGGTGTAGCCGATGCGCTGGTTGATGAGCTGCTGGCCCCAGGGTTCGCCCACGCAGAATGCGTCCATGTTGCCTACGCGCATGTTGGCCACCATCTGCGGCGGCGGGATCACGATGGTGGCCACATCGGCGTCGGGATCGATTCCGCCCGCGGCGAGCCAATAGCGGATCCAGTAATTATGCGTTCCGGTGGGAAAGGTCATGGCGAAGGTGAGGGGCTTGGCGCCTTTCTTCTTGGCCTGATCGATCCAGGGCCTGAAGCCCGCCGAGCTCACTCCGATCCCGTCTTCCATGTATTTGGAAGCCACCGAGATGGACTGGTTATTGTAGTTGAGGCGGGCGAGGATATACATGGGGCAGGGCTTGTTGCCCTTGGTCACCAAGCCCAAGGTGAGCGCATACGGCATGGGGGTCAGGATATGCGCGCCGTCGATACCTCCGTTCCCGGATCCCAGTTCGAGGTTGTCGCGGGTGGCGCCCCAGGAGGCTTGCTTCAAGACTTCCACGTCGGGCATGCCGTACTTGGCGAACAGGCCTTTCTCCTTGGCGATGGCCAAGGGCGCGAAATCGTTAAGGGCGATGAAGCCCAGCTTGGCTTTGGTCACTTCGGGCTTATCCTCGGCATGGGCCGGCGTGGAACCTAGCACTAGGACCAGTAGCAGCGAAGCCGCCGCCGCGTAGCCCGCTGCCAGACCGCTTACACGGCGTAAAGCGGCCGAACCTGCGCGCAACCGACGCGCGGGACCGGAGTGGAAAGGAAGTGATTGGATGGCGACCTGCATTTTAGGACTCCTTGGGATGTTCGAAATGGGCGCGCGGGCGCCTCCATTGCCTGTCTGGGTAAAGGTGCGGTCCCCCGGTAGGATGGGGTATGCGGGGCATATTCCTACCGGGGGATGGGGATGGGGAGCATCCCCTCCCGGGGCCGGGATTGCCTTTCCGCGGTTGGACGGAAGGGCGGCTCCGGGATTCCGCTGGGGGGCGGCGAGGTAACTTGCGCGGTACTGGGTACCGCCCCGTCCCTCATTACCATTACCGATTCCTTCCAAAGGCCACATGGGCATACTCCTTAGGCGCAACGGCCTGGGTGCATGTCCAAAGGCCCGGACGGACCGGAATCAGTTGGCTATTAACACGGACGCATGGGTAAAAAAGCAAAGGCCGTACCAGATATGTTACCTGGTCGAAATGGCGCGTAACACGGCACAAGACGGTAGCGTGAAAGGATAGTGTCAAGGATTACGCGCATGAACGCGCGCGAGTGGCATGTGGTGTCAGCGAATGCCGCGCACTGGCTGACAATAAGGAAACGGTAAAGTGGAAGTAGAGGATTTGTGGAAGGCTTCCAGGCATAGCGAGGATAAATCCAGTGAGCCGGTGCTCGTGGGCTGGGCATGCCCCCACAGCGCCATCTGATCGAGGTACCAGCGCGCATGTGAATGCGAAGGGGCATGCAAGCCGCCCTCCATGAACTGGGAAAGCACGGATTGGGAGGTAGCCGCCAAGCGCGCCTGCGCGTCCTTCAAGGCGCCTTCCACCACGGAGCGCGGCGTGTTTACATAGCGCTTGGAGGCGACGATATCGACGGCGGCGTCGAAGTGCGCGGGATCCGCCATCCATTCCGAGGCCTGGGCCAGGGCGCGGATGATGCGCGCATGCTCCAGGCTATGGCCCCGGTGCCAATCGGCGCGCACGCCGAGCACCTTTTCGCCCAGGCCCGGAAGCAGCGCGCCGCTCTCGGCGACCAGGCGCCCTAACTTGGACGCAGCCGCGCGCCGCGACCACGGCTCTCCGGCGCAGAAGCCGTCTATCTCGGCCTTGCGTAAGCGCCCCACCATTTCCTGGGGCGCGATGATGCTTAAGGTAATGCGGTCGGCCAGGGCGAGTCCGCCGCGGGCCAACCATGAGCGGAGCAGATATTCCTGGGTCCCGCGCGGGAAGACCACCCCCAGGCGTACCAGCCGCTTGGGGTTACGCGCCATCCAACCTGCGAGCCCGGCCCCGTCGCGGACGCCGTCGTTCCATAACGCGTTGGCGAGGATGATGCCGTTGCCGTTACGGCTCAGCGTGAATGCATAGAGGATGGGAGGGGCCCCGGGGGACGCCAAGGCGGCCTGCAGGGGCATGGTCAGGAGCAGATGGGCCGCGTCGAGTTCGCGGGTTTGCAGCTTGTCGCGTACCTGGCCCCAGGATTGGGCCTTGCGCAACTCCACGTCGACATGTTGGCGGGCGAAGAAACCCTGTTCCTGGGCGACCGCCAGCAAAGCGCAGTCGACCAGGGGAATGAAGCCGATCCGGATTACCTCGCCTGGCAAAACATCCTTTCGGGTTCCCTATTAAACGCGGGCCCGGGCCACGGCGGGGGATCCCCAGGTCGAGCGCCAGCGCAGCTTGACTTTGAAGAGGATGCCGAATGCGCAGAGCCCCAGCAAGGCGTACAGGATGAAACCCAACCGGTAATCGCCGGTCAGTTGCTTGGACATGCCCAGGGACGAGGCAAGGTAGAACCCACCGACGCCGCCTGCCATGCCTACGAGACCGGTAAGGGTGCCGATCTCGCGGGTGAAACGCTGCGGCAGCAATTGGAATACCGCGCCGTTGCCCATGCCCATCGCCATCATACCGACCACGAAAAGGGAAAGGGTAATCGCCAGCGTCGGAGGGATCACGGCCACGCCGAGCATGGAAAGCACTACCACGATATACATCACCTGCAAGGCGCGGGCGCCGCCCACGCGATCGGCCACCGTGCCGCCGATGGGGCGGAACATGGATCCGCAGAACACGCAGCCTGCAGTAAGGTAGCCCGCCACCTGGGGGGCGATGCCGAACTGGCTGTTGAAGTAGATGACAAGGCTGGAGGCGAGGCCTACGAAGCCGCCGAAGGTTACGAGGTAGAACAACATGAACCACCAAGCGTCGCGCTCCTGGAGCACCTTGAAGTATTTGGCCAACGGCTGCGCGGCGGGGCGTCCCGGGGCATCCTTCGCCATGAAGGCGTAGATGACGGTGGTGATGGAAAGCGGGATCAGCACCAGCCCGAACACGTTGTTCCAGCCGAAATGGTTGGCCAGCATGGGGGCGAAGAGGGCGGAGAAGACGGTTCCGGAATTTCCCGCGCCCGCGATGCCCAAGGCCAGGCCTTGCGCTTCCGGCGGATACCAGCGGGAAGCCAGGGGTAGCGCCACGGCGAAGGAAGCGCCGGCCACGCCCAGGCATACGCCCAAGGCATATACGGCATGCAGGCTATGCAGGCCCGTGAGCCACGAGGTGCACAGGGCGGCGAGTACCACCACCTGGCCGATAAGACCGGCGCGCTTGGCACCGATGCTGTCCACCAGCAGACCCATGAAGACGCGCATGATCGCGCCCGAAAGGACCGGCACGGCGACCATCATGCCTTTCTGGGAAGGCGACAGGCCGAGGTCCTTGGCGATGTGCACTCCCAACGGTCCGAGCAACACCCAGACCATGAAGCTCATGTCGAAATAAAGGAATGCGGAGAAAAGCGTGGATGGGTGGCCTACTTTTGCGAAGTCTTTGAATCTCATACCGAGGTGCTCCTGGTTAAGTCTCCGGTCCAAACAGGCGCTTCCATTTCCGCGATGCGGATGGACGCCAGGCCGATGGAAAACAGGGGACTTAGGCCGGGACTCCGCCGGGGGGCGGATAGGTAACCTGCACGGTACGTAGGCTCGTGGGTTTCCATGGGGCTGTATCCGATTCCTTCCAAGGGCCGCATTGGGCATACTCCATAGGCGTACAGGCTGGTGCGCTATAAGCCAGGGTGTGTATGTCCAAAAGCCCGGACGGACCGGAATCAGTTGGTGATTGACACGGACGTACGGATGAAAAGCAAATCGTGTACCATTTCCAATCCGCTTCGGAATCGGGGGTAACTTCCAAGTTTCTCAATCGGTATGCGCGGCAGTGGCAGCTTGTGTAAGCAACCCGCCGACAAATGGTGACAATCAAGTAACGGTAAAATTACCGGAGCGATAAAACCCGTCCAGGCAGATCGAATCCAGATCGGCGGCGGCGCAAACGCCGCCGGTCGCATGCCCCCACAGCGCCATCTGGTCCAGGTACCAGCGGGCATGGGCGGGAACCGGGGAGCGGATTCCCGCGGGAGCCCCGGGAGCCTGTGGTTGCGCCCCGAGCGCATCCCGGAGCGCGGCGTCCACGACGGATTTCGAGGTGTTCACGTACCGCTTGGAGCAGACGATTTCGACCGCGGCCTCCAGATTGGCGGCGTCCGCCATCCATTCCGAGGCTTCGGAGAGCGCGCGCAGAACGCGCATGTGCTCCGGAGCGTGCTCGCGATGCCATTCGGCGCGCACGCCCAGCACCTTTTCGCCCAGACCGGGAAGCAGGCTCGCGCTGGCCGCCACCAGGCGCCCGAGTTTCGATTCCGTAGCGCGGCGGGTCCAGGGTTCTCCCACGCAGAAGCCGTCGATTTCGCCCTTGCGCAAGCGGCCCACCATTTCCTGCGGAGGGATGATGAACAAGGTGATGCGATCGCCCAGGGCCAGTTTCCCCCGCGCCAGCCAGGAGCGGAGGAAGTACTCCTGGGTGCCCCGGGGGAATACCACTCCCAGTCGCAGTGGCCGTTCCGGATTCGCATCCAGCCACTCCGATAGGCCGACGGCGTCGCGGACGCCGTGGTTCCAGAGCGCGTTGGAAAGGATGATGCCGTTCCCGTTACGGCTGAGGGTAAACGCGTATTGCAACGGAGGGGGTTCGCCGGGATGCTCCAATGCCGTTTGCAGCGGAACCGTGATCAGCAGATGGGCCGCATCCAGCTCGCGGGCCTGCAGCTTATCCCGCACCTGTCCCCAGGATTGCGCCTTGCGCAACTCCGCATCTATCCGATAGCGGGCGAAGAAGCCTTTTTCCTGGGCCACGGCCAACAAGGCGCAATCGACCAAGGGCACGAAACCGATACGGACAGCATCACCGGACACGGAAAGGCCCTGCCGCTCGGGTTCAAACGCGGGCGCGGGCCACGGAGGGCGCGCCCCAGGTGGAGCGCCAGCGGAGCTTGACCTTGAAGAGTATCCCGAAGGCGCAAGCCCCCAGGAGCGCGTACAACAAGAAGCCCAGGCGATAATCGCCGGTCAGTTGCCGGGTCAAGCCCAGGGAAGAAGCCAGATAGAACCCGCCCAGGCCGCCCGCCATTCCGACCAGGCCCGTGAGGGTTCCGATTTCGCGCTGGAAGCGCTGCGGCAGCAGTTGGAATACGGAACCGTTACCCATCCCCATGGCGATCATCCCTACCACGAAAAGGGGGAGGGAAATGGCCAGCGAGGACGGTAACAAGGCCACGCCCAGCATGCTCGCCACCACCACGAGATAAATGATTTGCAGGGCGCTGGCCCCGCCGACCCGGTCGGCAACGCGGCCGCCGATGGGCCGGAACATCGAGCCGCAGAAGACGCAGCCCGCCGTGATATAGCCCGCCACCTGCGGCGACAGGCCGAACTGGCTGTTGAAATAGATCACCAGGCTGGAAGCCAGGCCCACGAAGCCGCCGAAGGTCACCATATAAAAGAGCATGAACCACCATGCGTCGTTCTGTTGCAATAGGCTTGCGTAACGGGACAGTTTCTGCCGCGGGGGCAGGTTCGGGATATCCTTCGCCATCAAGGCGTAGGTCAGGAAGGTGGCGGAGATGGGGATGATCGCCAGGCCGAACACGTTCTGCCAACCGAAGTGGGCCGCGAGGATGGGGGCGAATAAAGCCGATGTCACGGTTCCGATATTCCCGGCGCCTACGATACCCAGGGCGAGTCCCTGCGCTTCCGGCGGATACCATCGGGAGGCGAGCGGCATGGCCACCACAAAGGCCGAACCGGCCACGCCCAGGCAAGCGCCCAGCAGGTAGACCTGGGCCAGGCTATGCACTCCCAGCAGCCACGCGCATAGCAGTACCATAACCACGAATCCCTGCGTGATGAGACCTGCCTTTTTTGCCCCGATGTAGTCTACGAGGATGCCCATGGGCAGGCGCAACATGGCCCCGGATAGCACCGGGATCGCCACCATCATGCCCTTCTCGGAGGCCGAGAGCCCCAGCTCCCGGGCGATATGCACTCCCAACGGACCGAGCATGACCCACACCATGAAGCTCATATCGAAATAGAGAAAAGCCGAGAAGAGAGTCGGAGCGTGGCCGACCTTGGCGAAGTCTTTCAATCTCATGATGCGGTGCTCCCTGCAGGGATAGGGAAGCAAAGCCCGCGCCACGCTGCGGTTGTTGCGCGGTTCTGTCATTGATTGTCAGGGAAAGTCCGCTTTATATATAGTCTGGCCGGATCGCGGGGGATGCCGGGAGGATCTTGACTCGGGGCGGGAGAATTCAAAGAAGCGTAAAGACCACAATTAGTGGCGACTTTTGTTAGTGCCGGATATGACAAACGTTGGCAATTGATAACTGACCATTCCTTGACTTGCGGTTTTGGGAGCGAAATCGCGCCTTCTTCGTCGATAATTCTTCCAGTTCCGCTGATTTCAAGGATGGTACGGCCTTTGCATTAAAACATGTTACACGCCAACCGTTTCCGGTCCGTCCGCGCCTTTGGCCATCGCAATTCCCCCTGGATGCAGGAGGAGAGGGCTATGGCATTGGACCGGCCCGGCAACGAAACGCCGGGAGTAACTCAGTTGATACCTACGGGCGGTCAGAACTTCTCGCCGGCACAAAAGGAATACCTGGAAGGATTCCTGCGCGCCTTGTCCGCACCCTCCGCCGCCGCCCAAGCCGCCACCGCCGCGACCACGGCTGCCGGCGCTTCCGCCCCTGCCGCCGACCTGGCAGGATTGCCCCCGGGCAAACAGGCCCAGCATGCCTGGCTCGCCGCCGGCAAGCGCCTGTCCAAGGAAGAGAAGATCAAGTTCGACGCCGATCCCCTGGACGCCTGGCCCCGCATCGCGGAACTTTCCTCCCAGGATAAATTGCCCGAAGGCGATGACCAGTTCCGCCTCAAGTACCACGGTCTGTGGAACGTATCGCCCGCGCAAGAGGCGATGATGTGCCGCCTGCGCATGCCGGGCGGAGTACTCAAGGCCTACCAGGCCGAGGCCATCGCCGCCGCGGCGGAAGCCTACGGCGGCGGCTACGTGGACGTGACCACGCGCGCCAATTTGCAAATCCGGGAGATCCCGGGCCGCCACATGGCACCGCTCCTCACCGACCTCCATGAAGCCGGCATCGTGCCCCGCGGCTCGGGCGCCGACAATATCCGCAACGTGACCGGCAATCCCACCTGCGGAATCGATACCCATGAGTTCTACGACGTGCTGCCCTTGTGCCGGGAACTGCACCACGCCATCCTGCACGACCGCGGCATGTACGGCCTGCCCCGCAAGTTCAATGTCGCCTTCGATGGCGGCAACTCCATTTCGGCGCTGGAAGATACCAACGACATCGGCTTCAAGGCCGTCAAGGTGGAGGCGGGTCACGGCTTTGAGGAGGGCGTCTACTTCCGCATGGCCCTGGGCGGCATCACTGGACACGGCGATCTCGCCCGCGATACCGGCCTGCTCCTCAAGCCCGAAGAATGCATCCCCTTGACCAAGGCCATCGTCATGGTCTACGTCGCCAACGGCGATCGCGGCAACCGCAAGAAGGCCCGCCTGAAATACGTGCTCGACTCCTGGGGCATCCCCAAGTTCCTCGACGAGACCCAGAAGTTATTGCCGTTCCCCCTGCGCCGTCTGCCCGAGTCGGAATGCCGTCTCGCGCCCATGGTCGACAAGGCCGGACACCTCGGCATCCATCCCCAGCGCCAACCCGGCCTCTGCTACATAGGCGTGGACGTGCCCGTCGGCCGCCTCTCCGTCGCGCAACTGCGTGGCCTGGCTTCCCTCGCCACCCGCTTCGGATCGGGAACGCTCCGCCTTACCGTATGGCAGAACCTGCTCATCTCCGATGTTCCCGAGGATCGCCTGGGCGATGCGCTCAAGGCCTTGGGCGACCTGGGGCTGACGCACGAACCCGATCCCATCCAGGCCGGCTTGGTCGCCTGCACCGGCGGCGAAGGTTGCAAATTCGGATTGGGCCCCACCAAGTCCACGGCGCTCGCCATCTCGGCGCACTTGCGGGGCCGTACCGCCAAGCTCGGGCTCGATGCCCCCGTCAACATCCATCTCACCGGTTGCACCCATTCCTGCGCCCAGCATTTCATCGGTGATATCGGCCTCTTGGGCACCGGCGTGGAAATCCCCGAATACAAAGGCGCCGGTTTCCATTTCTACATCGGCGGCGGCTATGGCCGCGAAGGGCGCATGGCGGTGCCCGCTCGCCGTTCCGTGCCGGTGCCCGAAGTTCCCGCCGAAGTGGAGCGCATCCTCGCCATCTACCTGGAGAAGCGCCTGCCCGCGGAAACCTTCACCGCCTTCGCCGCCCGGCATCCGGACGCGGAACTCGCGGCCTTGTTCGCCTGGCCCGCCGATCCCGTAGCGGCCGAATCCGCCATGCTTGCCGGGGAGAATGCCTGAGATGAACACGCCCGTCCTTCCCGAATCCGCCCCCTTCAGCCTCGATCAACGCATGTGGCTCAACGGCTTCCTGGCCGGTTTGGCGAACGGCCTGGTCCCGGCGTCCTCCGCCAACGTAGCGCCGGCGTTACCCGTGCTGGTGCTTTACGCTTCGCAGTCGGGGACCGCCGAGGGCCTGGCCCATGCCCTATCCGACAAACTCAAGGCCGCCGCCTTCGCCAACGGTTCGCCCGCCGAGGTGCGCGTGGCCTGCATGAACACCTTCCGCGATATCGCCTGGGCCTCCGAGAAGACCATCCTCATGCTCACCAGCACGTGGGGGGACGGCGACATGCCCGACAATGGCGTGGCCTTCTGGGATTGGCTGAAAGGCGCCGACGCCCCCGCCATGGCCCACGTGAGCTACGCGGTATTCGCCCTGGGCGACAAGACCTATACCCGCTTCTGCCAAGGCGGCAAAAACCTGGATGGCCGTTTCGCCGAGCTGGGCGCCAAGCGCCTGCTGCCCCTGTGCGAATGCGGGACCGACTACGAAGCCAAGAGCGAAGAGTGGATGGCCCATGCCCGCGGCGCGCTGGAACCCCTTGCCGCCGCCCTCGCCCCCGCTCCGGAAGGCGCCGCCTCTGCGGGCCCGGCAGCCATGGCGCATCCCGAGACCAATGCCAACGGCGTCCATGTCATCGGCGCCAACGGATCCGCGCTGAACGGCGCCAATGGGCACGCCCATGGCCACGCCAACGGCCACTCCAATGGTTCCGCGAAACCCGCCGCCGCCCCAGCGGCCAAAGCCGCCCCAGCCGGCCATTCCCGCAAGAATCCGTTCATGGGCGCCTTGCTCGAGAACCATCCCCTCAACGCCAAGGGTTCCGCCAAAGACACGCGCCATATCTCCATCTCCCTGCTGGGCAGCGGTCTGGAATACCGCGTGGGCGATGCCCTCGGCGTCTATCCCCGCAATTGCTACGAGTTGGTCGATCGCCTCATCATTTCGCTCAACTGCCTGGGTAACGAGAAGATCGTCCTGGACGGCGGGGAAGAGACCACTTTGCGCGCCGCGCTCATCAACAAGCTCGATCTGCGCCGCGGTTCCGAGAAGCTGCTCACGCGTCTGGCCGAAGTCTGCCGCAACGGCGGCGAACAGCGTCGCCTGCGCGACCTCATCGCCGGCGACGGCGAGAAGGCCAAGGCCTACCTGGCCGAGCACGATCTGCTCGACGTGCTGGAAGATTTCCCGCATACGCGCCTGGAACCGCAGGATCTGGCGGGCAGCCTGTCCAAGATCGCGCCGCGCCTGTATTCCATCTCCAGCTCGCCCAAGGAAAACCCCGGCGAAGTGCATCTTACCATCGGCGTGGTCCGCTATATGCAGGGCGATCGCCTGCGCCGCGGCGTCACCTCCACGTTCCTGGCGGAGCGGGTGCCCCTCGGTCTCACCTTACCCGTCTTCATACAGCCTGCGGCCCATTTCGGCCTGCCTGCCGATCCCGCCACGCCCATCATCATGGTGGGCCCGGGTACCGGTGTAGCGCCCTTCCGCGCCTTCCTGCAGGAGCGCCGCGTCAACGGCGATACCGGACGCAATTGGCTTTTCTTCGGAGATCAACGCAGCCAATACGATTTCCTCTATAGCGCCGAGATCGTGGCCATGCAGGCCTCGGGCCTGCTTACCCGCCTCGACCTCGCCTTCTCCCGTGATCAGCAGGAAAAGGTTTACGTGCAGGACCGGATGGTGGAAAAATCCAAGGAACTGTTCGCCTGGCTCGAAGCCGGCGCCCACTTCTACGTATGCGGCGACGCCAAGCGCATGGCCAAGGACGTGGAAGCCGCCTTGCTGCAGGTGATCGGCAAGGAAAGCGGCAAAACTCCGGACGAGGCCAAGGCCTACCTGGAACGCATGAAAGAACAGAAGCGCTACCAGCGGGACGTATACTGAAATGAAGATCAAACTCAAGCCCAAGGCCCCTTCGCTGGCGACTTTCCTGGGAGAAGGACCCGCACTCATCGGCGCCTATCTCGAAGAGCAGCAGACCTTGACCGCGGTCGATCGTTTCTCCGGCATGCACGATCTGATGCAGGACGGTTTTCCGGGCAAGCCGAAACTGGAAAGCCATTACCGCGATCTGCTGCCGCTGGATAAGCCCAAGCCGGGACAGCAATACGCTTTCGAAGTCGATCTCGATCGTTGCACGGGATGCAAGGCCTGCGTCACCGCCTGCCACAACCTCAACGGCCTCGACGAGGACGAAACCTGGCGCTCGGTGGGGCTGATCCACAACGTGATCGGCAAGCCTCTGCAACAAACCGTCACCACCGCATGCCAGCATTGCCTGGAGCCCGCATGCTCCCACGGCTGCCCCGTCAAGGCTTACGAAAAGGATCCGGTCACCGGCATCGTGAAGCATCTCGACGATCAATGCATCGGCTGCGAGTATTGCATCCTCAAATGCCCGTACGACGTGCCCCAGTACCATAAGGGCAAAGGCATCGTGCGCAAATGCGACATGTGCGTGGGCCGCCTGGAAGTCGGCGAAGCGCCCGCATGCGTGCAGGCCTGCCCCACCAAGGCCATCAAGATTACCCTGGTCGAGGTCGGCGAAGTGCGCCGCAACCACGCCAATTACGCCGCCATCCCCGGGGCGCCGGATTCGTCTTACACCCTGCCCACCACGCGTTACAAGACCGCCCGTCGCTTCCCGGCCGGCATGGAAGCCGCCGACGCCTATAAGGTGAAGAAGGAAAAGCCCCATTATCCCCTGGTCGTCATGCTCACGCTGTCCCAGTTGGCCGCCGGCTTCATCCTGGCCACCGAAGCGGGTAGCCTGGCGGGTCTGCTTCCCTTGCACCCGTTGTTCCAAATCATCGCCCGCAGCCTAGGCGCGTTCCTCATGACCGTCGCCATCGTAGTCAGCATCACGCACCTCGGTCGTCCGCTGTACGCGTTCCGGGCCGTGATCGGATTCCGCCGCTCCTGGCTGTCCCGCGAAATCGTCGCCTTCGGTCTCTTGCAGGCCCTGGCCGCGGCCGCGGCCACCGTCAGCCTGATGGGGGCCTTGCCCGCCGGGTTCTTGGCGCGGCTGTCTTTACCGCCAGACCTGATGGGCCACCTGATCGATGCCGCCTCCTCGCCCGCTTCTCGCTTGGTCTTGTGCCTGGCCGCCGTACTCGGAGTGCATTGCTCCGCCATGGTCTACCGCGACACTCCCCGCGCCTTGTGGGCCTCGCGCATCACTTCGGCCAAGTTCCTCCTCACCGCGGCCCTTACCGGAGCGGCGGCCATGCTCACGCTCGTCACCGCTTGGGTTTTGGCCCACGTCGGTTCCGCCGGCGCGTTCAAGGATCTGGCCCTGTACCTGACCGCCGCGCTTCCCGTGGCCCTGATAGCGAAGCTGGGTTGCGAGGCGCGCGTCCACCGGCATCTCGACGATCAGGATCCCACCCCCCTCAAAAAAGCCGCGCTGCTTTTGCGCGGGGAGTTGCGCCTGGCCAACGTCATCCGTTTCAACCTGGGACTGCTGGGCGGTTTCCTGATGCCCATCCTCTGGCTCAACCATGGCTTTGCCGGTACGGGAGCCGATCTGGCCTTTGCCCTGGCCTGCTTCATTCCTTTGCTGCTGGGCGAACTCGCCGAACGTTACCTCTTCTTCACGGCCTGCGTCCCGCCCCGGATGCCTGGAGCCTAAAGACCGCCGGCCAAGGGCCACGCCGCTCTCCGCGAAGGCGCGGGCGCGCCGGAGTGCCGAAAGCTATACTGGGGAGAAAGAGCGCCACGGATGGATCTCAAGGAAAAATTCACCGAACTGATGCGCCAACGGGGCGGACGCCTCACCCATGAGATGGTCCTGACGCCGGGCCGCTTCGGCCTGGGCCAGACCCCGAAGCGCCTGCAACCCGATTCCACCACGTCCATGATTTGCGGGTACTGCTCCACCGGGTGCAGCCTCAAGATCCATCTCAAGGACGGCAAGGCCGTGAACCTGACGCCGGACCCGGACTATCCGGTCAACCTGGGCATGGCCTGCCCCAAGGGATGGGAAGCCCTCACCCCGCTCAAGGCCGACGATCGCGCCGTAACTCCCCTGTTACGGGGTGGGGACGGGAAGATGGCCCCGGTCGACTGGGACACAGCCCTCAAGGTCTTTACCGATCGCCTCAAGGCCATCATCGCCAAGCACGGGCCGGAATCCGTAGCTTTCCTGAGCACGGGGCAGATACCCGCCGAGGAAATGTTCATTCTGGGACTGCTGTCCAAGTTCGGCATGGGGCTGATCCACGGGGATGCCAACACGCGCCAATGCATGGCCACCTCGCACGTGGCCTATAAGCAATCTTTCGGATTCGACGCGCCGCCTTTCAGCTACAAGGACTTCGAGGAATCGGACGTACTGGTCTTCCACGGCGCCAACCCGTGCATCGCGCATCCCATCATGTGGGAACGGGTGATGATGAACAAGCGCAAGCCGGAAATCCTGGTGGTGGATCCGCGCCAAACCGAGACGGCCCTGGCAGCCACGCGCCACTATCCATTGCAGCCTAAGTCGGATCTGCCCCTGCTGTACGGCTTGGCCAACATTCTCATCCGTGAAGGCTGGATCGACCAAGCGTACATCGACGCGCATACCACCGGCTTCGACGGATTCAAGACCTTCGTAGCGACCTATGATCCCGAAATGGTGGGCAAACTCACCGGGCTCGGGAGCAAGCGGCTGATGGAATTCGCGGATCTGATCCGTCCCGGAAAACGCGTGTCCCATTGGTGGACCATGGGCGTCAACCAGAGCCACGAAGGCGTGCGCACGGCCCAGGCCATCATCAACCTCGCCCTCATGACCGGGAACATCGGAAAGCCGGGCACCGGAGCCAACTCCATCACGGGCCAGGTGAACGCCATGGGCTCACGCCTCTTCAGCAATACCACCGGACTCCCCGGCGGCCGCAACTACCCCGATGCCCAGCATCGCAAAGAGGTGGCGGATATCCTGGGCATCGACGCGGCCGGCATCCAGGACAAGCCGGGCCTGGCTTACGATCAAATCCTGGAGCAGGTCATCTCCGGGAAAATCAAGGCCCTGTGGGTCATCGCCACCAACCCCGCGCATTCCTGGGTCAACCAGGCGGAGTTCCGCCTCGCCGCCTCCAAACTCGATCTCCTCGTGGTGCAGGATATGTACCACGATACCGATACGGCCAAGCTGGCCCATCTGGTCCTGCCTTCCGCCGGATGGGGAGAGAAGGAAGGCACCGTGATCAATTCCGAGCGCCGCATCGGTCTTTTCAAGAAGGTCTATCCCGCTCCCGGGCAGGCCTTGGCCGATTTCTACATCTTCAAGCTCATCGCCAAATATTGGGGCTGCGAGGATTTGCTCAAGGATATGCAAACGCCGGAACAGGCATTCCAGATGATGAAGCGCTTCAGCGCGGGCCGTCCCTGCGATATCACCGGGATCGCCGACTACCCGATGATCGATCGCGAAGGCGGTATCCAATGGCCTTTGCCCGCATCCGCCATGGCCAAGGCGCCGTCGTCGGACGGGATCGATGCCACGCGGTCCGCTGCGGATTCCGCGCGACCTGCCGTAACCCGGGAACGCCGCCTCTTCGAGGATGGCCGTTACTACCACCCCGATGGCAAGGCCAAGTTCCAGTTCGCCCCGCCCCAGCCCATTCCCGAGCCCGTAACCGCGGAGTTTCCCTTCGCCTTGCTCACCGGCCGTTGGTCCTCGGCGCAATGGCATACCAATACGCGCACGGGTAAATCCGCCGTGCTGCGCAAGCTGTACAGCGCCGATCCCCTGGTGGAAATCCACCCCGAGGACGCCTCCCGCCTCAAACTCGCTTCCGGCGATTGGGTCCAGGTGAAATCCCGCCGCGGACAGGCGCGGGCCCGCGCCGCCGTCTCTTCCACGGTCCAGCCCGGACAGGTATTCATGCCCATGCACGACGTGGAGGTCAACCGGCTCACGTTTCCGGCTTTCGATCCCCATTCGCGCCAGCCTTCGTACAAGCATTGCGCCGTGCGCCTGGAAAAGGACGGCGGGGATTGATGGCGGCGGCGGACGCGGTCTTCTTCGGATTCGAGGCGGACTTCGTAGGTTCCCTGCGTTGCATCCCCATGGCGGCGCGCCTGCGCCTCGATCTCTCCGGCATCAAACTCAAGCTCAATGAATGGTCCAAGTTGGATCGCGAGGTCCGGGCCGAGGCCGCCGGCTTGCCCTGTGGCGACAGCGCGGCAATCGACGCGTATAGAACGGTCCTGACCGCTCGGGTTGCCCAAGCCTGCGGAGCGGCCCCTTCCCTGTTGTCCCAACTGCCGACGCGCGAATGGGAAGACGCATCCCGGGTGCCCGCCCAGGTGGCCGATCAGGCTGCGGCGAACGGCCGCGCGCTTTCTCCGGATGTTTGGTCGCGGCTCACCGGCTTACAGCGCTTCGCCTTGATCAAGCTCAGCCGTCCCGGGCATGAGAACTTGAACTTCCTTCCGGCCTGCGACGAATTCGGCATTTCCGGGTAGATATTCCCGCATAATCATTCCCTCCGGAATATTCCCGCGAAAAAACCTCAGCGTAAAAAAAGGCCCCGCCGTTTCCGGCAGGGCCCTTCGTTTTCAACCGCTCGCCCCCAAAGGGCGCCGACTCAATCGATGCGGAGCAATTCCACGCGGCGGTTGACGCTGCGGCCCTCGGCGGTCTTGTTGTCGCCGACCGGCTTCTCGGAACCATAACCGAAGGGACGCAGACGTTCCTTGGCGATGCCCTTCGAGATGAGGTAGGTCACCACCGTGGTGGCCCGCGCAGCCGATAGCTTCTTGTTCTTGGCCGCATTGCCCTGGTTGTCGGTGTGACCCTGTACTTCCAGGCGAACATCCGGCTGGCCGCCCAACTGATGCGCCAGGGTATCCAGCGTTACGAAGGATTCAGGCAGCAGTTCCGCCGATCCGGTCTTGAAGAGCACGCCCTTCAGGATCAGCTTCTCGCCCTTCTTGAGCACCACATCCGGGCAGCCATCGGTATCCTCGAAACCGTTCACGGTCTCCGGGGCGGTGGGGCACTTGTCCTGGGTGTCGGCGATGCCGTCCTTGTCGTTGTCCGACTCGGGGCAGCCGTCATCGTCCTCGAAGCCGTCCTTATCCTCGGGATCGGTCGGGCACTTGTCCGATACGGTGGGGATGCCATCGCCGTCTTTGTCCGGATTGGCGCAGCCTTCCTTGCCGTCGGCTCCCTGAGGCTCGTTCGGGCATTTGTCCGAAGCATCCGGTACGCCATCCTTGTCGTTGTCGATGTCCGGGCAGCCGTCCGTATCCTCGAACCCGTCCATGTCCTCGGCCAGCAGCGCGCATTTGTCCGAGACGTCCATGATGCCGTCCTTGTCGTTGTCGGCTTCAGGACAGCCGTCATCGTCCTGGAATCCATCCTTGTCCTCGCCTTCCAAAGGGCACTTGTCCATGCGGTTGGGAACGCCATCCTTGTCCGCATCGCCCTTGGCGATCTGCCCGTTCCAGCTTAGCCCGAAGACCATGGAGACAGGCACGGTCGCCTTTTGGGAGAAGGTATGCGTGACCATGGTATCTCTGTTCTGGGCGCGCACGGCGGTCGATCCGTCCCGTAAAATGCCGAACATCATCCCCGCCTGCAAGGTGACGCCATAAGGCAGGTTGCCCACCGCGCCGACCGTAATAGTGGTCGGTTCGGTTTCCCATTGGACCGATCGGAACGGGAAATGATCCAGGCGCGCCTCGTGGTAGAACTCTCCGTTAACCTCGGCCCATTTGTTGATCCGGTATTCCACCGCGAAGGATCCGAAACCCACATCGTCGAATAGCCGATCATCCCCGAAATCGAAGCCGACTTTGCGCCCTCCTCCGTTGAGGTGCCAGGCCAGGGGGAGTTTGGATCCCGCCTGACCATAGTCACCCGTCAAGGCCAGGGTTCCGTAGAATTCCGGGCTGCCTACACCATAGGCGCGAGAACCGTCCTGTAACCGGATGGCCCCGCGCGTAAAATATTCCGACTCGCGGGGAATGATGCCCACTCCCGCCTCCGAAGAGGGTGTAGACGCTCCGGCGACGGCAGCGAAGCGATACGGGGAAGCCTCCCCTCCCAAAGGCAGGACGTACTTAAGTTGGGCCTTGGCATTTCCCCAGGCGAAACCGTCCGAACTATAGGTCGAAGATTGGATCTGTTCGTAGTAGAAAGGGACTGTCAGGGCGATGTCCCACTGATCGGCTAACCCGTACGCCAGCGACAGGTAATCATTTCCGAGCAGGAAGAAGCTCGGCGTTTCCGAGACGTTGCCGTGTTTCCACCGGCCGCCCTCCAGCAGGGCCTCATCATTGATGATGTGCGAGTAAGCGGAAATCTGCAGCCAGCCATCGCCCAAGGAAGTCGCCGCCTCGGTCCGATGCACGCCTACCAGGCCATCGCGGTTGGGCACGGCCGCGACCAGGGCCGGAAGGCACGATAGAAGCGCAAGCTGGGTTCGGATCTTCATGGAATCATCCCTATGGTTCGAATTGAATGGCACGACCGAGGAATCGGTAAATCCCGGTGACAGAGGCCAGAGCCCGGTTTGGGCGGGATGAAATGTATAACTTTACGCGCCTTTAGGCGTTTCGGGAAACGGCCAAAAATCCCGCATTGAACGCTTCCAAAGTCGTAATCGTGCGATCCGCGATGCCGTATTCCGCCCGGCCGATATTATGCTCTTCCGGCACGGCCACCGTAAACATACCCGCGGCCTTGGCCGCACGAACTCCCGGAACGGAATCTTCAAACGCGATGCAATCCTCCGGCAAAACCCCCATGCGCGCGGCCGCCGTGAGATATACGGCCGGATCCGGTTTTCCCAGGGTTTCCATTTCAGAGGAAACCGCCACGTGGAACATATCCGTTGCGCCCAGGCGCTCCAATCCCGCGGCGATGATCTCCGGCGGCGAAGAGGATGCGAGGCCCAATCGGCAGCCGGCCGACAGGCACAGATCCAAAGCGCGTTTCGCTCCGGGTTTAATCACTCCGGTGGTTCGCACCCCGGTCCCGACCAATTCCAGGAGCCGTTCCCGGATACGCATCCGGTCCAGGGTGACACCGGGGAAGAATCCCCCCCAAAGCCCGAAGCACTCCGCCATGCGGATACCGGTTGTCGCCCTCTGCATCTCCATCGTAAGATCCAGCCCCAATTCAAGGAAGACCGTAATTTGGGCCTGCTCCCAAATCCGTTCACTATCCAGTAGCAACCCGTCCATATCGAAAACCGCACCTTTGAACGCCCGCATCCCTTCCATTCGCTTTTTCATTTATGGTAACATAGCATCCGGAGCCGGTCGGGTCGACCGGACCAGCAATGGATTCGCGGATTGGAAATGCAGATTCCCGGCGACTATTTCGCAGGCACACATATCCTCATTACCGGTGGCCTGGGGTTCATCGGCTCCAACCTGGCGCGCCGCCTTCACGGACTTGGCGCCAAGCTCACCCTTGCCGACAGCCTGATACCCGAGTACGGGGGCAACCTTTTCAACGTGCGCGACCTGCAGGACAAGCCCGGGGTCAACATCAACATCACCGATGTGCGCGATCCTTTCGCCATGGCCTACCTGGTGCAAGGGAAGGATTTCCTATTCAACCTGGCGGGGCAGACCAGCCATCTCGATTCCATGACCGATCCCCGCAACGATCTCGACATCAATGCCGCCGCCCAACTCTCTATCCTGGAAGCCTGCCGCAAGCACAACCCCGCCATCAAGGTGGTCTTCGCGAGCACGCGGCAACTGTACGGCAAACCCGAGTACCTGCCCGTCGACGAGAAGCATCCCGTGCGCCCCGTGGACGTGAACGGGATCAATAAGCTGGCCGGAGAATGGTACCACCTGCTCTACAACAACGTGTACGGGGTGAAAGCAGCGGCCCTGCGCCTCACCAATACCTACGGCCCGGGCATGCGCGTCAAGGATGCGCGCCAAACCTTCCTCGGTATCTGGATCCGCCAACTGATCGAAGGCAAATCCATCAAGGTTTTCGGGGACGGGCTGCAATTGCGCGACTTCAACTACGTCGACGACGTGGTGGATTGCATGCTGGCCGCGGCCCTGGATCCCAACGCCTACGGCAACGTATTCAATCTGGGCAGCGAAGAGCGCATCAATCTCAAGGATCTGGCGGGAATCATGGTGGAACTATCCGGAGGCGGGACCTTCGAGATCGTCCCCTTCCCGCCCGATCGCAAAGCCATAGATATCGGAGACTATTATTCCGACTTCTCAAAGGCCAAAGCGGCGCTGGGGTGGAGTCCGCGAACGGCATTGCGCGATGGGCTCAAACGCAGCATGGATTTCTACCGCCTTCACCACAGCCATTACTGGGATCCGAAATGATCCTGATGAACGATTTCAAGGGGGAACCCGAGGAGCTCAAACGCGCGCAGGTCGCCGCCGCGGAACGCGTCATCCTATCGGGTTGGTACGTGCTCGGCTCGGAAGTGGAGGCCTTCGAAAAAGCATGGGCCGCCCGTTGCGGAGCAGCGTATTGCCTGGGCGTAGGCAACGGCATGGATGCCATCGAAATAGGGTTGCGGGCACTGGGCATAGGCCCGGGGGACGAAGTCGTGACCACGCCCATGACCGCCTTCGCGACCGTACTCGCGGTGATACGCGCGGGGGCGACTCCCGTGCTCGCCGATATCGATCCGGCCACCGCCCTGCTCGACCCCGCCAGCGTGGAGCGCTGCCTTACCCCCAAGACGCGGGCCGTGGTGCTGGTGCACCTATACGGGCAATTGCGCGCCATGGACCGCTGGGTGCAACTCTGCCGCGGGGCGGGTATCGCCTTGCTGGAAGATTGCGCGCAGTCGCATGGGGCGGCGCATGACGGACGCGTGGCAGGCGGTTTCGGGGAGTGCGGGGCATACAGCTTCTATCCGACCAAGAATCTTGGTACCCTGGGCGACGGGGGCGCGCTCATCACCAATCGAGAGGACCTGGGTGCGCTGGCCGGCCGGCTCCGCAACTACGGCCAAAGCCAGCGTTACCACCATCCCCATCTGGGCATGAACAGCCGCTTGGACGAAATCCACGCCGCCATCCTGTCGGCCCGGCTGCCCTGGCTCGACGCTTTCACTGCGCGCCGCCGCGAAATCGCCGCCGCCTACACCAGCGGGATTCGCCCCGGCCGAGTGCGTCTGCTTGCGCCGCCGCTGCAACCGGGCAACCATGTCTACCACCTGTACGTAGTACTCGCCGAAAAGCGCGATGGACTGATCGCCCATCTGAAAGCCGCCGGCATCGAAGCGCAAATCCATTACCCCATCCCGATCCAGAATCAGGAACCTTGCCGCGGCCTCGCACGCGATCCCCAGGGCCTGCAGCATTCCGAATCCCACGCCACCCGTTGCGTCTCCATTCCCTGCCATCCCTCGCTTTCCGATAGCGACATAGATGCGGTTATCGAAGCCGTTAACGGCTTCTAACCCCGTACCCGGAGTTTATCCAGCGGGTGTATATCGGATATCCACTATTCCGGGAAAAAGTGTTTACTAGGTGTATAGTCCGGAGTTGAGCTTGAACCCTTGACTCGGAACCCTTCCCGCATGTCCTGGTTTTCCTCTTAAAAAGACCCTTTCCTTCGAAATTCGCCAGATTCCGGGCCATGGCATAATTCTTGCCTCCTCTCTGTTTCTGAGCAAAAGGAGCAGGCATGGCTGGCAAAATACGGGTCGGAATCGTGGGTTTAGGCTTCGGGGCCGAATTCATCCCAATCTATCAACGTCACCCCGACGCTACCCTCCACTCCATTTGCCAGCGCAATCCGGAAAGTCTGAGGAAGGTGGGCAACGCCTTCAAGGTGGAAGCGCGCTTCACCGATTTCGCCGAGATGCTCAAGGACAAGGATCTGGACGCCGTTCACATCAATTCCCCCATTCCCGATCATGCCGCGATGACGCTGGCCGCCCTCAAGGCCGGCAAGCACGTCATGTGCACGGTACCCATGGCGACCACGGTAGAGGATTGCCGCAAGATCGTGGACCTGGTGGAAGCGACCGGTCTCACCTACATGATGGCCGAGACGGTCGTCTACGCCCGGGAATTCCTGTTCGTGAAGGAAATGTACGAGAAGGGAGAACTGGGCAAGCTCCAGTACCTGCAGGCCAGTCACCAACAGGACATGGACGGCTGGCCCAATTACTGGCCGGGACTGCCCCCCATGCATTACGCCACGCATTGCGTAGGACCTTGCCTGGCGCTCACCCGCGCCGATGCCGAGGTGGTATCCTGCTTCGGCTCCGGCACCATCCGCCCGGAATTGATCAGCAAGTACGATTCGCCATTCGCCGTCGAGAGCTGCCACATCAAATTCCGCGCCTCGGACATTACCGCGCGCATCTACCGGTCCCTCTTCGACACCGCCCGCCAATACCGCGAGAGCTTCGACGTATACGGCAGCAAGCGCGCTTTCGAATGGCCGCTCATCGAAGGCGAACCGCCCATCATCCACACCGCCAAGCGGGCCGAGCACGACATCCCTTCGCGCGTGGTGGTTCCCGACTACGCCCGGCTCCTGCCCAAGGAGATCCAGTCGTTCACGACCAAGGGCGTCTACGGCGAAGGCCAGGATCATCTTTCCTTCACGCAGGGAGGGGGCCATGGCGGGTCCCATCCCCACCTCGTCCACGAATTCGTATCGGCCCTGCGCGAGCGCCGCCAAGCCTACCCCAACCATATCCAATCGGCCAACTGGACCTGCACGGGCATCCTCGCGCATGAGTCGGCCCTGCGCAACGGCGAACCCCTGCGCCTGCCGGAATGGACCTTCTCATGGTAACCCGCATCCGCTTGCAAGACCGACTCCCGATGGAAAGCGATGAGGCCATCATGCGTTTGCTGTGGGGTGGTTGCGGCCTCACCGGCCTCGGCATCTGCGCCTTGCTCCTCTTGGCCTTGGCCGCTCCCCTGCGGGCGGAGCTGGAAAGGCATCCCACCCAGGTCGGTACCAACATCGACGTTGGCCAAATCGTCCAGGGCGTCCTCTACGACGGCTCCCAGTTC